>QMOK01000317.1 GCA_003648195.1 Chloroflexota bacterium | reverse complement strand
TATGTTAATAGCCAAAGTTATTGGAACTACAATTTCGACCATCAAAGACGAAAAATTAGTTGGTCGCAAACTGCTCATTTTGCGGCAGGCCGATGAAAACGGTAAAGCATTCGGCAAACCCTACGTGGCAGTTGATACCTTGGACGCAGGGATAGGTGACTTAGTGTTGACCGCTCACGGTTCTGGTGGCCGCCAAACCGATATCACCAAAAATAGCCCCGTGGACGCCGTGATAATGGCAATCATTGACCATACTGTGGCTGGCGGGAAAGTGGCGTATAAACAAAGATAAAACGTAATGAGTAATTCACTCATCACGTTCCCCAAAGAGCCTAAGCATTTCGGAATGAATTATGACTCAATTCGACAAAGACCTCCGCTCGATTCAAGAAGCCCGCCAGATGGCAGAACAGGCTTATCAGGCTCAACAAGTTTGGGCCAATGCTACTCAGCAGCAGGTAGACCGCGTTTGTGAGGCTATGGCAGAAGCGGCTTTTATGGCTTCTGAACGCCTCGGACGCATGGCCGCCGAGGAAACGGGTTTTGGCGTCCCCGAGCATAAAAAACTCAAAAACGAGTTTGCCGCCAAAAACGTTTGGGAGAGCATCAAAGATATTAAAACCGTGGGCGTCATTCGCGGCAGTAAAGAGAGTGGAATCATCGAAGTGGCTTGGCCCATGGGCGTGATAGCCGCCCTGACGCCTAGCACTAACGCCACTTCCACGGTGATAAATAAATTGCTCATGGCCGTCAAGGCTCGGAATGGAATTGTGATTGCCCCTCATCCTTCGGCGGTTAACTGCGCGAACGCAACTGTGAAAGTCATGAAAGATGCTGCTATTAGCGCGGGCGCGCCCGCTGGCCTGATTAATTGTATGACACAAATTAGCCTGCCGGGAACTAGGGAATTGATGTCCCACAAACGTACGGCGCTCATCTTGGCGACTGGCGGCTCGGATATGGTACGTGTGGCCCATTCCCAAGGAAAGCCCGCTTATGGCGTTGGGCCGGGCAATGTGCCAGCTTACGTGGATAGAAGCGCAGACCTTGAAAAAGCCGCCAAATATATAGTTGGCAGCAAGTCCTTCGACTATTCCACAATCTGCGCCACCGAGCAGTCTGTAGTAGCTGATCGTCCCATTGCTGCCCGCCTGAAAAAGTTAATGGAGAGCGAGGGCGCATATTTTGTTGATGAGTCACAAGCACAGGCTTTGCGCCAAACCTTATTTCATCCCAATGGCGGTATTAACGTTGCTTCGGTGGGAAAATCGGCGCAGTACGTGGCTTCATTGGCTGGTATTCGCGTGCCGAAACAAACCCGCGTTTTGGTGGCGCGTCTGAACAAAGTCGGCCCGGATGAACCGCTCTCACGCGAGAAATTGACCACAGTGTTGGGATGGTATGAAGCTGACGGCTGGGAAGCAGGATGTGAGCGTTGCTTGGAACTGATAAGTTTTGGCGGGCGCGGACACAGCCTCATCATCCATGCCACAGACGAAAAAGTCATTATGGCTTTTGGACTGGAAAAACCGGTCTTTCGTATAGGCGTTAACACTATGGGAACTCTGGGGATGATAGGCATGACCACCAACATCATGCCCTCCCTCACACTCGGCTCAGGCGGCATTGGCGGCGCCATCACGGGCGATAACGTCACTGTGCATCATTTGTACAATGTGAAAAGAATCGCGTATCAAACCTCATCTCCCCCGGCAGAAGCCTTTCGGGAAAGCACAGTCCCCGCAGGCACGGTTTACGGCCCCTCACTGGATGAGATAGAGGCAATTGTTAGAGAAGTTGTCAATGAAGTTATTCGTGAAAAGTAAAGAGTAAAACGTAAACTTGCATTTCACGCCTTACTCATTACTCGTTACTCATTACTGTTTGAATTAGGAGAAGAACTATGGCACAAGATCCTTCATTAATTGCCCTTGGAATGGTTGAATCTAAGGGACTAATCGGCTCTATTGAGGCTGCTGACGCAATGGTCAAAGCAGCTAACGTAGTCTTGATTGGTTCAGAATACGTCGGCGGCGGATACGTCACCGTGATGGTGCGTGGCGATGTTGGCGCGGTCAAAGCCGCTACCGATGCTGGAGCCGCGGCTGCCAAGCGCGTTGGAGAACTGGTTTCAGTCCACGTCATCCCCCGCCCTCACGAAAGCGTCGAAATGATTCTCCCCCAAAGCTCAAAAGGTGGCTTCGGCGGTAAAACTGGCGGAGACAAAAAATAGAAACCTGCGATTACATCTCTCGACCTGAGGTCGTTCAGACCTTGACCCGGGCAGAACGTGTCATCCGTTGGCTTCCTGACCCCGAACCTCCCCCCCTGGATTCTCCCCCCACGGGCACGCTGCACGTTGGCGTAGACCTCGGCACCGCCTATTTGGTGCTAGTTGTCCTTGATGAACATTATCAGCCCTTGGCAGGGGAATATCAATTTGCCCAAGTTGTGCGGGATGGTTTGGTGGTGGATTATCTGGGAGCGGTAGATCGCCTGCGGGGGATGAAAACCCGCGTGGAGCATCGTCTGGGACGGAAGATTACCCATGCCGCCAGCGCATACCCGCCGGGAGTCCCTTTGCCCGAAGTTCGAGCTGTTGCCAACGTGCTAGAAGCCGCTGACCTGCGTTGCACCAAGCTGGTGGATGAACCCACCGCGGCTAACGCTCTGCTAGGCTTAGAGAATGGAGC
>QMOK01000316.1 GCA_003648195.1 Chloroflexota bacterium | reverse complement strand
GGTGTGGCAATCTCCCCGACCGTAGTGTACTTGTGCTAACTGGGAGGCTGCCACGTCGCAAAATACGCTTCTCTCAGCGACATATTGATTTGGAAAGTGTCTGCTTATTTGTGAACCGTCCCGAAAAAACAAAAAAATCCGTGAAAATCAATGTTAATCCGTGTCCAAATTAAAACTGTCGGGTAGCTAGAAAAATAATATTGATTACCCAAGACTTCGGAAGTCTTTCGCAAAGTATTTTGAAGATAAAACGAGCCTGAAAGCATAAAAGGTGACCAAATAAGGCGTTTCTGAGACTTCCGAAGTCTGGTTGCCCTAGAATTGAACAGCCTTGGCTGCTCAATCGAAAAATTAAACAACGTGTTGCCCAGGAAATAGTATACAATGAGGCTGGTGGCTGAGAATCAAAAACTACCCAATATCCAACCACCAGGCGCAACGCACCTTACTACCGAACTACCAGGTGCAATGCACTTTGGACTACAAGTGCAACGCATCTTACTATCGAACTACCAGGTGCAATGCACTTTAGACTACAAGTGCAACGCACCCAACTATCAAACTACTCAACTACCCAACTAGAGGACTAAAAAACTATGCAACTAAAAGACTACGATGTTTTTATCGCCGGAGGCGCAGTGGCTGGCCCTGTGGCGGCGAAATTTTGCGCCAAATATGGATTAAGCACCCTCTTGATAGAAAGGGCTGAAGTTCCCAGAGAAAAACCCTGTTCAGGAATTCAATTCCCATATTTTGAGAAAATCATTGGAGACACCATCCCCGCTGAAAGGCTTTGCAATAACGAATTGACAAAAGTTGAAATGCATTTCCCGAACGGGAAAATGATGTCGTCTAAATTCCCCATGCTTAACTTCATGCGAGATACCTTTGACGAATGGCTCTGCCGCCTGGCTGAAAGCTACGGCGCGGAATTTAGGGATGGGTGCAAATACGAAAGTTTTGAAGATACCGAAGAAGGCATTATCGTGCATCTTAAAACTAAAACAGGTAAAGAGAGCGTCCGCGCCAAATACGTTATAGATGCCACCGGAATGCGCCCCGTCATTCGACAACAGCTCAAAAAAGGAACCGAGTTCCAAAAAGGCAGCACCGGGGCGGCTCTCAATTATTACTTCACCGCCGATGGCGACTTGGAAGCCGATAAGCTCTATCAGTTCTGGAACATTGATTTTAACAATATGATGTTTGCCTGGATATATAACAAGACCCTGAATGACGGAAAAGACTATTGGGTGATTGGCACGGGGTACGATGTAGATATTTATGCCCATCTTGACAGCTTTTTTGACCATGTCAAGGAAATATACAACTTAAAGAACGTTGAGATAGTCAAAAAAGAAGGCTATAGCAGCAGCATGTCCTTTGAAGATGAGGATAGGATTTGGCTTGGGGAGAGGAATTTCCTCATGGCGGGCGATGCGGCTGGTCTCATTGACTTGACCCGAGGCGTAGGCATGGACGCGGCAGCTCTGAGCGGACGGCTGGCGGCTAAGGCCATCTACTTGGCTGAAAAGAAAGGAAAACCCGTAATTGGCATTTACTCCCGACTGATGAAAAAGTTGGTCAAGCAAACCAGACAGAACCAAGAAAGCGGGATCATTTCCTTTGAGAGCAACGCGGAACTTCAGGAGTATTTGGATAAAGGTATGCTCAAGATGGGATTGAACATGCTAGTGCAGAATTTTCTCAATAAACTGAGAAGCCCTGAGCGACAGAGGATGATGCCCTGAATATCTAATTTGCTGTCTGAAATAGAAAAGTGTAAAAATGGAGCAATCCCCGCCGCTGAGCATGGGATTGCTTTGTTGTTCTTGATGGCTCGTGTTGGAATTACGTTAGCCTTTTTTGGCGTGCCGAATGGGGATTGCGAAGCAGAATATACTCCCAGCATCTAGTTCGCTTTTCACCCAAACTTCTCCGCCGTGTTGTTCGGCAATAGATTTCACTATCGCCAATCCCAGGCCTGTCCCCCTTTGTTCTGTAACATCACGTCTCTCTACTCTATAAAATTTTTCAAAAAGTCGCTGCTGGTTTATGGGCGAAATCCCTACTCCGGTGTCTTGTACCTCAAAGACCATTCGGGTATCTTTCACTCCATACCGCACCCAAATTTCTCCTCCCTCAAGCGTGTATTTAATAGCGTTCTCAACTAGGTTCTGTAATGCTTGCTGCAAAAGGGCTTGGTCAGCTTCTATTAGCGGGGTAGTTTGAGCAGAGGAAGAAACGTGCAAGGCAATATTCTTTTGCTGGGCATGCAATTCAAGAGCTTCTGTTACTGTGGCGACAATATCATGGACAGAAAGCATCTCTAATTTAAGGCCAACCTCTGCCTCAATTCGCCCCAAATCTAATAAGTTTTCAACCAGGCGTGACATGCTTTCTACGCCTGTCACAATTTTACGAACGTATCCCATTTGCTGCTTGTTCAAATTACCGACCAATTCAAGCATTGTGGCGTACCCGCGCATTAAGGTCAGCGGAGAGCGCAAATCGTGACTCACGGTAGACACGAAATTAGATTTCAATTCATCCATTTCTTTTAAGTAGGTAATGTCGCGCATAACGCAGACGCCGCCTAATTGCCTATCTTCTCCTACAACTTGAGACGCGGTGGCCTGGAAGACACGCCCATCGCCTAGAGGAATTTCTACTGAGCCTTGCTCTTCATTTGGAGTAAG
>QMOK01000315.1 GCA_003648195.1 Chloroflexota bacterium | reverse complement strand
GTCAAAATATCAGACGGAGACGCAAGCGGTCGCGCCAAAGCCGCCGTGGTAATTGAAACCCTAAAACAATTAAACGCGCTCACAGAGCAAGAACTAACAGCCCTAGAAAAATTTGGCCCTACCCAAATAATCCACAACCACCGTGGGATTATTGTTGGAAAAGGCCAACCTTGTTTCACTCTTAACTTTAGCGGGAACGGTTAACAACCCTTGAACACCAAAGATTTGGCGCAAGAAATTCATACCAGGTTATTGAACCACTACGGCTACCCCACCTGGCACGAGCCGCTTGCCCCCATAGCAGAGCTAGTGTCAACCATCCTCTCCCAAAACACAAATGACATCAATAGAGACCGAGGTTTCTACAGACTACGGGAACGTTTTCCAACTTGGGAAGAAGTCCGCGATGCTCCCGAAGAAGAAGTAATAGATGCTATCCGTCCCGCCGGGCTAGCAAACCAAAAAGGGCCTCGCATACAAAACGCGCTCAGGCTAATTACAAAAGAGCGCGGAAAATTAGAACTAGACTTCCTCACCGAAATCCCGTTAGAAGAAGCGCGGAAATGGTTGCTAAATATCAAAGGAGTGGGACCAAAAACAGCGGCTATTGTGTTATTATTTGCGTTAAATTGTCCCGCTTTTCCAGTGGATACGCACATCCACCGCGTCACCGAGCGGGCAGGGTTGCTCCCGCCCCAAATGAGCGCGGAAAAAGCCCACAGTTATCTTGAAGATCAATTTCCACAAACGGCCTATTACCCCGCTCACTTGAACATCATTAGCCTAGGAAGAGAAATTTGCGGCGCGCGCAAACCCCAATGTTCCAAATGTCCCTTGCGAGACATCTGTAAATATTACAGCAAAAACCGTGAATGACAAAACTAAACCTCTTCCTAGCTGCCCGACAGTTTTAATTTGGACACCGATTTTCACGGATTCTTTTTTTTGTTTTTTCACAGAAAAATCCGCGTTTTCCGTGTTTACCCGTGTCCGAAAAAAGTTTTTCAGCATAAGTGTCATGTGGCTAGACCTCTTCTATAAATCGCCTTTCAAGATGAGTTGCATTTCGCTCATTACTCTTCACCAAGGATAAAATATGAGCTGGTTTTCAAAAATTCTCAAACAAAAAGATTTTGACACTGAGCTGCGAGCGGCTCAAGCGGTAGAAAGCATCCTCTCTAATGAAACGCTAACCAGCGACTTGGACGATGAGGAGGCCAAGCTTCTACTCAATTGGGGGTTGGAGTGGGCAAAACGTGTCGCTCTTAATACCTCACATCTAAAAGATGCAGCGGCACAGGAAAACATGCACCCCAAGCTAAAGGCCATTAGAAAACTTATGCGTCTGGTCAATCGCTGGGGAGCCAATCTCGAATCGCTGGAAGAAGCCCAACAAGCGAAAATATTTGCAGAGATAGTAGAACACACAAAGCTGATTTTTCCCCAAGAATCAGCTCTCCGCCAAACACCCCCTGAAACTCTCCCTCAACTGAGCCTTGAAAACCCAGCTCAATTAATAACGCAACTTCACCAACTACTTAATGGTCTTGTAAATTAGGTGATACCCATGGATAAGAAAAAACTTTCTACAATCATTTCAACTATCATTTTTGTAGTTGCTTTAATTTTTGGCGCTTACTACATGTTCACTGGCTCTGACCCCTTAGGACTTTTCACAGAGCCAACTCCTACGTCTATTCCACCTGCTAGCGAAGACGGTTCTTGGTGGGAAGTGTATTTCACCGATCCGGCAACAATCAATGATTCTTCAAATTTAAGCGGTTCGATTCCAGAAATATTAATAGATTACATAGACCAGGCCCAAAAGACAATTCATATAGCTTCATTTGAGTTCAATCTAACGCCAGTGGCCGAAGCCCTCGTTGACGCCCACGAGCGCGGAGTGGAAATCATTTGGATCACGGACGACGAGCACGGCATAGAAGCGGATGAAGAAGAAGGCCACGGTCAATTTGCCATGCTAAAAAATGCCGGCATTCAAGTATTAGACGATGGGCGTTCTGGTTTAATGCATAATAAATTTTGGATCTTCGATGAGCAAATACTTTGGAGCGGTTCAACGAATATCACCAAAAACGGAAATTTCAGAAACAATAATAATGTAATTGTCCTCCACTCGCCGCAAGTAGCCGCCATTTACGAGAGGGAATTTTCAGAGATGTTGGCTGGGGAATTTGGAGTCACGTCAACTTCTACCCTTAGCAAGCAAACAGCCGAAGTCAATGGTACTATAATTCAGGTGCTATTCGCCTCAGAAGATGATGTCATGGGACAATTACTCCCGCTAATAGAAAGAGCGGAAAAGAGCATCAAATTTATGGCGTTTTCTTTCACGCACGATGACCTGGGAAACGCTATGGTAGACTTTGCGAGCAGAGGCGGAGACGTACAAGGTATTTTCGAAACACGGGGCAGCGAAACACCATATAGCGAATTAACCACTTTCTATTGCGAAGGCATCCCCGTTCGCCAGGACGGAAACCCAGGGACATTCCACCACAAAATTATTATCATAGACAACAAAATTGTCGTGACCGGCTCTTTGAACTTCTCTAATAATGGCCTTAGCAGCAATGATGAAAACGCGCTCATTATTTACAACGCCGAAATAGCCTCTCTCTACCTTGAGGAATTTGAGCGCCGCTGGGCAGAAGCCACAACACCTGACCCTAATGACTTGGAGTGCAAATAAG
>QMOK01000314.1 GCA_003648195.1 Chloroflexota bacterium | reverse complement strand
TCAGCTAGTAGTTCGGAGCGGGGCAGGTCTTGTTTATCCACAACCAAACTAACGTAATCACCATTGCCTGATATACCCACGACAAGAGGAACACTGATAGGGCCAGGAATCATGGGTAGGTACACATCAAGAACATCGAGGGTGTAATTACCTAGTTCAATGGCACGCAGCTTCCCCGTGGAAAGGCCTGAGAGTTGGTAGTATGAGATAGTTCCTCCAGAGGGCGTTTCCTGCTCAATAAAGGGGGGGTTTGCCGCCATCGCCTTGCCCAATTCTTCTCTCACTCTTGCCTGCGCGTCAGCGGGGATGGGGGTGGAGGTTGCCGCTCTTGTTGGCATGGCAGTTAGGATTGGCGGTTCGTATGGCGGCTCACTAGTTACGCGCGAGCAGGCTGTAAGTATGAGCAAAAAAAGTAAAAGTAGTTTTTTCAAGTCAGACCTCCCGGTGAGCATGTTAAATAAAAAAATGTCCTGATGGGACGCGAATCACCCACGAGGACACTACGCGGATAATGATAACTGATACTAATTGGCTGTCAAGATATTCAATATTGGCGTTATTTGGAGTCATTTTTAGACGAACGGCCATTGCCGTTGCTCCCGAAACTAACACTGACACGACCCATGCGGCAATGGGGGCAAACCCAGTGATAGATAAAATCATGTTCTCGGGGGGTTTCCCTAATGGTTACGGTGACTGTTGAAGTATGCCCGCAAGTAGAGCAGTGTCGTTGTTCTTCTTGTTGTGTTGTGATGGTTGACCACATAAGAATTTTCTCCTAGGCGGAAAGCGGTTGGCCGTAAGCGCCTGTGAACTGTATGTTTTTGCAGAGTACAAAGCATTGAGCGCCGCGATGCAGGCGGAATAAACGCCCGCTGATAACAACGCGGGGAAGTCCTCTTTCGTCAGTATGATTGTTGGTCATCAGCACGCGAGCGCGTTCCCCTGTCAACAAAACGGGGTATACCTTGCGATCATCCCAAGCCTTGCTTGTTCTCTCTTCGCGTTCAAACACTTCTGCTTCGATGACGATACCTAGCCCTGGTATATCTCTGACTTCAGTGACTTGCAATAATCCACTCAAGAAGACGGTGTTTGCCATAGTTATTTTTCCTCTCTCAGTAGGTATCCCTGTTTGGTGATCGTGTCGATAGTGACTGGAAGATGGTTTATCTTCTGACGGATTCGGCTTATATGCGCCGATAATATTTTTCTATTTGGAGCTGTGTCTTGTTTGCCAAGTTTATTCAAAAGGGCTTGGTATCTTACGACCTTGCCGCTGTGCTCTTGGAGAAGTAAGAATATTCGTTGTTGTGCGCGAGTAAATGATTTCAGTACTTTTAGCATTATTTATTTTCTCTTGATTAGCTATTTTCGACTACAAATACTGCTGATGTTTTTTCGCCTAACGAGCCTGTTAATAGACGATCCAGCGAGGGCTTAATCCGGGACGCAAGCCAATCCCTGGCGTAAGAGTTCTTAACCGTAAAGGTAAACTTATTATCCTTTGTAGAAACTAGCTGCATGTCTTTTACCCAGGCATCAAAACTGCTTTTGGGCATATCAAGCTGGAGCTGGTTTTTGCTTGATTGCCAAAATTGCCAGTGTTTGTCTGGAATGTCTGGCCTTTTTACATCAACGGGGTCGGACATGTAGAATTCTGCTAACGGATAATCATCCAAGCCCCGGTTCTCTCCGCGCTCTTTGTGTGCTTTTTCTTGAACATATTTTGCTAATTCTGCTTTGCTCAGAATAGCGCTGGGAATGTGCTGCTCCCAATATGTTCCAGAATAGCAGGTGGCGTCTGGAAAATCTCCTTTGAGCAAATTCATAGGGGCAATGACATGGGGTTTGCTCACGTTTGAAACTCTGGAATTATGACACCACGCCAATTCCGCAAGCACGTCCGCTAGCTGTATTTTTGGCATTTTCAGAACAGCTTTCTGGTTTTTGGCGCTTATGCCAGCCGCTTTTAGCAAGGCCAAAATGACTTTTTTGTTTTTTGCGGCCTCGTCATCGTCATCATCGTCAAATGTTTTTGCGCCGCCGCCACTTTTAGACGATGATGATGATGATGATTCTAGTTTAGTTAAATTAGGTTTAGTTAAGTTAAGTTTAGTTAAGTTAGGTTTAGTTAAGTTAAGTTTAGTTAACCCTCCACCTAGCCCGCTACCTAGCTCGCTACCTAGCCCGCTACCTAGCTCGCTACCTAGCCCGCTACCTAGCTCGCTACCTAGCCCGCTACCTAGCCCGCTACCTAGCTCGCTACCTATGCCATCACCCTTGTCGTTGGGCATTTCTTCGTCTAATTGCTCGTTTCGGGGAGTTTCGTTATCTGGCAAAAATCCGCCTGGCGTATCCCAATTTACCATAACGACCTTTTTTTGGTCTTGATATTTGAGTCTATCAGTCCAGTTGGGTGGAGGGGCAAGATTAGAGGGATGCGCCCACGACAAAGATTGCATAGTCCACCAATCATTAATTTGCAGTAGTTCGTCTCGGTCGCACTCGTATAGCGTAATGTATTTTTCTGTACTCAATCGTTGCAGAGCAGCCAATATCTTTTGAGGTGACGCTTCGCTCCATGGGAGAGCGATAGACTTCATATAAGCTGGTGCGGCATTCATGCGTCCCTGATCATCGGCGTGGACGATGATAAACGTAAATAAATAGCGGTCAAACTCTTCAAGCCGACCCCAGCGTGACGATTGATTGAGCG
>QMOK01000313.1 GCA_003648195.1 Chloroflexota bacterium | reverse complement strand
TGAGAGAAAGTTGAGAAAAATATAAACCCCAGGTTGTAATGCCTGGGGTTTTTGTGTGAATCAGCCCTAATCTGCCAACTTACCATTCTCTCAACAATTTCTCTGGCTGACGCGCATAGGTTTCCAGCGGAATCTCTCCCCGCGTCAGCCGCAGGAGCGTCTCGTTGAGGAGGCGGTTCACCGGCGTGGTGATGCCGAATCTCTTTCCAAAGCGCACCACAGCCCCGTTGAGGTAATCCACCTCGCTCCGCCCTCTCCCGCTATGGAGGTCGATGTGGAATGAGGGCATTTTTCCGCCCCGCCCTCCTCCGACAGCCTTTTTTATCAGCGGCTGGGAAAGTTTTACGGGGAGGAAACGTAGAACCCAGGCCAGGAGTTTGACGGGAGTCCCAGGCAGGTTGACGGGGCGCAGGTTTTGGGCACGCATCACGGCCAGCGCCTCGCGAATTTGCTGGACTTCTAGCCTATACAGACCGGGGTGAGCGAAAACTTCAGCGGGAGGCATATCTAAAATTGCCGAACTCGCGTTTGCTAAGAGATTGGTGAGCATTTTCGACCATTTCATAGCCATTGGCTGGGAAAAAAGCTCCGCGTTGAGGTTGGCCTCATTGCAGGCTGTCACCAGCCGCTGGGAGAGGGGATGCCCGCTGGAGACGCCGATCCCCCGATTTTTCTCCAGGCGG
Organism: Chloroflexota bacterium; assembly: GCA_003648195.1. Lineage (GTDB taxonomy): Bacteria > Chloroflexota > Anaerolineae > Anaerolineales > UBA11858 > B10-G9. The sequence continues at coordinate 2,041 of QMOK01000313.1, read as the reverse complement.
ATGTCGCCCGCGTCTAGGCGTCCAATTGCGCTGGTAACCGTCCCAGGGATGACGTTATCAGGGCCTAATGCTTGGCCGAGGGTGGTTTCGTTCTCTACGCCGTTTTGCAGGCAAAGCAGCGGAGGAATCTTATCTTTGTAGGGAAGCAAATCTTTTAACATCATTTCTGTGTGGTAAGACTTGAGCGCGAAAATTCCCACATCGAAAGGGCCTAGTTTGAGGGCTTCTACTAAACTCCCCGCTACGCTGGGATTGGAAATAGTGTGTCGCTCTCCCTTTAACTCCAATCTCATGCCGTGAGAGCGAATGTCTTGCGCCACTTGAGGCCGCTCTAAAAAGGTCACTTTATGCCCTTGTAAGGCCAGACTTCCACCGATGTAGGTTCCAATAGCACCCGCGCCGAATGTTAATATTTTTAATGAAGTATTCCCCTTCGGGGATGCTTTGTGATGTTGTGTGTTGGGCATAGATGTTCCTTTGGGTAATGTGATGTGCAATGAGTGAGGTACTTTTTACGTTTCCCCTAAAGCAATTTTTGGTAGTTGCTCAAAATTATGACGGCAGAACAGCATTGCACTTATGAAAGTGCGTTGCAGTTCGAGTCAAATAGGTAGACTCGTTGTGCAACGCATCCAAAAGCAGATGCAATGCACCACTAACATTTTGAACAGCTACAATTCTTGTAATTGAGCTTGCTGAATCCAGTTGCAAAACTCATCCAGCGTGGGAAAGATTTTCGCGGAAACGGCGCGAATGACCCAATTCTCTTCCATGGGCGAGATGCTAATGATGGTTTTGCCGTTATCATAGGCGCGGATTATTTCTAGCGCGGTTCCCATGCTGGCTTCTGGCAAATAGGCAATCACAACGTCCGCCGAGCCGGCTTCTGCTCCCATAGCGAAAAGGACTTCTTTGGCGCGTTGGTCATCATATTCTACGCTATTGGGGAAAAGTGAAAACGGATCAACAATTTCTGCGTCAGGGTGATTGATTTTGATAGCGTCCCGAATAATTTGACGGTAATCTTGTTCTTGAATACCTTTTCCTTTTTTAGAACCTTGCATAATACCGGCGATAAAAATTTTCATGTTTTTCCTCTGAATCCTCTGTTTCCTTTGAGTCTTTTGTATTCGTAACTACTCAGGCATGTCATTGCGAAGCGGTGTTTTCCCGCTGAAGCAATCTCCTAGAGCGTCTGGGAGACTGCTTCGGGGCAAAAAATGCCCCTCGCAGTGACATTTCAAATGGGCTGAGTAGTTACTTGTATTCTTTTATAGATGCGGGCGGGTGTTATGCCCTTGAATGTTCCAAAGCCCATTTTCTGGTTTATAAACTAAGGTGGTGAATCCCGTATTAGAAAAACGGAAACGCGGGCCTTGAAAGTTGGGTTGTGGGGGAACCCCCATCACGGCGTGCATGAACATATTTAGCAATGCCCCGTGCGAGATAACCAGGTATCTTCCGGGAGCAAGTTTCATTAAGCTGTTTAGAGCTTGGCCGGCTCGCAAATAAAGCTCCCATTGGCTTTCGCCTGTTTCGGCAATGGGTTGGAATAAATGAATAAAGTCTGGGGGAGGGAATTTCACCAAAGCCTCTTCAAAGCGCAATCCAGCTAATTTGCCGTTATTCCTCTCCATCCAGATGGGGTCAAATGTTAGGGAAAGGCTAAGTGCGTGGGCTATTGTCTCGGCGGTTTCTTTGGCGCGCGATTGGGGACTGGCAACAGCGTAGTCGAAGCGCGTCCCCGCCTTCTTCCAGTAATTTCCCAATGCTTGGGCTTGGTCGCGCCCTTTTTCCGTGAGCGGGAAATCCGCCTGTCCTTGATGCCGGTTTTCAGCGTTCCCCACGGATTCTCCGTGGCGTAAAAGTGTGATGTAGTAAGAAGAAGTATTTGAACGTGACATAGTTACCAATCTTTAGCCCCCCGCAAAAAGGTATCACCGGGCATAGGGCGTTTCCCTGCGGGTTGAACTTGGTCGAGGACGAGGATGCCGGCGCTAGTGCCAATGGCGGGGAGCGTTTCATAAGAGGTAAACACGCC
>QMOK01000312.1 GCA_003648195.1 Chloroflexota bacterium | reverse complement strand
CTGCCATGCGGCCGCATGGCAGTTTTACAAATTTTTCCCCGGTCTCTAAATTTTTTGGGGAAATGACTAGGAGAATTGAACAGACAATTAAGGAAATCATGCGGCCGAAATTCTTGGTTTCTTTGCTTTTGGTTTGTTTGGTGGGGTTAATTTTTTCTCCCTATATTATTTTGGACTACCCCAGCTTTCGTGCTTCCATGAAGTACGAAAGCAGTGTGGCTATGGGAAGTTTGCCGGTTTTTTACACGGCCGGCTTCCTGAAGTCGGTTCCCTTCTTGTATCAGTTTTTTCATGTTTTTCCTTATATTTTGGGGTGGGGATTGTGGGCGGCGGCGCCGGCGGCTTTTTTGGGGGTTTTGGCAAAGGGATTAAGAGGAGACAGATGGGAGAAAAAGGAGATAATTCTTTTTCTTTTTATTGTTTTGTACTTTGCTTTCCACGGGGTAATGTATGTGAAATGGGTAAGATATATGGTGCCGCTTATCCCGTTTGTGGTTGTGATGACGGTTGTTGCGTTCGGCGAATTAGATGAGAGAAGGCGGGGCGGGTTCTTGAAGTTTTCAATGCTTTTATTGATGTGTTTGGCGACCATAGTCTCAAGTGCGGTTTTCTTTTCTCGCTATTTTTCATCCGATCCCCGAATTCGGGCGGCGGAGTGGGTGGGTGAAAACTTTCCTTCGGGGGTGAAAGTACTGTCTGAGCTTTGGGATTTGGGGATCCTTCCTTTTAATGACGAAATTGGTGCGGGCAACATTGCCCTGTTTAACTTTTATGAACTGGATGGGTCTTTTGGGCAGTGCGGCAGGGGAGCGGAGTGGTACAAAGATCCCAAACCGAGAGTGGCTGATTTATCGCGGGAATTGGTGCGAGCGGATCTTATCGTCCTTCCTAGTCAGAGGGTTTGCGAAACTAGGCTTCGTTTGCCGGAGTGTTTTCCAATTGGAAGCAGGTTTTACTCAGCTTTGTTTAACGGTGAGTTGGGTTTTGGAAATATCTACGAGAGTCCGAAGCTGGCGATTCCCCAAAGCCCTAAGGAGAAGAGCCAGGCTCTAAAGATTTTTCAGAGCCTGGCTCTGGGGAATTCGGGCTTTTTTTCTCGTCAGCTAGCCGATCTTTTCCGTCCCGAAGAAACCTATTTTGTTTTTGATTATCCAAAGGTGCTGATATTCGCAAAAGAGAGAAGGCTGGATATGGCGGAATACCAGAAGTTACTTTTAAATTGATGTCGTCATTTTTAATTTTCATTGAGCCTGCAATTCTTTAATTTTCAAATACCTAGATTAGCCATTGAAAATTTGGTTATTGGAAATTGATTGAAAATTGAAAATTGAATTATGATTTCTCTTAAAAAGCACAAGCATATAACCTTTTTGATGGTAATACTCCTCCTTGCTGCCGCTCTCCGCCTCTGCGGGATTAATTGGGACGGTAATTCTTTTCTTCATCCCGATGAGCGTTGGATTTTGATGGTGGTGGAGGGGCTTGGACGGCCCGATTCATGGAGTGAATTTTTTAGCGTAAATAGCCCTCTAAATCCAAAATTTTTTGCCTACGGAAGTTTTCCTCTTTATCTTCTTAAAATTGTCCAAGTTTCTGCCCAAGTGTTTCATCGCTCCGCGCTCTCTCTTTGGCACCTAAAGCTCTTCGGCCGTGTTTTGAGTGTTGTCTTTGATTTGGGGACGGTGGTTGTGGTCTATCAACTTGGTAAAAGGTGGAAGGATAAGGAGCTGGGTCTTTTGGCCGCTTTTTTCTATGCCACAGCGGTTTTCCCAATTCAAAACAGCCATTTTTATACAGTGGATATACAACTGACCTTTTGGTGTACTTTAGCTTTGCTTTTGATGGCTCGGTTGGTGGATTCTTTTGATGAAGTCGGCGAAGGAAAAAGCTCGGCTCCAAGAGAGCGAGAGGGGTTGGATTTCAAGAAATTTCTAAAGCCTGGCCGCGGGAGATTGCCGATCACTTTTTTAAAATTGGGAATGGTTATGGGAATTGCCGCGGCTACCAAGATAACGGCGGTATTTTTGCTGTTTCCCTTAGGGGCGGCCTGGCTGACCCTCTTAGTTCGGGGAGTAAATGGGGGAGACGGGGTAAGTGGGAAGAAAAAATGGTTTTGGCCGGTGCCGGTTTTGGGGACAGCTTTGCTTGCCTTTTTGTTGCTCCAGCCTTACCTTTTAATTGATTTTGCTAAATTTAAAAATGACATCTTAATGCAGTCTAAAATGTCAAAAGATGCATTAACGTTTCCCTATACCATTCAATATGTAGGCACGGCGCCTTACTGGTATTTTCTCAAGAATCTGGTGTTGTGGGGGCTGGGAATTCCACTGAGCGCTTTGTTCCTAATGGGTGCCGGTTTCTTCGGTTGTACGTTGGGTTTAATAAAGAAAGACGGCGAGGAGAAGAGCCAGGCTCCAAAGGCTTCTCAGAGCCTGGCTCTGGGGAATCGCCGGCTTTCCCCCCTAGCCTTGTTGCTACTCAGCTGGATTATTCCCTATTTTCTCATCACCGGTTCTTTTGCCGTTAAATTCATGCGTTATTTACTGCCGCTTTATCCATCTTTGGCCCTGCTAGCCGCAGGTGGGGTTTTGGGGCTGATTGGGGGAGCAGGGGAAATTAGGCGGCGTTTGATGTTTGCTAAAGGCGGATTAATTCCACTGGCCAAAAAGGCGGCGCTATGCTTGCTTTTTGGGGGTGTTTTTGGCCTTTGCGCTTTGCATTTAGGCTACATTTTAGCCTTTCTTCACATTTACTTT
>QMOK01000311.1 GCA_003648195.1 Chloroflexota bacterium | reverse complement strand
GCAAAAAAGGTAGGTCAGGAGTATCCTTTAGAAAGGCATCAACTCAATAAAGGAGAAAACCATGACCTACCAAAATGATTTTACCTTACCAAGTGAATTATTGGAACAGATTGCTTCTGAAGGCCTGGACTTCATACCAACGCTGATAGAGATATTAATTAACGCTGCAATGCAGGCAGAACGCTCAAAACATCTTAGGGCAATCCCATATGAGCGGACGGTTCAACGGAATGGATATGCCAATGGTTACAAGCCCAAGACTGTCAAGACACGGCTTGGTGAACTCCACTTTGAAGTTTTACTACCTGAAGAAGATATCACTGGAATATATAGAGTGGATGTCCAGTTTATGAGAAGTGTGATTGCAGCAACAGAGTTTACAATAATAACTCGATAGCTTTTCGTATGAATGGCATTGTCGAGGGTATAGAATAACTTTGTGTAAATAGCCCCATAGCAAACAGTAGCTGGTGTCATTACTTACTACATCGGCGGCATCTACGAACTAGAAGTCGACGGCACGGACACCACCGAGCGCAAATACTACAGCGCAGGGAGCAAACGCATCGCCATGCGCGAAGACAGTTTCCACGCCTTTGCGGGGATGCTGATTGGCAGGTCTAGCCTCACTCCCAAGATGACGGACGTTTACCGTGAGCACCACTCCGCGTATAAGGGGCTGGTCGAGAGGATTGAGTCCACGGACGGGTTGATCGATCAGGTTGTGTATGTGCTGTATGGTCTGACGGATGAGGAGGTCAGGGTGGTGGAGGGGGGATAAGGAGATTGGAAAATGGGAAATTTTCATGACGTTGTAAAGGGGCAATAGATACAGACGAAGTTTATTTCATGAAACAGGCTTGACAACTTAGTATCGGATAAGGGACAATAAACTCTATCCGATACCGATACCCAGAGAGGGTACTCTTTGATTATGAGGTCAAAATGTTAGAACCACGTTTACAAAATCGTCTTGACGATAAAAAAGCCCAATTGGATGCCTTGCGTCCGCTGGACGCGGGGATTGTAATACGCTTGCGTGAGCAAATCAACCTAGAATGGATTTATCACTCCAACGCCATCGAGGGCAATACCCTAACCCTCCAAGAGACTCGGTTGATTCTGGAAACGGGTTTGACCATTGGGGGAAAGAGCCTGCGCGAGCATTTCGAGGTCACCAACCATCAAGAAGCTATCAAGTATGTCGAGTACTTATTGGAACAAGACGTGGCTATCACTCCCCAGCATGTTCGTCAAATTCATAAATTGGTGCTGCGCGAAATTGACAATGACAACGCCGGGCAATATCGCCGCACGCAGGTTCGAATTGCGGGAGCGGATCACACTCCGCCGGAGGCCTGGGAAGTCTCCCGTCTGATGGCCGAGTGGAGCGATTGGTTACATCAGCAACAAACCGAGAAACATCCGGTGGCATTGGCCGCCCTGGCACACCATCGCCTAGTAGCCATTCACCCATTCATTGATGGCAACGGCCGCACGGCGCGTTTGGTGATGAATTTAAGCTTGATGCGCAAAGGTTATCCGCCCACCGTTATCCGCCAGACCCAGCGCAAACAATACTATCGTGTTCTGGCGCAAGCCGACAATGGCGCCCCAGAACCATTGGTCAACTTTGTGGGACGTAACACAGAGCGCAGCCTGACCCTCTATCTGGAAGCCTGCACCCCGCAAACAGCCCCCAAATCTGTTGATGAAAAGTGGATTCCCCTCCGAGAAGCTGCCAATGCTTCCCCCTACAGCCAAGAATACCTCAGCCTCTTGGCACGCAAAGGCCACTTAGAAGCCATCAAACGCGGACGAAATTGGTATACCACCAAAAATGCCATTCAAGAGTACCGTGAGTCGCTGGAATGAGGTAGCTGCTGAAAAATGGGATAGGGTTGAATTCCCGCCAATTGCCTTTACATCCCCATATTGAACGCTTAGATATATAAATGGAAATCTATTTATGAACCTCCCCTACGTCATCGACAGCCGAGAACACACCCTGGCGGATGTGCTCAACCGCCTCCTGCGCCATGACGACGTACACGCTCTGGACGTAGCCACAGCCTACTTCAACATTGGGAGATTTGACCTCCTGCGGAAGAGTCTGGACAGGCTGGACTCTTTCCGCTTATTGCTAGGCGCAGAGCCTGGGAGCGGAGACGATATCGGTTTGCAGGTGGGGTGTGCTAAAAAGTTGTTGGTTAAACCTTAGCCCCTCTCTCAATCCCCCTAGCGAAGCATCCTATCAGGGTAAATTCGGTCGTTTTTTGTCGCATTTGGGGGCACTCTTCGAATATGCTTCGCGAAGGCAGGGTGGGAGCAGAACTTTCCAACAACCTTTAAGTGCTCCCATTGGCGAGGGTGTGCTAATGGCGAAACAAGTGCCTGAAGCGTGGTGCCCTAACCAGCGCTGAAGTGCTGGTGTTTGGGTTAAACGGATTGAACAAATAAACGAGGACGCCTTCATGTTCATTTCTCTTTCTCCCTTTAAAAAGCAAATACCCCCGGCGCGACTCGAACGCGCAACCTACTGATTCGAAGTCAGGCACTCTATCCATTGAGCTACGGGGGCAAAGCACTCAAAATTATATCTTAACGAGTTAATCTGTCAACTTAAAGTCGCTCACCATGCAGGGCAAACGCATTTGAACGCCCTTGAGCAGGTTTTTTGAAGTGTAACCGTTCACTCCCCCCAATAAAAAAGCGTTGATGTGTCACTCTGAGAGAACGTGTCTTAGCGGAGCTAAGATTAG
>QMOK01000310.1 GCA_003648195.1 Chloroflexota bacterium | reverse complement strand
GACTTCACATAAGCTGGTGCGGCATTCATGCGTCCCTGATCATCGGCGTGGACGATGATAAACGTAAATAAATAGCGGTCAAACTCTTCAAGCCGACCCCAGCGTGACGATTGATTGAGCGTTGTTGGTATCATGCGTCCTTTTGCCATTGTGTTCCCTTTTCTACATCATTGATTGGTGCAGCTCTCTCAGGCCGCCTCGAATTATTGGCTCACGAGAATGTATCAGCCATGTCTCGTAAAAAAGCCTGTGTCTCTTCATTTATCGCTTTGGTCTGATCCTCTGTGCCGATTTGAATGTTCGCGTCTCTCATAGCGTTCTGGACAGCGGAATTGACGACCTTGCTGATTTCCAGGAGCAAGCCTTGAGAGTCAAGTGTTGGCTTTAGGGATTCTGCTTTGCCTTGCGAAATTTCGCTTGTCTCAACTTTGAGGCCTTGCGTCATGAGGTGAATCAGATTCTCGCTGTCTGCGCCACGTTGGTTTTTTAACCAATCCAAGATAGCCCGATGTTTTGCATCTCTGTCTGGATAAAAACGTAAGGTCTTTCTGGTAGTGTCCATAAAAAAACGGTTAGGTGGCGTCAAGTGACGTCAAGTGGCGTCAAGTGACGTCACTTTTTAGCCCAATAAAACAGCTTTGCAGAACCCATATCCGGGATCGTATCCTGCAACTACTTGCGCTCCATTGAAGAAAAGCCTGGCGAAGCGAGCTAGGCCGATAGCATTATCCATCGCTGAAAATACCTCAGCATTTGGGTAACCTTGCAGCAGATACTGAGCAAGCGCCTTAGCTCCTCCGCCGGTGAAGAGTATCTTCGCGAATTGTTGCCCGTTGCCCCAGTTCGCGTCGCGGGAGAAGAAGCTCAATAAACGGCCAGCCGTGCTTTGTTTGGCATCATTGAAGAGTGTTTTGATGTCTATCTCACCAGCGGCAATTTGAATGGTGTCTTGGCCGTTTCGCATGAGGTGATCCAGCGTGTGCAAATCAAATTTGGCTCCGTAACGCTCTTTGAGCATTTGCTGCACCAGCCTTGATACTGTGTGTGTCCCAATATCCTCCCCCGCCGTTTTGCCGCGAACGGGCTTCCCGTCCCTGACGACAAGCGTATCTGCGGTATTGAAACCGATGTCTCCGATGGCAACTTCAGCGTAGCTATTGGCTTTTGGGTCATATTCTGATTGCACCCACGCCCCCGCGTCATTCAATCCCCAAGAGAAGAAAGTACCTACAGGCTGCATAATGGTATGAATACGCTCAATATGGACTGTGGTCTGTTGACCATCGAATTTGAATGTGTGCGTATCCTCCATCCAGGATTTTAGAGATGAACGCGCCTCTTGTGATTTCTCAATGACTACTGAGACGGGCAGACCTACCATCATGCTTAGGGTGTGTTCGCCTTCTCCCAGCAAACTACCTAGCGTGGCATAGAGTTTAGCGCGTTCCGCTGGCCCGCCAATAAAGAAACGAGAGTGATCTAGCTGGTTGATTGATGTCCCAAAATCAGAGATATTAGGCCCGACAAGATATTGAGCGTCCGCGTACTCTACGACATGGGGCGTGATTGCGCTTTTCCCTTGTCCAAGACGGCTGAGGGTCAACCCTCCCATATTCGTAGTTCCCAACCCTACATCCGATGTGATTTGTGTTGTTTTCATGCTCTACTCCTCTAAAGAACCATAAACTGCTACATGTTTGGGGGGGACTGTTTTGTCTGTGACTATGGATAGACCGATTGCCTTTATGAGAGGCGCTACATCTATCATGGCACGGTCTTTTTTGAGCCATCTAAGAGGTAACTTTATGCGGACTGGTTTTCCGTATTTTTGGCGGTAATATTGGTTAGCGTTCCTAATTGCTTCCTCTGGTCCCGCGCTTGTGTTTTCGCACCAGAGCATAAACGAGTCATCGTTTGGATATAAGTCTATTTGCTTCAGGTCCAGGTCGGCGAATGATAATTGTTGAGGCATAATGATTTCTCCGCACTCACTCAGCAAGGGAGTCTATGATCTTGCGCAGGGCGTAGATGGTGTCATCGTATTGTTTTGACAGCAAGGCGCGCTCATTCAGCAGGCGTTGATATTCCTCTTGATGTTGGATTTGCTCTTCGCACTCACGTTTAGCTTCGTCTCCACTGCCAATGCGTTCACGCCGGGGAATGTCGTGGCGAAGGCGCGGGCTGCTTTTTTTGTGCACCAGGTAATAGGTGGTACCGGCCTTACCCTCGCGTTCCCAAATTGATGCGGCGGCGCGAGGCAAGGCGGCCAGCGCATCCAGCCGCTCACCGATTGTCTGTAATTGAGCCAGCACATTATCTGCGTGTTCTATAATTGCCTTTGTTAATTCAGTGTGTTTATTCATGGTTTGCTCTGAGTAATCTATCAGGCCGCCGCACGTGACAAAAACGGCCACCGCGGGAGCTGTATTTGTCACAAGACAGTGTGTTTGATGCTTGATGGCGGTTTGTCAGCGGTTTGTCAGCGGTTTGTCAGCGGTTTGCTGAGGGTTTGTCGCGTTTGTCGCGTTTGTCGGTTTGTCAAGTTTTTGCATCACCGTTCCTGTGATATACCTTGCATTAGAGCGGTCTGGGTCTTTCGCGATCCATCCTTTTTGTTCCCATAATTTTAATCTGTCGCGAATGTTGTGATTGCTCCACCCCCAGCCCCACTCCCCTACCCACTCCATAATTTGAGTATAGGCCATCTTTCCATCTTCTTCACGCAAAGCACGCTCGAAGAGTTGTTGCTCTTGCTGGTTGATTGGCAGCGAAGTAGT
>QMOK01000309.1 GCA_003648195.1 Chloroflexota bacterium | reverse complement strand
CATGGCATCTGGATTGTCGGTTGAATCGCAGTTCACAACCTTATTGGTGGCGGCGTTCTCTCCGCTTATGGGCTTTTTGGCGGATACCTTGGGCGTGGGCGCGGCCCTGACGCTTTTCGGAGCGGGTATGGTGCTGCTATTTGGTCTGGTGAGAATTAAGACAGCTAAGTGACAAATTTCCCCCGCGCTGCCTTATGAACCGCTTCGCAAAAGTGCCCGGCATATTCACCGGGCACTTTGTTATTTTTTTTGCGTTTTACTCATCACATCCCTACTCTACAGTTACACTCTTGGCTAAATTTCGCGGCTGGTCAATATCTAAACCGCGCAGGGCGGCAATGTGATAGGCCAGCATCTGAAGAGGGATGACGGTTGTCACCGGGCTGAGCATCCAGGGGGTTTCGGGAACCCATAAAACGTGGTCGGCGGCGGCGGAGATGCGTTTGTCGCCCTCGGTGGCTACGGCTATCACCTGCCCGCCCCGGGCCTTGGCTTGTTCAATTTGGCTGAACATTTTCTCGTACCAAGGGTCTTGGGGAGCGATCACCACCACGGGGATATCCCCGTCAATGAGGGCTATTGGGCCATGCTTCATCTCCCCTGCGGGATAGCCTTCGGCGTGGATGTAGGAGATTTCTTTGAGCTTAAGTGCTCCCTCGTAAGCGGTGGGCATATTCACGCCTCGGCCCAGGTAGAGGGCGCTTCGGGCTTCCACTAACGCTTGGGCAACTATCTCTACCTCCCCCTCACGGTCAAGACAGCGACCCGCCAAATCTGGCACCAGGCGTAAATCCGAGACCAGGCCTTTTCGCTCCCACTCGTTTATCTCTCCCCTCTGTTCGGCCAGATGAATGGCCAGCATGTATAAATCTACCAACGGGGCGGTATAAGCTTTGGTGGAGGCTACGCCAATTTCTGGGCCAACTTGCATAGAGATGAAACCGTCTGCCAGACGCATGGCCTGGGAGCCGATGGCGTTAACGATGGCCCAAAGCACAGCCCCTTTTTCGCGCGCCTCCTCCATAGCCGCCAATGTGTCTGCCGTTTCGCCAGATTGGCTGATAGCCAGCACCGCCGTATTTTCGTTGATAATGGGGTCGCGGTAACGAAACTCGGAGCCGATGTCCACTTCTACAGGGACGCGGGCGATGCGCTCGATGAGTACCTTGCCGACCATCCCCGCGTAGGCTGCCGTACCGCAGGCGATGATGTAAATGCGCTCAATGCGCTGGGCGAGTGCGGGGGTTAAGTTCAGTTTGGGGAGGTTGATGCGCCCGTGGTCAAAGTCTACCCTGCCGGCGATGGTGTCTGTGAGGGAGCGGACTTGTTCGTGGATTTCTTTGCGCATGAAGTGGCGGTATTCGCCCTTTTCGGCGGAGACCGGGTCCCAAGAGATGGTTTGCACTTCGTAGGGGATTGGTTCTCCCTCTAGGGTGGATATCCGCGCCCCCGCGCGAGTCACCACTGCCATTTGGCGGGATTCCAGAAAAACCATTTTGCGGGTGTGCTCCAAAATGGCGGGCAAATCCGAGGCGATGTACATCTCGCCGTCTCCCATGCCAATTACCACTCCTCCAGCGTTCCCAATGCGGGCGGCGATAATTTTGTCGGGTTCGTCTTTCGACAAGACCACAATTCCGTGCGCTCCCCTTAGGCGCAGCAACGCGCACCGGATGGCTTCTTCAAGTGTTTTTCCGGTCATTAGGCTGCGCTCTATTAGATGGACAATGACTTCAGTGTCTGTTTCTGAGGTGAAAACCGCGCCTTTTTCTTTCAGTTCTTCTTTGAGTTCCAGGTAATTTTCGACTATTCCGTTGTGGACTATAACCACATCCCCGGTCATGCCTAGGTGTGGGTGTGCGTTGCCGGCGTTAGGCTCGCCGTGAGTGGCCCAGCGTGTGTGGCCTATTCCCACCTGCCCATGCAAGGGTGATTCTTGCACCAAAGCGGCCAGGCGTTCCAGTTTTCCGGCATCCCGCCGAACTTCTATGTGACCGTTCTCTAATACGGCTAATCCTGCCGAGTCGTAGCCGCGATATTCAAGTTTTTTTAATCCATTTAATACAATAGGGGTTGCGTCTTTTTCTCCGATATAGCCAACGATGCCACACATTTTGGGTTTCCTCCGGGGAATATGCGAGTAAGCGAGTTTTATTTACCACTAAGGCGCGGAGTGCACAAAGCTTGTTCTTAGGAACACAAAGGAAGAAGCCGTACGTTTTCTTGTGAAAATATCATACGGTGAATGCAAGGCTGTATTCTTTGTGACCTTAAAATTAAACTTCGTGTCTTTTGTGACTTTGTGGTGAAAGCTTGAATCGTCAATCGGGATGCTTTTGTGGCTCCGGTTGCCCGGAGGTTTTGTGCATCGCGTTCTTTTGGAGGGAAAAGGTGTAACGGAGTATGACTGCTCCGGAGGGCTTCCGCTGATTTTTCGATTTTCCTGACCTAAACATCCCCCGGTCAGTTAGCCTCCTTTCGGAGGAACCCTCGTCCTCGTAACCCTGTATTAGGCCAATTGGTCTGTTCAGGGCCTTGCGCTAGTTTTCCCTGGTTGTTGTTTTTGGGTAACATCTCCTTTGGTAAATGGGTATAACGTAAGTGGCACAGAGGTTAGCCGAGAAATCCAAGAGTTTTTTCTGACGCTAAAAAGACCTCACATGACTATATCATACTAAACTATATGGAAGAAAACAAGTTAAAAATTGGGTGTGCTAAAAAGTTGTTGGTTAAACCTTAGCCCCCCTCTAAATCCCCCCAAATGCCAAAGGCAGGAATTTGGGGGGAAGTCGCTCTCCTCCCCTAAATTCGACCGTTTTTTGTCGCAT
>QMOK01000308.1 GCA_003648195.1 Chloroflexota bacterium | reverse complement strand
GTCATCTATTCGTTCATGTTGAAAGTTCTGTATCTCTGTCATAGTACGACAGAGTGTATCAATAATTCGAGATTATGCCAATAAATTTACGCGAAAGTACAGTACCAGTATACCTATTATACTAATTTCCCAGTTTCCCAACCTACCAATCCTACCAATCTCCCAACACCCAATAAATGACTGTATCTCGGTCTTGGTAAACGGAGTTCCACAGCACACCTTCTGCCGCGGAGAATTTCTCTAGGCCAGCGGCGTCGTATTTGGCTTGCTCTAATTGGCCTAAAATTATATATTGCACATCGTATTTTTTGATGAAGTCACTGGCCTTGCCCATATCTGTTGTGTTATAGAAATCATTCACCGCGTCTACCCGTTCTTGCACCCCAGAATTTGGGGCCGAGGTGCGTTGCTGGCGTTGGTGCCAATTCCAGCCTACTACGTTGGGCAGTCCGGTGTAAATGGTATACCGCGTACCCCAGTGATACTCAACCTGATTGGCTTCCACAATCACCGGCGAGCCTTTCACGTTCTCTTGCAGCCAACGAATGGCCTGATAATCTTGGTCGAGAGCCATACTTGTGCCAAGGTCATTATATTCCGCGAAGCGCATATACTCCATCCCGTCTAGGGTGTGCGGCGCGTCTATGGTCATTCGGTCTTCTATCTTTGCCATCCCGCCCAACAGCGGATAAAGCGCGGCCATTCCTATTAGACAGGCCAATCCTATTTGCCAGATGCCACGCATCCAGCGCGGCCAACGCTCCAGGGTAGAAAACAGCCAGCCAAAGCCAACCGCCGCGCTAATAGAGAGCATTGTCCAGGCTTGTAGATAGAATTTGAACACTGTATTCATGCGGCCAATATCGCCTTGGAGGACGATAATTTCTACCATTAGGGTTAAAGCTAGAGCGGTTCCAACGAGGAAAAGGGCAGCGCGTTTGGCGATTGGCAAACCCCGGCGGAGCAGCAACACCCCCGCCCAGACCATGAGGGGCAGCACCACCCAAACGATATGCACGCCCAAACCAAGCAAGAAGAATTCTTTCTCTTCATTTCCAGAAGAAAGGTTTATGCCCAAAACGGCCATTACCACCAAAACAGAGAAACCAATCCCTATAATCAAATCCCTGTAGGGTTTAAGTTTCCGTAAAGCAGAAACTGGCGTATGAGCCATCCAGTGGATGGTTTCGTAAAACATCCAAGAAATGACCAAAAACAGGAACACGCCCCAATGCGTAAAATAATCGCTTAAGGGGGTGTGAGAGCCTTCCCAGAACATGATTTTCGTGTAGCCTTGTCCGTACCAGTGGGTGAATGGCTTGTAAAAAAGATGCGCCAGCGCAACGAAGAGAATAACTCCTCCGGCCATGAATCCCAGCCATTTCAGATTATCTTTTGTTTTTGATTCGTTGCGCCAATTCCAGAGCGAATAACCTAAGGCTAAAACCCCCAAGGCCAAATAAGGGTAAAAGTCCCAGGTGTTGGTGGGACGCAAAGCGCCTACGGCTAATCCGCCCAGCATGAGCGACAAAATAGCACGCGGCCACGAGGGATGGTTTTTGGGTTCTGCCCAACGCTTGAGCACAAGAGAGATACTCCAAGTTAACGCCAAGAGCGCAAGAGGAAGAGCTATGAAATGGGCGTGGAGATCGCCATACAGGAATGAGAAGAAAGGAAATTCAGTAATAGGCCCGCCATGTTCAGCGCCAATGACGCGGCTGGGATTCCAGTACCACTCATCGGGGCGGAGCATTAGCGATGTTCCGCCAATTGCCTTATAAAATCCTACGAAGGTCCACTTTATTTTGTTGAATAAACCTGCTTCTATAATGTTGGCCTCGCCGGCGGCTAGACGCTGGAAACCCCGCAAAACCATACGCAGTATCTCTAAATTCCCTAATACGGCCATTCCCAGCGTTCCCGTTAGGCTTGTGAGGAAGCGGTATTTCTTATGGGGGAGATTTTCACTCAGATTCCAAACAATAGAAAATGCACCTAGGGCTATGAGCGTTAAAACGGTGGGTAAGATTAAGTTGTAAGCGAAGGCGGGCACAATACCCAAAAATTTAACCAGGACGCCGACAAAGACAAAGCCGTAATAGTAATAGTTAATGTATCCACCTGCGAACCAGGGATCGTAAGGGGGGAATGAAGTGCTTTTTAAGACGGCGTTGAAGTACGAGAAATCCATGGGTTTCTCGCCCCCCTTCCAGGGATGCCAGAGGTCGGGGTTACCGAAACGAATGAGCAGGGCGATAACGAAAATGACCAAAGCCAAGCCTTCTACCATGAGAAAATATCGCCGATTAGAACGCCATTCTTCGCGCAGGGCGTCTCGCTGGCGATAGGCCAAAAACGCGCCCGCGGCGAGAATGAGGAGCAGTACCACGCCAATTGTGCCCCGCGTAAATGGGATTCTAATGGAGCCGGCCAGCCACGCCAGGTAAGAGAGAAGCAGCAGGCCAATTGTTCGGGCTAAGGGATAGCCCTTGTCTGCCAAACCGGGGAGGAGGTAACGCGCCAGGGGGTAGACGGCCAATCCTAGCAGTCCCACGCTAAAATACCAGAGAAAAACGCCCAAGATTTGATAACGATTGTGGGGGGCATCAGGGTTGAAAATCTGCGACCACGTTCCTCCGTTCCGCTGTTCCTCCAAACGAGCAGGCGTGAGCATTAAATCTTTCACGGGAGTGCTGGATTGTTTGGGCGTGAGATGGATGACGTTGGAGAGGTCTACCGCGCTCAATACTTCCCGCACGTAGGTTGAGTCGTAAGCGTCCGATTTCTTGAAAATGAACACTTTGGGGTGATCGTAGACGGTGAAGGCTTCTTCGGAGG
>QMOK01000307.1 GCA_003648195.1 Chloroflexota bacterium | reverse complement strand
GACACTTATGCTGAAAGACTTTTTTCGGACACGGATAAACACGGAAAACGCGGATTTTTCTGTGAAAAAACAAAAAAGAATCCGTGAAAATCAGTGTCAATCCGTGTCCAAATTAAAACTGTCATGTGGCTAGAAAAGTATTTAATTTTTGATGTTTTAAGGCTTCCGAAGTTTCTAAAACTTCGGGAGTCTTACCCGAAAAAGGAGAAAAAATGATCTTAGCAAACACAAATCACACTCAAAGCCCTCACCTGCCGTTTGGCGACCAGCGCACATCACCCTGGTATGGGAAATCTATTATCTCTGTCAAGCAATTCAACCGCCACGACTTGCGGTATATTTTCGAGGTCGCGCATGAAATGCGTGAGATGGTGGAGCGAGTAGGCACGTTTGACCTGCTGAAAGGAAAAATTCTCGCTAATCTTTTCTACGAACCATCTACGCGCACGGCATCTTCTTTCACGGCGGCCATGGAACGCTTGGGCGGAAGCGTGATCCCCATTAACGAGGTGAAATATTCTTCCGTCTCCAAAGGCGAATCGCTTCCCGATACGGTGCGCTCGCTGGAATGTTATTCGGATGTGCTTGTCCTTCGCCACCCAGAAATTGGAGCTTCCGCGTTAGCTGCCAAATACGCCAAAAAACCGATCCTCAATGGCGGGGACGGGGCTGGCGAACATCCCACCCAGGCTCTGCTTGACCTTTTCACCATCATTGAAGAGCATGGGCAGCCGGACGGGTTGACCATTACCATGCTGGGCGACCTCAAACACGGGCGCACGGTTCACTCTCTCTCGCGTTTGCTTTCTCTGTACGATGTACGCCTAAATTACGTCTCCCCCGATATTTTGCGTATGCCCTCCGAAATCATCCAAGAGATTGAAGAAAAAGGTATCCCTCAAAACGAGTATACTGGACTTGAAGAAGCTCTCTCTGAAACAGATGTCCTTTACGTGACCCGTGTTCAGAAAGAGCGTTTCGCTGACCCCGAAGCGTATGAAAAGGTCAAGGGCGCATATGTTATCACCCCTGAAACCATGCAGTCCGCCAAATCGGATATGATCCTTATGCACCCTCTCCCCCGCGTGGGCGAAATTAGCATGGAGCTGGACGATGATCCCCGCGCGGCCTACTTCCGCCAAATGGAGTACGGCATGTATGTGCGCATGGCACTGCTGGCGATGGTTTTAGGAAAGGCGTAAAAGCAATAGAACGTTTACCAACTGGAATGGTGGAATAATGACTTTTTTCTCTCGATTAGAATCTCGTATTCAAGCCGTAAACTCGCTTTTATGCGTTGGCCTTGACCCTCACGCTCAAGATTTGTCTGAACTTAGCGGGGAGGGAGCCAAGCATTTTTGCCTGGAGATCATTGAGGAGACCGCGGACGTGGCCGCTGCCTATAAGCCCAATGCCGCTTTCTTTGAGGCCCTCGGCGCCGAGGGCGTGGCAGCCTTGGGAGAGGTGATTGCCGCTATCCCAGACGAAATCCCCGTCATCCTAGACGCCAAGCGAGGGGATATTTTCTCTACGGCGCAAGCCTACGCCCACGCCGTTTTCCAAACTCTGGGCGCGGACGCGGTGACAATTAACCCCTACCTGGGCCGTGACGCGGTAGAGCCGTTCATCGCCGACCCCGAAAAGGGCGTTTTTATGTTGTGCAAAACATCCAATCCTGGCGCGGCAGATTTACAAGATTTGGAGGTAATGGGGGATAATCCTGTTCCTCTCCACGTTCACGTTGCTCGTCTAGCCCAAACCTGGAACACCCGCGATAACCTGGGATTGGTGGTGGGTGCCACTCAACCGGCGTCATTGGCCCGTGTTCGGGCTGCCGCCCCAGACGTGTGGATACTAGCTCCCGGCGTGGGCGCGCAGGGCGGGGATTTACGCGCGGCGTTGCAAGCTGGCTTGCGCTCCGATGGCTTGGGGATGCTCATCCCCGTTTCGCGCGGCATTTCCCGTGCCGATGACCCTCGGCAAGCCGCGCTGGATTTGCGTGAAGCTATCAACGCCGAGCGGGGAGCGGTTAACGCGCGAATCGCAACTGGCAACTCGCAATTTCAAATTGCAGATGCCCTTTTAGAGGCCGGATGCGTCAAGTTTGGGACGTTCACTTTGAAGTCGGGGGTTGAGTCTCCCATTTACATAGATTTGCGCCGCTTGGCAGGGTATCCGCGCTTGCTGGCCTTGGTGGCGGGGGCTTACGCTGAAATTTTGCGTGGCTTAGATTTCGATCATTTGGCCGCTTTGCCCTACGCCGCTATGCCAATTGCCACGGCTATTAGCCTGAGGGGAAATTGGCCTATGATCTATCCGCGCAAAGAGAGCAAAGCTTATGGAACCAAGGCTCAAGTTGAGGGCGTTTTCAAGTCTGGCGAACGCGCGGTGATTATTGACGACCTCATCTCTACCGGCGGGAGCAAATTTGAAGGGATTGAGAAATTGGTCACGAATGGCCTGCGTGTGAAAGACGTAGTCGTTCTCATTGATCGCAGTCCTGATGGTGGAGCCGAGCTATCCGCGCGTGGGTACAGCCTCCACGCTGTCTTAACTCTGCCAGAATTATTAAACCATTACGAGCAGATGGAAAAAATAAGCCCTGAGAAAATCGCGGAAACGCGAGAGTTTTTGGGCGTTGAACTCGTCTAAAACCTCGGAGGTCTCGAACGGATGTATTGTATCCGCGACCTCCGAGGTTTCAGAGATGGGAGTACTCAAAGGTTGTTGGAAAGTTCTGCCCCCACCCTGCCTCCCCCAAATGCGACAAAAAACGGTCGAATTTAGGGGAGGAGAGCGACTTCCCCCCAAATTCCTGCCTTTGGCATTTGGGGGGAT
>QMOK01000306.1 GCA_003648195.1 Chloroflexota bacterium | reverse complement strand
GCTCATTACATTTTATCTATTGACTTCTATAGATATTCTCTATATACAACATAACAAAAAACACTACAACTTCTCTGATATTCAAGTATACTCTTGATTGCATTATCAAGCAATCAGTTTAGCATTAGAATAATTACACAAGACATGGACTCAGAAACAAGAGCATTAGCTCGACAACAAGCAAACCTTTACAAAGTATTCAGCAGCACACAACGTGTGTTGATCATCTGGGTGCTTGACGAATGTGAGTGTACCGTCAGTGGAATCGCTGAGGCTATTGATGCTTCTCTTCAAAACACATCCCAACATCTCAATCTAATGAAAGATAAAGGCATCCTGACCTCTCGGCGTGAAGGCAGAGAGATTTATTACCGCATTGTTGAAGACGAAACCATTCAAAATTGCCAAGTAGTAAAAAATCATCCAAGCATATTTAGTTAAAGGAGAAATACCATGACTGACCTAAATTCAATTAAAGCCGCTAAAGTTGTAGACGCCCGTTCTGTAGCCTGCCCTGGTCCCCTGCTGGAAGCCAAGAAGGCTATTGGTGCCGTTGCGGTAAACGAGATTCTAGAAATTTGGTCCGGCGATGCCGGCACCAAAGCTCAAATGCCACGCTGGTGCAAAAAAGTCGGCCACGAATACGTGGGCGACCTGGAAGCTGCCGGCTACGACAGGATTTTCATACGTCGTCTAAAGTAATTTTTTTCTAAATTGATCTAATAGATTACGGCTTAGATTTGCTCCGCGTTTCTAGGCCGTAACTCTGTTATTGGTTGGTGGTCATCCTTAAAGAGGTGAAAATATATGGAAGCAGCCACATCCACAAAAGTACCTAAGATTTTAATTTTAGCAACCTTGTCGGGAGGATATGCCGGTGCAAATTATGTTGGGCAACAACATCTCCACTACGCCACAAATACTAGCATTCTGCCAGTCCGATGTCCCAGCATGTTTTCGGAAGATTTTTATATAAATGCCTTTGAGAAGGGAATTGATGGCATTATCGTAATGTACAGCGGCACCGATAGCCCTTACAAAGGTGGCCCTGAACGAACTGCCCAAATTATTGATAGCACTTATAAGCAAATGCAAGATTGTGGGCTTGATACACGCCGGCTTCGTCTAGCAGCCATTTGCACTGTCTGTAAAAAGCCATTCTTGAAACAAGTCAAAGAGATGAACGAAACTCTAGACAAAATTGGATTTGTTCAAGACGAACTTGCGGGCAAAAGGGACGAATAAACTATGGATACGAATAAAATCAAAGCAGATGCATTAGTTGTTGGAGGGGGGATCGCAGGAATGCAATCGGCGTTGGATTTAGCCGACCAGGGCTACCAAGTCGTTTTGGTGGAAAAAAACCCCAGTATTGGGGGAAAAATGATTCAACTTAGCAAAGTATTCCCCACCCTGGACTGTTGTAGCTGCATCACCACCCCCAAAATGTCAGCAGTTGCTAATCATGCCAACATTCAAACCCTCACATACTGTGAAGTACAATCCATCGATGATGCTGATGGACACTTTGTAGCTCAGGTACTCAAGAAACCCCGCTACGTCAACGAAGACGATTGCACCGGTTGCCGACAGTGCGAGTACGTTTGCCCCATAGATGTACAAAGCGCCTTTGACTTGAACATGGTAGCCCGCCGCGCTATTAGAGTGCCCTTTTCAACGGCTGTACCACAATTAGCGGTCTTGGATATGGACAATTGCATATTATGCGGCAAGTGCGCTAAAGCCTGCCCCGCAGACGCAATTGATTATACCCAAACCGCCCAAGAAATAGAGCTAAAAATTGATACTGTCATTTTGGCTACAGGATTTGAAACCACACCCATAAACGCCAAAAAAGAATACGGCGCTGGGGAACTGCACAACGTGATTGACGGTCTGATGATGGAACGTCTTCTGGCCCCCACCGGCCCGTATGCGCGTGTCTTGCGACCTGGAGACGGCAAAGAGCCTGAATCAATCGCTTACATACAATGCGCTGGCTCCCGTGATGAAACCTTGGGCGTCCCGTATTGCTCTCGGGTTTGCTGCATGTACGCTATCAAACAAGCCATGCTAATAGCTGGCGCTCTTCCTATGGCAGACATTACAATCTACTACATGGACATACGCGCCTTTGGGAAAGGATATGACCAGTTCTACCAAAACGCCCAGGCCATGGGAATTGAATTTGTCAAAGGGAAAGTTGCAAAAATCACCGAAGACGAAAATCAGAACCCAGTCGTCAGAGTAGAGCTAATTGATGAAGGCTCCCAGGTCGTTGAGCGTACCCATGACATGATAGTGCTTTCGGTGGGTATGGTACCTCACTATAATCCAGAACCAGTCTATGAAGTTGAGGTGGGTAAATATGGGTTTGTGAAATCACCTTTTCCCAACATATCGTCCACTGAGACAATTCGCTCAGGAATTTTTGCCACAGGCGCGGCAACTGCCCCAATGGATATTGTCGATAGCATAACCTCAGCAAGCGCGGCAGCCAGTGGAGCCGCAGCTCACCTGGAAAGTGTTCAGGCCAGAAATCAAGGAGCAAACTTATGACAGAAACATCTGATCACAAAAAAGAAGAAGTAAAAATTGGTGTTTACACATGTCATTGTGGTGGAAATATCAGCGATGTTGTCAAATGTAAAAAAGTAGCGGATAAACTACGTGACATGCCCAACGTGGTCGTCTCTCGCACAAATATGGCCATGTGTTCTGATATTGGCCAATCCATGATAGAAGAAGACATCAAAGAGAAGGGCATTAACCGTGTCGTGGTTGGGGCTTGTGCCCCCTCCCTGCATGAGCAAACTTTCCGAGGAGCAGTTTCCCGCGCCGGT
>QMOK01000305.1 GCA_003648195.1 Chloroflexota bacterium | reverse complement strand
TTGCCTCCCCATTTTCGGCGGGCAGCGCAGTCTCCAAATATCCCTTCAACGCCTCGCGGCACATAAACGCCACCACCGGCTTGGGCGTATAATAAGACCCGCTCTCATGCCGCCCCGTTACCAACTCCTCGAACATCTTCCCCAACATCTCAGGGTCTACCGCCACTTCCACGTCCATTGGCGTAGATTCTGCCACCGTGAAATTAAAACGATAAATTAAACCTTTTAAGATGGATGCGACTATCTCATCCGAAAAGAACCAGCCCTCGTCATCCGCTTCTTGCTCAAAAAGCCCTCCATTTAGATATGGAACGTCACCAATCAGCCGCCGAATGCTCTTGTATTCTGGTTTATCAAGTTGGTTCTCACCCCAAACATTGTTCAGCCCCCAAAAAAAGAGCGCGTTCAAGCGTTTGCGATGGAAGTTGGCATCTGGACGCTTTTCGCCATCATTTTGCCAATAATCATCAAAAAGTGCGCGCAAATAATCGTGTCGCCTGCCCCGAAAATCAAGCCATCCTTTCCGCTCCAAAAACGCCAAAAAGACCAAGCGATTGAAGAACTTTTGCGTATACAAGCGTTTCTGCTCAACATCCCAATCCAGCGTAATGGATGCCTCTGCCAGCCGAAAGAGGTTTTCATATTCCTTGAAAAACTCCTTTGTAACAACTTCAACACTAAAGGCTTTTTGAATACTGGGAATGCTTGAAAAATCCGCCTGCCCAATCTGCTCCACAAAAGTGCGCTGGGGTTCATCGGGAGAAATAAAATAAGTGTATCTCCGGAAATTAGTGAAAGTACGTTTCGTCCCCTGATACTGCGTAAGAACGAGACTAAAACGAAAATGCCCGCCATCATCATAATAGACAAAAATCCCGGCATCGGCATCATTCTCTTGCAAAATCTTCTTCGCCGCATTATATTGCTTCAATTTACCGCTGCGTGAAGTCAACTCCGTGGGCGAATGACCAACCACAAAAAGCATTCGGCTGACATCGTCAAAATCCGCCTGCCCGATTTGACGCATTTCATCTAGTGGGCTTTCTCCATTCAGCAGGTAGGCATAATCAACTGTTTTGGGGCGAAAGTCGCCAATGGCTTGACGAAAGAAAGTGAGCAAATTGCTAGTAGAAAAATTTGTGACAAGTATTTCAAGTTGATGATTATGATTCATTGCAGATTGCCCTCATGTGCATAAACGGCTAACATAACCTATCGGTTCTTTTCCCCCAGTAACATTTAAGAATTCGTTGCGCAGGTTAACCACTATCATCTAGTTCCCAATGTTTTGCTGGTTGTTCGTATAGAAAATTAAGAATAAGGTTAGCGAAGAAACGATCTATCATGTTGATTAATTCTTTGTTGACACTAATCAATGATATTGTCGAATATATTGGACACATTTTTCATTAGACTTTCGCTATTTGGCAATACCATCTGCTCTAACCTCAACTATATAATCCCTAGCCTCATCTAATTGACCAAAATGCTGGTATATGCGTAAAAGAACAATAAGCCTTTCAAACATTCCCCAGGCTGGCCTATAAGCCGCATTCTGTCTCATTTATGATCAGGTTTACACGCCCGAAGGCACGTCCTCCCTGATGTTAATGGAGGTGATTATCTGTCTGGGATGAGCATCTCTGCCCACCTCGGTGCGGCCTACCTGGAATTCTAGGGAAACGAGCAATTTCCCCGCCCGAAGGCGTTCATTCCTGCTTGGCCTTGCTCCCGATGGGGGTTGCCTGGCCGCGAATGTTGCCATCCGCGCCGGTGGTCTCTTACACCGCCTTTTCACCATCACCTCCCCCCTAAAGGGGAGGCTGTTATTTTCTGTGGCCCAATCCGGCGAATTGCTCCGCCCCGGACGTTATCCGGCATCGCGCTCTGGGGAGTGCGGACTTTCCTCGATCCCTTCGCGTGCGCTTAGGACCGCAATCACCCGGCCAACCTGGGAGATGTCATCTTATCATGTTTGAGGTGTTCTTTGTAGGGGCGCTCAACCGCCAGTCCTAAGGTTTTCGCTTGATTGACAAGGTCTCTCGCTTTTGCTAGAATGGTGAAAGTTTTTGGCTCATCTGTTGAATGTGTGCAACAAAAGGCGATATAAATATCGCGTTACGGTTTCGTAGGACGGCATTCATGTCGTTTTGCGCATTTTTCATACATGAGCCAAGTTTTTAATATTGAAGCGATAAATAAGACTATTGCGAAGTTCTTATATTTTAGGATACCAAAAGGAGTTTAACATGGTAGAAGAAATTATTAATACTACACCAAGTAGCGAAGATGTCACTGATGACGACAAGTTATGGGGAATGTTAAGCTGGCTTCCATTTGTGGGTTGGATACTTGCTATTATTGCTCTCGTAATTGAGCCGCAAAAGAATCGGACTTACATCCGAAACCATGCCGTTCAGTCGCTTGCCGCGAATGTAATATTAGGTCTCATAAGCGTTGTTTTGGGTCTCACAGTAGTATTAAGCTGCGTAGCTCCTTTCTTGAGCCTTGTTCTAATTTACCCGGCTATCAAGGCTTATCAGGGCGAAGAGCTTGAAATTGCGATTATTACTGATTTCTGCAAAAACCAAGGCTGGATATAGACCAATTTCACAACCTGGGCTAGAGATGGAAAGTTGCAATTGCTTAAACAATGCCGTTGTGCGCAGAGTTTATTAGGGTTTTTAGAGAAGATACATTAGAAGAATAATGCGTTCTGAGGGCATGGGAACACTCAAAGGTTGTTGGAAAGTTCTGCCGCCAAATGGCATCATTTCACTAGCTACCCGACAGTTTTAATTTGGACGCGGATTGACACTGATTTTCACGGATTCTTTTTTGTTTTTT
>QMOK01000304.1 GCA_003648195.1 Chloroflexota bacterium | reverse complement strand
CTGAGCGTAGTTCATGATGCCCATGATGGGATTATTGATCTCGTGAGCCACACCACTTGCCAATGTGCCAATAGACTCAAGTTTCTGCGCTTGGCGCAATTGGGTTTCCATTTGGTGTTTTTCTTTTTCTGCCCGTATCAATTCGGTGATGTCGTGCACAATGCTGAGCCACGCTTCTTGTCCTTCATATTTGACTGGCATGGTACTGACTTCAACCTGGATTCTTTCTCCTCTTTTAGTAAGGTGTGTATAGGTGTGTGACCTGGTATCTTCTTCATCGTTAATATTTTTATCAACTTCATCATATTCTTCATGGGGATGAAGTTGTTGGGGACTCATATTACATAATTCTTCGAGAGTGTATCCGTAGCGGTCTAGTGCAGATTGGTTGCAATCTATAAAATGATGGCTCTCTTTGTCGAAGACGAAAACAGGATCTGCGATTTGAGTAAAAAGGTTGCGATATTTTTCTTCACTTTGTTTTAGTTTACCGAAGGATAGATCATATTCTAAATGAAGAATGAAGATGATCGTCAGAACGGCAAGGAAAGTGGTACCAACAAATCCGAAGACTTGATTTTGATAAATGAAGATAAACCCCAATGTGTGCACAACCCCAACAATGGCAATTCCCGCCATCCAATAAAAGCTGGATCTGGCGATGCGCAATAATAGTTTCCATTGGAATATTGCGACCACGATTAAAAATATCAAAAAAGAGGCCTGAACAAACAAAGAAAAAATATTGGAGATATCCACCGCGAGTACAAATTTCAGGAGCATCATCACACAGATGAAAGCAACACTGCCGAAAATAATGTAATTGCCCCGAAATTCCCAGAAATATGAAAGGATGCCAAAGATGATGAGGATAGTGCTGCTTCCGGCCAGCAAGCTGAACAACGACCACAAGTAATTTGATATATCAGGATGAATATCAAATAAAGTGGCAATTCCCAGCAAAGGTCCCGCGCAGCCGTACAACCAGCCTACAATCAGGAGGAGATATTTTTCTTCTCTTTTCTGGTAAGAGAGGTCCAGGCTAACAAGCACTCCCCCAAAACGAACAAGGCTAAGAATTAGTAATGATACGAACAGGGATTCATTTCCGGTTAGCATAAATCTCACCTCTAATATAATGCGCCCACTCTGTAATTAGACAGAAAATTATAGTAATTGCTCAAAATATTAGTGGCGCATTGCATCTGTTTTTGGATGCGTTGCACCAAGAGCCTGCCTATCAAACTCGATTTGCAACGCACTTTTACAAGTGCAATGCAGTTCTACCGCCGTGATTTTGAGCAACTGCATCCTTGGTCTGTATTTGTCATAACTCCCAGCCGTTATCCACCGGCAGGTCGAGATGGAAACGTGTGGGCTGCCCTTCTTCGCTCTCAAGGGTCAGCTCGCCGTGATGATCTTGGACAATGCCCAAGCTGATTGAAAGCCCCAGGCCGGTGCCGGTGGCGCGGTCTTTGGTGGTGAAGAATGGGTCAAAGATGCGCTCCCTCACTTCTTCAGGGACGCCCGCGCCGTGATCTTCGACTGTGGTGCGCAGCCAGCGGCGGCCATCTTTTTCGAAGAGATGAGCCGTGACACTGATGACCTTGTCGGGGTCATATTCCTGGTAGCGTTGGTTGAGGGTGTCACGGGCGTTGGTGAGCAGGTTCATCAGCACCTGTTGAATTTGCTGGCTGCGGCAGTTGATCGTGGGCAGGTCGTCGGGGATGTCCACTTCCAGGGTGATTTGATCCCTTTTGATGATCGTACGAATTAACGTGAGCGTGTCTTCCACAATGTCAATCATTCGGGCAGGGCTGTGGGCATATTTTTCTTGTCGGGAAAAGGTGAGCAGATTGCGCACAATTTTGGCCACGCGCTTGGTTTCATGGATAATTCCAGCGGAAAACTCGCGCAGCCGACCTTCTGCCGGGTCAATGCGGTCATAAATAAGTTGAGCATAGTTCATGATACCCATGATAGGGTTATTGATCTCGTGAGCCACACCACTGGCTAAGATTCCAATCGCTTCAAGTTTCTGATGCTGGCGGAGATGAACTTCCATCTCTTGTTTTTCTTCTTCCGCCTGCACCCGCTCGGTGATGTCATGAATAATAGCCATGGGGTATTTTTGTCCCTGCCAAGTCGTAACAGTTGTGGACATTTCGACAGGTACTTCAGTTCCATCTTTTCTAAGGATGATACGCTCGTAGTGTGACTCCACCGATTTCCCTGACCTGCGGTCTTTCATTCTTTGTTCAAGCCTGGGGCGGTCTTCTGGACGGGTAAAATCCCACCCGGTCATATTTAGCAATTCATCCCCGCTATACCCTGTGATTTCTGAGAATTTGGGATTCACATAAATATGGTAACCATTTTCATCGGCGATGGCCACGCCGTCCAGCATGTTCTCAACCAAGTCTCGAAAGTTTTTTTCGCTCTCCCGCAACGCATCCTCCGCTCGTTTGCGCTCGACAACTTCTGCTTCAAGATTCACAATGGATGTGGTTGTCTTTTCAAGTTCTTCTGCCATAGTATTGAATGCATTCCCCAAATATCCTATCTCATCTTTTCGTGAAATATTAATCCGCGAGTTTAAATCCCCTTTGGCGATTTTCTCACTTTGTTCAACTAATTGCATCAAGGGTTTCGCTGCTTGATTGCCAAGGAAGAATGCTGCAAAAGCCAGAAAAATTATCAGCAGAATTCCAATATAAGAAAGTGTTAACGTTGAGCTTTTTAGATAACTTAAAATATTTTCCATTGAACGATAATTTATAACGTACCAAGACTCGCCAGTATTACCTTTTTTGTGGTCTATTGATTCAAAGGTTCCTCCAAAATCAAAGCCATCCATT
>QMOK01000303.1 GCA_003648195.1 Chloroflexota bacterium | reverse complement strand
GTTGAGGATTTCATCGGCTTTCAAACCTTCGTCTAGGGCTGTTTCGGTCATTTCGGGGGTGTCTTTGAAGTTGCCTTCAATGACAGCTGTAGAAAGTTCAGATAGAATGTCACTCATGTTTTTGCCTCCTGAGCAAGTAGTAAAGTGAATTTTTGAAATAGGTTTTTAGGTAAGTATAGTGTCTTCTCAACATTTGGAGACTAAGATTTTAGAAGCCTCCAAATGTTTTTGAAAACTAGATATAGCTTTTAATGGTTTTGTGAAAATCTTTGATATGTTTAGTAATAGCCTCCGCGGCTCTATCAGCCTCTCTTGCTTCAATTGCTTCTCGAATATCTAAATGAGCTGTGACATTTATGTCTTCTGGACTTGTTAAATCCATAACTAGGTACCAAATTCGTGTTGAGAGATTGTAGTAATATTCTATGGCATTGTAGAGGAATTTGTTGCGAGAAGCTTTAGCTACTAAAAAATGGAACTTGCTGTCCAACTCAATGAGTTCGTGCTTATTTTGCGTATCAATTTGAGTATATTCTTCAGCTAATGTTTCGAGTTTAGCTAATTGGCTGGGAGTAATTCTTTCTGTTGCTAATTTAGCAGCAAGTGCTTCTAGTTCAATGCGGATTTCAAAGAGTTGAAGCAAATCGGTGACGGCGATATCTGAGACAAATATCCCCCGCCGAGGCTTAACTAAAACAAACCCTTCTATTTGGAGTTGTTTTAAGGCCTCTCGGATGGGGGTTCTCCCAAAGGATAAATCTTCCATCAAATTAGCTTCATTGATTACAGATCCTGGCATAAGCTCGGTTTTGATGATTTTACTCTTGATCCTTTGATAGGCTTTCTCTGTGTCAGTAGTCGTCATTGTTTGCCTTTTACGCTTTCTTTTGACGTGCGCGATAAGACTTGATCCAATTCATACCAAACTCGTCTCGACCCATAACTAAATCGGCTGCTTGAATAGCCAGATTAACCCCTTCTACAAGGGGATTGGTAATGGGACAAGTCATGCCAGCCAGAATGGACATGGCAATGAATGTGGAGTTGATAGCAGCGCGGTCAGGCATACCAAAGGAGATATTACTGGCACCCATGGTTATGTTAACGCCAAATTCTTCTACGATGAGGCGGATGGTTTCAAGAGCTACATAGCCTGCGGTATGGTCAGCTCCCATGGTTAGCGCTAAAGGGTCAATGACAATTCTGGCAGGCTCAATACCTAATTTACTGGCTCGCTCAATGATTTTGGCAGCTACGTCAAAACGTTCCTGAGGAGTGACAGGAATGCCATCATCGTCCATGCACAGGGCAACCACAGCGGCATCGTATTCTTTTACCAAGGGTAGAATGCTTTCTAGTTTTTCTTCTTCGCCGTTGACAGAGTTGACGAGGGCTTTGCCTTCGTAAATGGAAAGCGCGGTTTCTAAGGATATAGGATCGGCGGTATCAATACAGAGTGGTGTATCAGTGACTGCTGTTATGGTCTCTATCATAGCCTTCATGATGGGCACTTCGTCAACTCCTGGTACACCAGCGTTCACGTCCAAGATGCCCGCCCCAGCTTCAACTTGGCTTAATGCGTCTGCGCGGACTACGTCATAATTGCCTTCTTTGAGGCTATTCAATAACTTTTTACGTCCGGTAGGGTTTATACGCTCACCGATGATGACCGTGGGATGGTCACGGCTAATTTCTACAGTTTTGGTTTTAGATGTGATAGTGGTAATAAGATTTTCGGCCATTTTTTCACCTCGTGAAGAGTAAAGTTGAGTGGATAAGGTTTCGTGACTTCTAGTATATTACAAATATATCAGTTGGGGAAGACATTGTTCAGACTTCTGAGTTTTGTAATATTGTTTAGGGAAATTTGTCGTGGTTCTAGCAACGGTTATTGTAAATGTTCTTCTACAAAAGATTTTAGTTGTTGATTTGTGCTTTTATCAAGGGGGGGGTCTGCGTGTTGCGCGAGTAAATCTTGCCAACGTTGCCGGGCGCGTGCAGTTGCGTCTAATTGCTCACCACTCCACCAGGCTTCTATTCCGCTTCGGTCGGAGAGGTTTGGCATCCAGAACTCGGTGCGGCAACGCTTGAGGGTGTGGTTTTCTCCTAAGAAGTGACCGCCAAAGCCAACGTTAGTGGTGACATCATAGGCCAATGTATCGGAGTTGACCTCAACGCCTTCCATGTAGTAGCGCATCATGCCGCATAACTCATCGTCCATCACAAATTTTTCGTAAGAAAAAGCCAGGTAAGAACCAAGGATGCCGCCAGAGTGCAGTACGAAATCTATCCCGTTATTGACTGTGGTCAATAGGCTGAACATAGATTCGTAACCGGCTTGGGCGTCAACTACGCTGGAATCTGTAAGCGCTCCGCCGCCGCGAGTGGGCAGGTTGTAGAAGCTAGCCATTTGCGCGTGCGCTTTGATGTACAGAGAGCATTCTGGCCCTCCCAGAGCTAGTGCGCCAGTTCGCATGTCAATGTTGGTTGATGTGGAACCGTAAAGTACAGGAGTGCTTGGGTTAATGAGTTGAGCCAAGGTGATGCCGGCCAAAATTTCGGCGTTTTGCAAAGCGATTACGCCGGGTAAGGTGATAGGCCCTGTAGAGCCGGCCATAATTAGGGCCGCAATGATGATGGGTTGACCAGCGCGTGCGTATTCAATCAACGCTTCAACCATCTCTGTCCCAAAACCTAAAGGGCTTAGGGAATTGACTAAACAGATAGTGAACGGTTCTATCATTTTTTTGCCAAATAGAATTTCACCCATTTCCATGGTGTGTTTGGCGCCCTCTTTTCCTTCCGCACTACCGATGAATGGTTTGTCAGAATGCAACATAGAAGCCAGCAGCATTTCCAGGTGAGCAGTTTCGCTTGGCACAT
>QMOK01000302.1 GCA_003648195.1 Chloroflexota bacterium | reverse complement strand
TTCTTGGTTAGCTTGGTCAGTGCGTCAAGAACGGAAAGTAAACTAAGTGTTAGTATTAATTTTTTTGACCAGGGCAGAGTTTAGCATAGATGCCTTGTTTTGAGAAGGGCGGATAAGGAAGAGAATCGGGGAATGAGTGACGAGGCAATGAGATAAGTGGGCTCGAAAACCAATCCCTTAAGGCAAAGTTGACAATTTCGCAATGTTCATAAACTTCATCACCCAAAACCGCCTACATGCAATATAATTAGCGTTAGTTCTTCCCAATGAAGCCACCCAATCTTTTGAAACAACCTTACCTAAGGGTAACTTTTCCGGGAATTAAGGAGATTGCATGATAGCCGATGTGCGGATTTTAGTAGTAGATGATAGCCGAACAATGCGCGAAAGCATTGTCCGCATCCTCACAAATGAAAAATTTATTGCCAGCGAAGCTATCGATGGCAAAGATGGCCTAAAGAAAGTTTTAGCGGATCCCCCAGACCTGATTCTCATTGACCTGGAAATGCCCCGCATGACGGGGCTGGAAGTTGTAGACGCGCTCTGCGACCGACAAATTGAAATCCCAGTCATCCTTATGACCTCCCACGGCTCCGAGGCGCTCGCTGTTGAGCTTTTCCGTAAAGGGGTGAAGAACTACCTTATTAAACCATTTGAAGCAGATGAAGTTGTCAGTGCCATAGACCAAGCACTCACGGAAGTACGGCTGCGCAGAGAGCGGGATATTCTTACCCAGAACCTAGTAGAAGCTAATCATGAACTAGCACATAGAGTGCGAGAGTTAGACACCCTCTACCACATAGGAAAATCAGTCACATCAGCCCTTTCACGGGAACAACTCCTAGAGCGGATAATAGAAGCTGTCTTCTACCTTACTCGTGTAGAAGAAGCCACAATCTTGCTCGTGAATGCAGAAACAGGGCAGCTTATACCAGAACTCCACCGCCAACAAATAGAAGGCGAAATAAGACGCGCCTCACAGCTAAGCGCCAAAGAACTGGTGCAGAGAACAGCCAAGACCGGAAAAAGTATGGCCGCTGATGCCATGTTTGCCACACCGCTAAAAAAGGGTGACCGCATCATTGGCGTTTTGCTTGCCGGCAATCGCGTAAGCGATACCCCTCTCGCCGAACACAGTCACAAACTTTTGCTATCCCTGGGCGACTACGCCGCCATCGCGCTCGAAAACGCGCGTCTTTACGAAAACATTCGTCAAGCTAACAAATCTAAATCTGAATTCGTATCACTTGTAGCCCACGAACTAAAACAACCCATGACCGCCATTCGCGGTTATGCCGACATGTTGCGCAAAGGTGTGGCAGGCCCCATCACCACCACCCAAGAGCAATTCATAGACGCCATTAGAAGCAGCGCAGAACGCATGCAATTGCTCATCACAGACCTGCAGGACGTCTCTCGTGTAGAAACAGGGCAACTGAACTTGGAAATAAGAATTGTAGACCTAAAAAGCATATTAGATATTGCCCTGCGAGAAATCAGAGGCCAACTCGAAAGCAAATCGCAGACCATAACAACAAACATTTTAGAAAATTTACCGCAAGTAAAAGCAGACCCTACGCGGTTAATGCAAATTATAGCCAACCTTCTGAGCAACGCCCACAAATACACCCAAAAAGAAGGGCACATCCACGTTCGAGTTTTTCAACAAGGCGAATACCTGCACTGTGCCGTGGCTGATGATGGAATTGGCATGACAGAAAAAACACAAGCAAAATTATTCACCAAATTCTTCCGCGTTGAAGCCCCTGGTATGGAGAATGTTCCTGGCACAGGCTTAGGATTGTGCATCGTCAAAAGTTTGGTTGAACTTCAGGGAGGGGAAATTAAAATCAAAAGCGAGGCTGGAAAGGGGTCAGTTTTCACCTTTACTGTTCCCATAGCCCCAGAAAAATAACCCCCTTTTTGAGATTTTTAAATGGGGGATAAAAGCTCGTCCCGGGCCGGCTGCGCCGCATTCTAAAGTTTGTACCACCCCAATGCGCCAAACCGCTAACGAGCGACTCTCGCTGAAATTCTGGCGATCTGCTTAAACCCCTTAGCGCAGTGCCTCAATGACGAGAGAAGCATCAGAGACTTTTTTACAGAACTCTGATGCTTTTGTATTTTCATCACCTGGGAGTGTACCTTTTTTGGTGTTCAGTTTTATTTCAATCTAACGCTTATTCACTGGCCCGTTTCATATTGCTCAGCTTCCAGTAACCATCAACGCGGATAAGGTGCCAGATCACATCGGTTTGATGGCAGGCCACGTCACGGTCTTGGGTCTCGCAAGCGATAGTGACTTTAACGGTTGCTCTGTCGGGGCAATTATTCTCGCATTGATGCAATGGGTCACACGAGCAATTTGTATCCGCTGAGGATAGGCTTAAAACCCGTACATGCCTCACTTCACTGCGCGGTACGTTGCAGCCGCATTGGGCGTTAGCGCAGTGCCCTAATTCTGCCCATTTTCCTTCTGCGAAATATAGAGAAGCTTCTCCCGCGTTAAGATAGTGATTGTAGAAGGCAAGCACCACTTTTTCTGGATGGGGTGTGAGCATGACTTCTTTAGGCTCCCCCTGCCAAAAAACAATTTCTTGAGTAGGCGATGGAATATCTGTAGCGTAGTAGTTTTTTTCTTGTGCGTGGTAAGTTGTTTGGATGGCTAATTGCGGTCGTTCTTCTTGGCGTATAAGTACTTTGGCGGTGTTCTTTTCAAGTATTATTTTGTCTCCAACGAAATGACCTAGCGCTTCATACTTCCCATTTGGCTCAAAGCTGGGATTCCAGTGAAAAATGGATACCCGTGTTATTATCTCCCCCTCAACATCCTGAAAGATCAATTCTTCTCCCTCGTGCCCTGAGAGGACATCTTTCATAAGTGGG
>QMOK01000301.1 GCA_003648195.1 Chloroflexota bacterium | reverse complement strand
GCTCAGTTGGGATTATTTCAGGTTGAATTTTCATGGTATACTCCAGTTATGCATAAAGTTAGTGGGGCGTGGATTTTAGGGTCAAGAAGTACACCTACCGATGCGAGTTCATCCACCTTGCGTGGAGTCTCAGAGTAGAAATCCGCTGGGAGACCAAACAAGGCATGAGCTTGCGAAAGCCCCCCCCCGACAGGCTTGTCTAAACTAAAAGTGAAGACATCCCAGGGCCGCAGCCGGTCGACCCAGACGCTCAGCGTTCGTGTACGCGTAGCGTAACCTGGCGATTGTGTCAATTCAATCTCATGGTATCACATCGGCTACGACCCTCTAGCGCAATGACATTATAGTAACCCCGCGTTAAGCGGACCCGCCTTCGGCTCTGGGTATGCAGCGCGTTTTTTTCGTGTTTAGTTTCGGGTAAAATTGGGTTGCGGGTGCAAAGTCGGCGGTCAGCTTACGCCATCGTTAGGTTGCTATAAATCTGCTACAACCTCAAGGGTTTGGTATCATTAGCCTCGTTACAATTTAAACAAATCTTTTTTAGTAAGTCGTTCATTACAGGAGATCATATGGCAAATATATTTAATTTTGATGATGAATTTAAACTAGGTATCAAAGCAGCTGATATCGAACATGGTCAACTTGTAGATATGCTGAATCGTACATATGAATTATTGAAAGATGGAAACCGAGAAGAAGCTCGAAATTATTTCAACAAAACACTATCGGCATACGTTCATGAACACTTTAGGAATGAAGAAGCTTTTCTTAAGAGTATCGGTTTTCCAGAATTAGAAGAGCACAAAGTAATTCATGCCAATTTCAGAAAATCAGTAGAAGAGCTATCTCTGAGAATAGAGAATGCTGATGATGTTGCATTCCGCCAAGGATTAGCAGATACCTTCACGTGGATTATCAATCATATTGGAAAAACTGATAAGAAATATGCGATTTATTATCATAAGAACCGCGGAAAATAAATTTCAAAACCTTTAAATTTTCTATCCCCGCAGTAAGCTGACGGGGTATTCTGGATGAATAAAGCCAGACCCCCACATTTTGAACGCACAAAAACTTACAGAACAACCTAGTCCTGGCTCAGGCGAACGGGCGGGGCGCACTACCAGCCCGAGGGAACTCGGCGGTTAAAATGGTGTCTCGAGTCCCGAAGTAGTTCCATCAAGCGCCCGTCCGCCGCTTAGCCCTCTGTTAGGCATTTGGTTATAATGCCATCGTTACAAAACAAACACAAGGAGGTTGCAATATTGAGCAACTCAAAAACAGTTAGTGAACTTTTCGAGTATGCAATTGCTCTTGAAAAAGCCGCAGAAGCTTTATACTTAGAGTTGGAAAAAATGTTTTCTCACTATGTTGAAGTTGCCTCTTTTTGGCATAGTTATGCTAATGAAGAAAATGGACACGCTTCATATCTTGAAAGCATAAAAACAAATGTAGCCAAAAATCGTCTCTCTTCCCCCTCAGATGAAGCAATGTTGAAAAAGGTGCTATATTGCCTTGAACAAGCATCACCAGCAAGATTGGTCAATATCAAAACATTGGATGACGCATACAAATTGGCAGTCGAGTTAGAAAATTCAGAGACCAATGCCATTTTTGAGTTTATGATTGTAAATTTTTCAACTGATGAATTAGCAAAATCTCATACATTTTTGCGAACACAGTTAAGTACTCATATCGCAAGATTGGAAAATGATTTTCCATACAAAGGCCGAATTGCGCGGCAAGGTATACTTGCTTTGAAGTAAATCTTAGGGCTGAGTTTCACTTCAGTTGTTAAGGAGCGTTTTTATCACCTTATTTTTCCCGTTTCGTGGTCTTGACGTTGGGGATAACCTTAGCGGGCAACTTACGCCATCGTTGGGCAGTTTTTTCAAAACAAGAAAAATGAAAAAATATAGCCGAATCACAAAAAACAGCATTAAGGTATTTATTTTCGCTCATCTCGCCATTTTTGTTTACATCAACATCATGTCGCTTGCACCTTACAATGGCTGGTTGATAAATAATGAAGCTATAAGCAACTTTCTCATAAGCATGTTTGTTTTTTGCGTCAGTGGTTTATTGTTTGTCTATTCTTTCGGTTTATTGCTAGTGAAGTATCAAAAAGATTCTTGGGTGGCAGGAATACCTCTTGTTATTTCAAGCGTTACTTGGCTATTGGTACTCTTTCTTTTACCTTTTTTAAATTTACCATTCAGGTTTCATCAAAAAGATTATGAAAACTCAGCAAAAATCGTCATACGCTCCCAAGGTGAAAATAAAATAGCCTTACCTGAAGAGTATCGCCACACATCCGTCACAGGTGGAGTTGTACTTATCTATGGGCGCGTTTTTTATATGCAATCTATAGGAATGATGGGAGAATATGGACCTGGATATTTATATGATCCAAGTAACACTCCAGAAAGAGTATGCACAAAATCATCAGGTATTTTTCTTGTGCCTGATTGGTATTGGTGTTCGTTAGATTGGAGCATTGTATGGTAAAAAAACTGCCTACCGATGAATTGCAGCTGTCAAAGGAAATAGTAAAAAGGTGAAAAATCGCCACCGTAGCAGTAGAGCCTGTGGAAAAGTGGGTAACTTGTTTGTAGTTATCCACTTTTCCATAGGCTTTTTGGTTGCTAGCGAGGGCAAAAAGGCGCATATTTAGGCTATGGCTTACCCACAAATACCTCTGCACTGATTTTTAATTGCAAAAGTAAGAATGAGTGCAGGTCAGGGGGTGAACTAACTTGGCAATTTCGTTGTGCGCGCCTTTGGCGTAGTGATTGATTTCTCCTGATATTTTTTGCCACTGATGTGGACACCCGCTCCCAGTCCAGCATATCCGGCCAGCTTTTTGGCACTCGGGAAGCGAGAGATGTCGCCAATCATCACATATTCTTTGTGAATATCAATGGC
>QMOK01000300.1 GCA_003648195.1 Chloroflexota bacterium | reverse complement strand
GTGCTCCACCTCCACGGTAGGCGCAACCATGAGGAGAAAGAATCCATCTTCAGCGGACGGCAAATGCGTCAAAAGGTTCAGCCCCACTTCATCCTGACTGACGGTGTACACCAGCTCAAAATCTTGGTCGGGGAGGACGTTATTTTCCTCGTAGCCAATGGTGGCGTGGAAGTCGCCATCCCGCGCGATGAAAATTCTGTCTTGGTGGGTGGGCGAGTAAATGGCACGCATGGGGTCGTCAGAGCGGAGGTCAACGCGCACCGAGCAATCTTCCAGCGGGCGGGCAGAGAATTTTTCGGTGTTGAGCGGGTAAACATAGCGCACAAGGCCGTTTTCTACGGGCAGCGTCTGGGTGTATTCCAGCTCAATTTTGCGCGAACCACCGGGGGGGATGGGGAAAATCCGAGCCTTGACCGCGTTTTGCCCGACGTATTCCAGCAGGGCTGGGTCGCGCCGTTCCCGAACGATGTCTTCGTAGATTTGGCGTGCTTCAGTTGCTTCTAAGATTTGCCCCTCTACCGGCGTCCCATCTACCCACATGGTGAACTTGGAAACCGCCGCACCCTCAGGTAGAGGGAAGATGTAAGTGCCCTCGGCTTCCCAGTTATGCTCGTTGAGGAATTCTTGCTCTACGCGGGTGACGGCTACTTGGTCTGCGATGGTGACGCTCACGCGGTGGTAGCGAATGGTGAGCCAGGTGTCGGCGAGGGCGATTGGTTCGGGGCCGGGGGGCGGGTCGGGGATGATGACGCCATCTGCCAGGGCCGGGCGCACGCTGCCAAGTAAGAGGGTTAGGGCGGTGATGGCAATTATTAATAGACGTTGGGTGGGCGTGGTTTTGGGGGACATTTTTCTTCTCCTTGGGTAAGGTTATTTTGTTGTTTAGACGTTGAGGAATGGCAAAAGGTTCCGGGGATGGTTACCACGCCAACCCGTGTCCTGCGCAATTTATCCCCAAAATTATTACTTTTCTCGTTGTAAAATAGCTCGGTGATGAAGTATAATTCAGCGTCCAGCGAATAATTAACCCTTACTTTAGACAAAGTATAAAGAGAGTTTTCTATGACAAAAACATATGTCCAAACCCCTTGGAGTCTGAATGATTTGTTTCCTTCTCACGATGGCCCTGAAATTACAGCCGCTTTTGAGGGTTTAGAGAAAAGAGCCGAAGCTTTTGAGGCTTACCGCGAAAAACTGACCCCCGATATTGATTTTGAAGATTTTATAGATGCTATTAAAGACTTAGAGATTTCAACCGAGATGGCTCATAAGTTGGATTCTTATCCTGGTTTGTGGTTTACGGCAGATACCCAAAACCAAGACGCGCAGGCGTTGTATGCTCGTGTGCAACAGTTTTTGGCTAAGATACAAAACCAGACGCTGTTCTTTTCTTTGTGGTGGAAAGAATTAGATGAGGAGAACGCTCAACGGTTGATAGCCCGCGCAGAAGGGTATGAGTACTGGCTAGAGGAAATGCGCCATTACAAACCCTATACTCTCAGCGAGGCCGAAGAGAAGGTCATTAATATTAAGGATGTCAATGGCGTTCACGCGCTGGTGACTTTGTACGACGCGATCACTAATCGTTATGTTTTCAAGGTCGAATTGGACGGCGAAGTTAAAGAAATGACACGCGGACAGTTGATGGTGCTGGCACGCAGCTCTAATCCTGACGAACGTGCTGCCGCTTACCAGGAACTTTATAGAGTTTATGGTGAGGATGGCCCCATTTTGGGCCAAATGTACCAAACTTTGATTCGTGACTGGCATGCCGAAAATATTGATTTGCGCGGCTATACTAGCCCTATATCGGCCCGCAACTTGGTCAACGATCTCCCGGACGAGGTGGTTAACACTTTATTGGATGTTTGCAAGAAGAACGCCGGGGTTTTCCAAGACTATTTTAAGCTTAAGGCTAAGTGGCTGGGAGTTGAGAAGCTCCGCCGCTACGATATTTACGCGCCTGTGGCCGAATCTGATAAATTATTTGGTTTTGACGAGGGTGTTAAATTAGCCTTGGACGCTTTTAATGATTTCGATCCCAGGGTTTCCGAGTTGGCTCAAAAAGTTTTTGAAGCAGATCACATTGACAGCGAAGTACGCAAGGGTAAACAAGATGGCGCTTTTTGCGCCTCTGTGACGCCGGGGCACATCCCTTATGTCAAGGTCAATTATCAAGGCAAAGTTGATGATGTGGCTACCTTGGCCCATG
Organism: Chloroflexota bacterium; assembly: GCA_003648195.1. Classification (GTDB taxonomy): domain Bacteria; phylum Chloroflexota; class Anaerolineae; order Anaerolineales; family UBA11858; genus B10-G9. Next base: position 717 of record QMOK01000300.1, on the reverse strand, counting down.
AGCTTGGTCATGCTGTACATGCTATGCTAGCTTTCGGGCACAATATTTTCACATTCCACTCCGCGCTGCCAATGGCCGAAAACGCATCCACGTTTGCCGAAATGCTCTTGGCTAACCGTTTGCTAAGACAAGAAACCGATCCCGCTGTGCGCCGTGATATTCTCTTCCGCCAAGTTGATGATGCTTATGCTACCATCATGCGCCAAATTTTCTTCGCTATGTTTGAAGTCACCGCGCACGACATGGTCACCGAGGGCGCCACGGTTGACCAACTAGCGGAGGCTTATTATAAAAATCTCCAAGAGCAATTTGGCGATTCTGTAGAGTTGAGCGAAGAGTTCAAGTGGGAATGGGTTTCTATTCCTCACTTCTTGCATGTGCCTTTTTATGTTTACGCTTATAGCTTTGGTCAACTTTTGGTACTCTCTCTTTATAAGCAGTACAAAGAAGAGGGACAAACCTTTGTGCCACGCTATATTAAAGTTCTCGAGGCGGGCGGTTCTGCCTCTCCCGTGGATATTTGCGCGGAAGCCGGGCTTGATATAACTAAAGCAGAATTCTGGCAAGGTGGATTTGACGTTATTAAAGGTATGGTTGAGGAATTGGCGCAAATTCCTATTGAGTAGTTCTTGCAACAATTAAAAAGCAAAACGCCCAGCACACAAATACGCGCTGGGCGTTTTTTATTAATTTCGGTTCTTCAGGAAATAGCAGGGC
>QMOK01000299.1 GCA_003648195.1 Chloroflexota bacterium | reverse complement strand
CCTTTCATCGGTACGCCAATTTGAATAGATTTATTCACCATCTCCAAATGTCTTTTGATATATGATAAGCGGGCTGGGTCATCAACTTTATTATCAGCATCAACCTCGTCGGGGAAAGCGGCTCCGTTCTCAGTGATGTAAATAGCCGGGAAATTATACTCAAAATGCAAACGCCCCAGCGTATCATATAAACCCTCAGGATAAACCTCCCAATCCATCTCGGTATGCTCGTCGTTGGGGAAAACCGTCTGGGGAGCGTTTTCTTCTTTGCTAATCTCAGAAGAGCGATTTATGCCACGGGTATAATAATTTACTCCCAAAAAATCAAGCGGGACGGCAATCTCATCCAAATCTCCATCTTGAAGAAACTCCATTGAATTATTCCAACCATCTACCATATCCTGTGGGTAGCCCCGCCCAACCAGAGGGTCAAGGAACCAGCGGTTAATATATCCATCAGTCCAGGTGGCAGCCTTTCTATCGGCAATACTTGGTGAGGCAGGCACCTGAGGACCTAAGTTTAGCGTAATGCCCACCTCTGCATCTGGACAATTCTGGCGAATAACGGGCACCGCTTTCCCATGCGAAAGCAGCAAATGATGCGAGGCTGCAATAGCCTCATCCAAATTAGTGTGCCCAGGGGCATGAATGCCATGCTCGTAACCAAGAAATGCGCTAACCCAGGGTTCGTTCAAGGTAATCCAGTTCTTGACCCTATCACCCAATGCCTGACTGATAACATTCGCATATTCGACGAATGCGTCTACCACCATACGCTCCGCCCAGCCCCCCGCGTCTTGCAAAACTTGTGGCAGATCCCAATGGTACAAAGTCACATAAGGCTCAATTCCCGCCTCTAGCAAAGCGTCCACAAGTTGGCTATAAAAATCTATCCCAGCCTGATTTATTTCACCGCGTCCAGCCGGCAAAATTCGAGGCCAAGAGATTGAAAAGCGGTAAGCGTCCAAGCCCAATTTTTCCATCAGGGCTACATCATCACGCCAGCGGTGGTAATGGTCACAGGCCACATTGCCCGTGTCGCCACCCTCCACTTTGCCGGGCGTATGGCTGAATCTATCCCAAATACTTTCGCCCTTGCCATCCTCGTTCCACGCACCCTCAATTTGGTAGGATGCCGTTGCTGCGCCCCAAACAAAATCATCGGGGAAGTTTATTTTTTGTTCGCTCATTATTACTCCTACGTTAAGCATAATTTGATATGTTGGCGAATTTCATTCGCTATTACAAGCCTTAAACTGGTGGATTGGGGGATGGCAGGCCCCGTTGGGGGGGGATTAACTCTCCCTGGACGGTTAGTCCAACCCCCACGGAAAAAAAGCCGGGGGGTGGGTGATTAGCAATGTGCTGAGGGGGGGCGACCACCTCCACACTTCCCCAAATTAGACGTTTATCTCGTCTCGGTGACTTTTTTCAACCCTCTAGGTGATTCCGTATTCCAGCCTTTTGCACGTGTCAGGTAATAGCAAAAAAGCTGTGCGGGGACAATGCTGACAATTGGGCTAACCCATTCGGGCATAGGGGCGGGTAGCCGCAGGGGGGTGTTTGCCAGGCGGAGAGCCTCGTCTGCGTTTGAAAGTACTAAAATTTCAGCTTGGTGAATGTCGGAAAGACGGCGGAGCAGTGCCAGTATGTCTTTGTAAACTGCTCCTTGAGGGGCAACGGCAAATACGGGGAAGCCTTTTTCGAGAATGGCAATGGGACCGTGCTGAAAATCTGCCGGAGAGTAGGGATTGGCGACTATGTAGGTCAGCTCTTTGAGTTTTAGCGACCACTCGAAAGCGGTGGCGTAGTTGTATCCCCGCCCCAGGACAACGCACTGGTTCATGTAGCGGTAACGCTCGGCAACTTGCTCAATTTGGGAGTCTAGTACCAGGGTTTCTTCTACCAGGGTGGGGACGTGGTGCAGTGTTTCGAGCATTTCATCGCTTTCGCTCAGAGCTGCCGAGAGGGCGGCGATTGCCATGAGTTGGGCTGTGTAGGTCTTTGTGGCGGCGACTGCTTTTTCTTCTCCGGCGTCAATATAGAGGACGTAATCGGCGGTATTTGCCAAAGGGGAATCGGGGGCATTGGTGATGGCGATTGTTAACGCTCCCTGACGTTTTCCCTCCTCCAATACGCCAACAATGTCGGGAGACTGCCCCGATTGGGAGATTCCTACCACGGCGGCTCGGTTCAGGCGCGGGGGTTGTTGATAAACGCCAAAAGTAGATGGAGCTGCCAGAGCTATTGGCAAGTGGTTGAATATTCCCCATAAATACTTGGCGTATAATCCCGCGTTGTCGGAGGTTCCGCGTGCGGTGAGGAATATGTAGTCAATATTTCTTTTTTGAATAGCGGCGGCAATTTGCCGCGCAGATTTTACCTGGTTGTTCAGAAAACGGCGCAGCACGGCAGGCTGCTCGAAAATTTCTGCATGGAGTCCCATTTTATTCTTCTCCCGTAACTACTCAGGCATGTCATTGCGAAGCGGTGTTTTCCCGCTGAAGCAATCTCCTAGAGCGTCTGGGAGACTGCTTCGGGGTAAAAAATGCCCCTCGCAGTGACATTTCAAGGGTGGGCTGAGTAGTTACATTCTCTCTAAATCAAGATGTCCAAAAGTCTGGTGATGAGGGTTGGTCAATGCGCTCGTTGAATTCGCGTACCAGGGCGGGGGTAATATGGTCTTCTTTGACGGCACGGATCAGTTTAACCAAAGCCTCAACAGCGTAGTCAAATATAATCTTGCCCTTTTCCGCTGTGGATTTGCTGGCATCGCCCACGTACATGTGCGGATATTGAGCATACCAATCCACTTGTGAATATGCGCCCACCTCAGCGAGCTTGGCATTCCGCTTCAGATTGGTGAACGGTTTCGAGGGCATCTGTTCCATTTTGACCAACTCTGGGGCAAGGTGCAGCATTATGCTGGTTTCGGCTTCTCCGGCGTGACCATATTCATCAGCATCGAGTACTTCGTCT
>QMOK01000298.1 GCA_003648195.1 Chloroflexota bacterium | reverse complement strand
TCGTAGGCGGTGAGCATGGTGATTTTCTCTCCGCGCTGCTTTTTAAGCCGGAATGTGTGGGTGGTTATTTTTTTGCGTGGGGGAATGGAAGTTGCGTTCATAGGTGGTACCCTCCTTGTGGGGTAGAGTCCGGGGATGTGAATGTGTGAAAATGTACTTTGCCGTACCGGTCGCGGGCGCGATTTGGTCGGTGAATATATTATACCTCATATCCTTGCGCTTCAAGATATGTCCCGAAAATTTCCGCGCTGAGGGCTTTTTGCTCTTCGGTGAACGCTTCGCGATAGCGGCCAATTTTCCCTTTGACGAAGTGAGTACCTTTTTCTCTGGAAGTTCTGCTTGCGGGATCATATCTCTCTAGCACTTCATCCAGGCCGGGTGTGTTGGCGTCTATTTCTAAAAAGTCTATCAGTCGTTGGGTTTCATGGGCGTAATTTAAGAGCAAATCTTCGTAACGAACATTCAAGGCCTGGTCACACGTTAACCAACCATTCGCGACTGGAATATAACGCTCCATAAAATGAATGGCGTCATCAATAGTAGAAAACTGCGAGAAAAAATTAAATCCCTTCTGAAATGCGTTTTTATCCGCGGGGACACGTTGTCCATACTCAAACGCCGATAATGCCGTATCACGAGGATCACGGGAGATGAAAGTAGGCTTGAGCAAACCCGATTTAATAAAAATATCCGCCAGTGGTTTTCGCCCTCCATGAGAATTGATCACATAGGGAGCTTCAAAAGCAATCGGAACCATCACAGGCAACAAGCGGTGAAAAGACAAAGAAGGAATGAGACAATTTATTTCGGTGAGAAAACGCTGTAAGCGGTATTTTTCGCGTATTGAGCGGGCATTCGCTCCACCGGCGGCCACTACCAAATCGTGTGTTAGGTTATAGCACCAGGCAGACCCTGCTCGCGGCATTCCGATAGATAAAACAATTTGAGTTTTCATTCTTGGTTTCCTTTTAGCAATAGCTCTTCTTTTTCAGTGTCCGACAAAAAAGCGACTGTTAGCGCGTTCCGCTGGGCCTGGTGAATTTGCTCAAGGCTCAAACCGGCCTGGGGAGCGGCAACGCGATATTCGTGGGGGAGGTCAATGCCGCTAATGCCCGGGTCATCGGTGTTGATGGTGGCTAAAATCCCGTATTCAAGGAATTGGCGCAAGGGATGGCTGCTCAAATCTTTGACGACTGTAGTTTGTAAATTACTGGTGAGATTGACCTCTAAGCCAATGCCATATTCGGATAGATAATCCATTAGCGCGGGGTCTTGAATAGCGCTTACGCCGTGTCCAATGCGATCCGCTTTGAGATCGTTGAGGGCTTGCCAGACGCTCGCGGGCCCTTGCTCTTCCCCGGCGTGGATGGTGATTTTCCAACCGGCGTCACGGCCTTTTCGAATATGCTCTACAAACATATCGCCGGGATAGTTGGCCTCATCGCCGGCTAAGTCTAAGCCCACTAAATCATCTCGCTTGGTGAGGAGGGCGGCTAGCTCTTTCCAGGCGATCTCTGCCCCATAGGTGCGGCTAATGATGCCTATTAGATTGGCCTTCACCCCAAAATTGCGGCGGCCTTGCTCTACGCCATTTACTACGGCTTCTACCACTCCCACGGGGTCAAGGTGGTGAGTTTCAGCCATGAACCAAGGGCTGAAGCGAAGTTCAATGTAATTCACCCCTTCGCGAAAAGCGTCTTCTACATTCTCGTAGGCAATTCGTTGGCAAGCGTCATAATTGACCATCACGCCCACCATCCACTTAAATTTACTCACAAAGGCCATCACGCCTGGGCGTGGTTGCGTAATTTGGACGTGGGGACGTAATTCTTCCACAGTCCACGCGGGGAGCGGTAAATTGTGTTCCCTGCCTAAATCTAAAATAGTCTCCAAACGAACGCTGCCATCTAAATGGCGGTGAAGGTCAATAAGTGGAAAAGAAGGATCAAACATAAAAAGATGCTCCTTGCCTAAAAATCATGTTAAATCATTTCACTTTTAGTAACAGGTCAATTATAATACTAGAAACAACAACTAGAAAAGGAGTTTCTTATGAAAAAGTTCTCAGGTTTCGTGTTTGGCGCCCTTTTGGGCGGAGTTATTAGCAGTATCACGGTTTTACTCTTAACTCCTTCTTCGGGTGACGATTTGCGTGCTGACTTGCAGCAAAAGGTCAAAGACATCCAAGCGGAGATTAAAACCGCTGCCGCAGAAAAACGTGTAGAATTGGAAGAAGAGTTACAAAGACTGCGTGCTCCTGTCGCGGATGAAGAGACAGCCGACATAAGCATAGAGTAAAATCAGCGCGTCTTTTCATAATCACGTTCAGGCTTTCGAAGTTTTACATAATTTTAGAAGTCTAAATAAAAATGCCAAAGTGCCAGACACATTGTTCTTAATGTCTGGCACTTTTTGCACATAATAAAACTGGGATGGATCGTCTGTTAAAAGTGCACGGGGAAAGGCGGTATAAATATCGCGTTACGCTTTCGCAGGATGACATTCATGTCGCTTTGCACAATATTTATATATGCGCTAGTAGCCTGTCAAATGTGAATTGATGGTTTGTGGCAGCGAATGAAGTTCGCGTGCGAACAAGAGTTCGCTTGTGCCTGAAACGGGCACTCTCGTGCCCTACTACGAACACGTCATACTATCCTTGACGCAACACTAGTTCCCAAACACTTATGCTGAAAGACTTTTTTCGGACAGTAGAGTAGAGGGCGAAGTCAAACTGTCGGGCAGCTAGTGCCAATTTCTCAATTATTCACACCACCACAGCCAATAAATTCCCTAAAACCACAATCACCAGCAATACCCACATGGCATTGACGTTTTCTTGCTGGGCAGCGAAGTAAAGGCCAAGGCTAGAAAATATTAGAGCCAGGAATACGGCCAGATGCGCTTGGAATTTGCGTTCCCTTAATTGGCGAATGGTCTTCTTCATCTCAGAGCCATACTCCTATGATGGCTAAAAGGCTAATTAGCAG
>QMOK01000297.1 GCA_003648195.1 Chloroflexota bacterium | reverse complement strand
GACTCCTTTTTTATACCCTATTCATCTAACTCGTCTGGTATAATGTGCTTTCGAAATGGAGAGGTGCCAGAGTGGCTTATCGGGGCGGTCTCGAAAACCGTTGTGGTCTGTTTGGACCACCGTGGGTTCGAATCCCACCCTCTCCGCCTAAAAGTCAACAAAATTCGGGAGCAATCTCGAATTTTGTTGGCTTAAGGCGTGAAATCATTGGCTCGTATCTTCTCAACAAACAGGGACAAGACCTCCGAGTTTTGCACTACAAAAACCTCGGAGGTCTTAGCCTTACCAAAATATTGAGATGATACATTGGCCCGTATATAAATATTGTGCAAAGCGACACGAATGTCGTAATACGAAAGCGTAACGCGATATTTATATCTCCTTTCCCCGCACACTTTCAATAGATGAACCAAATTATAGAACTGCGGCTACTTGCAAAAAGACGCGTTTCCTTGTAAAATACATAAAACAAATGTTCGGTAAAACCTCATCACCTCATTTCCTGGTTTATCAATCTACCAATTTCCTAGTCTACCAATATACTAACTCATGCCCCTCAACTATCCCCAACTTCAACCTCAAATAACTAAACTTGGCGAGACCGCGGTTGTGCGCGAGAACCGCTTGCAAATCCTGCGCGATGGAGCCAACGAGTTGCTAAACAATCGTGCCCGGAACGTGGATGCCCTCCGCGCCAAAGTGGAACGCGCCGTGGATCAGAATCAAAATTTACGCTGCGCTTTACCGGTCTCAGAGCCGCTGACCGCCAGCTTCCCCTGCCCCGAGTTCCCTGCTGACGCCGTTCTATTGGCCGCCGACGGGTCGCAAATTAACCCTGACAATCACACCGGAGTAAATTATTACGTCATTAACGTAGGCGGAATTTTACTCAACCTGAGCCAGGCAAACGCACCGGAGACTTTCGTAGAATCCAAACTCAAATACGGTGATGATATGCAAACCAAATTCGGCAGCGTTTCTTCTGTGCAAGTGGCCCTGGAGCGCGATTTAGCCGAACGGCAATACTTATCTAAATGGGTAGGAGATTATCTGGCAGCGGCGGAAAATTCTCCGCTAATGATCACCCTTACCGATGGTCCCTTAGAACTTTGGGGCGTGGGAGATAAGTCTGGCAAAGACGCGGACGTTGTCAAAAAGACCTTTGAGAAATACAAAGAGGCTTTGCATCAATTGGGCGAGTATGGAGCCGTCACGGCGGGCTACGTGGATAAACCACGCGCGGATTTGGTGGTGCGCTTGTTAGAGATAGCCCACTTAGAAGAGAATCACCTCTCCGAAGCCGGTCACAACCGCAGATTTAGGGGCGTGGCAGACGCCGATTTGTTTGCCCCGCGCCTAAAGCCGGGCGAACGCTCGGCGGTCTTTGGCATCCAATCTAAAACGCGCTCAGAATATCCCCACAATTTAACCATTCATTTCTTTTACCTCAACGTGGGACGCGAAAATTACCCCTGGCTGGCACGGGTGGAGATTCCCGCTTGGGTAGCAGAGAACCCCGCCGAACTACAGGCCCTGCACGCCGTCCTTATCCAGCAGTGCCAAACGCTGGGGGCTAAGGGCTATCCCTATTTACTCCACCGCTCACACGAAATTGCCGTAGTAACTTACGAAGAAAGAGACCTGCTAACCAACATGATAAACCAAGAACGCCGCCGCCTAAATATCTCCGTCACCCAAACTTCAGAAAAACAAGAACTCAAAAATCTTGACGGGAGGAAAAGTTATAAATGACAACTCCAATAAAAATAGGACGCATGTTACGCGCCGGAACAACAGGCTTCATAGTTGGCTGCCGTGTGGATCAGTTGGACGTGCCCAGATTTGGCGGCCTGGTGCGTGCTCCCGTGGCCGATAGTTATCAGATTTACGGCCTAATTTACGATATTCACATTGACGATGACGGCCTGGTGCGGCAGTTGGCGACTGCTCAAAACGTAGACGCGAACACCATTGCCGATAACCGCGTGCATCGCAATGTGCCCGTAGAAATTAGCGCCCTCTCGGTGGGCTACGAGCAAAACGGGGAGCTAAAACACCTTTTGCCGCCGCGCCCACCCCTCAGTTTGGACGTCATTTACAAGTGCTCCCCGTCCGAGTTGTGCGCCTTTACCACTGCCGGGCGTTTGGGCTACTTCCGCCACGTCCTGCGCTCGGCCGATTTGCCCGTTGGCGAGCTTCTGGCCGCTCACATTGAACAAGCTCACGCGGCGCATCTTAGTGCGGGCGATCCGCTGTGGTCAAAAGGAGCGGTGAATGAACTCATCACCCTGCTGCGAGATGATTACGCCGCGCTGATGGCCGTTTTGGGCGCGTTGAGCGATGCCCTCGGCGAGGGTTGGAAGTTAGGAGATGCGAGTTAGGAGTTAGGAGGCGCGTGACCCCATCACGTTTCACTCGTTACTCGTTACTCATCACTCATCACGTTTCACGTTTTACGCTTCACCAGGAATTATCAATATGACAAACTCAAACAACTCCATTGGCTACGTAGTTGGTGGCAGCCTGAAAGACAATTTACAAATTCGCCTCACCGTGCCTTCTCAGGAAGTGCAGGAGGGGGCTTTTGTGGTCGTAGAAAGCGGGGATTGGCAATTTTACGGCTTGGCCATAGATTTGCGGCTCGGAGCGACTGACCTGCGTTTTGCGGATGAACAAAGCGAAGAGCGTTTTCCCCGCCATTTGGCGGAGCTTTTGCACGGGCAGACGTTGTACACCGACTTAGAGGTCATGCAAGCCCTCATGCTAGAGCGCGGCCCCGCCCCCGGGACTGACGCTTATTATCAGTGGCAGGCCGAAATTGACTCTGGCAAACGCAAAGAACCGCGCCCGATGAAGGTCAAAACCGTTCCCCCGCACCACGCCCCCGCGCGCATGGCATCCGCTGGCGACATCGCCGAGATTTTCGGCAAGGCTGGGGATGAGGGGGCTTTTATCATCGGCGAAACCCGCGAGCAAGGCCATCCCGTGCGAATTGATCTAAGAGAATTCATTAAACGATCCGCGGGTATTTTT
>QMOK01000296.1 GCA_003648195.1 Chloroflexota bacterium | reverse complement strand
TTCGCTTGCGATATGATAAAATTACTTTCAGCAAGTGAAGCTCTTACCAGCTTTTGCTTGTAGAATAAGCCAAGGTCTAATCCACTTTGGCTTATTCGCTTTTAATGATTGTACCATAAAAAAATAGGCATGGCCTGAAAATCATGCCTCTGTTATCTCAATATCTGGAAACGCATTTTCATACGTGACCCTATGCTCTGACAAATCCACACCGTGTTCATTTGGCCGCCCTTCATACATGGCTACGGCCTCCGCCTCCGTGACTGGCGTCAACGTGTCACGTTCCCCTTGCCATTGAGTCAGTGTCACAATAAAAAACGCGCCGTTGGCAGTCTTGTATAAAAAACATTGACGCCCTCGACGCTCGAAGTTGCGCCCGTCCCAAAAATCATCACCTGCTATTAATTCGGCACTAGCAACGCTGTACCGCTTCCCGTTTATAATCCGTTCAAATTGTTCTGGGGGTTTCATAATCAAATTCCTTTCCGGTCTCTGCCGGTCATCTAGTCCGTGCTAAATATCAGGCCATGCCTAAATTAATTATATCATATTTTTGTCGTCTATCGTCTGTCGTCAGCCGTTTTGAGCATCTAGAATATGCTATTAGTTTGTCGTGTGCCATTTGTCGTGTGCGGTTTTGAGCCTTTGGGGTATGCTATTGGTTCGTTCGGTCAGTCGGTCGTTCGCTCGGTCGTTCGTTCGCTCGTTCGGTCGTTCCGTTGGCGTTCCGTGGGCATTCCGTCCGCGTTCCGTCCGCGTTCCGTCCGCGTTCCGTTGGCATTCCGCCGTTCGTTCCGCCGTGCATTCCGTCCGCGTTCCGCTCACGTTCCGTTGGCGTTCCGTTGGCGTTCCGCGCATCGCGGCCAGGAAACGGACTACCCCCCTTCAGGGGGTATGACTCATCCATCTGGCATAATATCAAACACCGACTCCAGCCATAATAGCAACGCATCCCGACCAACCTCCGCAACTGCTAGCAGCTCTCCCAATACACCACGCCGCCCGGAGTAGATAATCTTTTTATACTCCGCCCGCGTCAATCGCAAGAGCATATAACTATTTTCACTTGCCTGAGCCTCCGCGGCCTCTTTATCTGTTAGCTCTTTAGATAGCCCTAGAACATCCCTGAGACCCCGACTCCAGCGGATACTAGTTTTGCCCTTTGTCGCTCGTGCGTATTCCTGAAACAGTCCCCCAGCCCAATCTGTACCCTGTTCATACATTGCCAATAACTGATAGGGTGAATAATGCCCCCCCTCTTTGCCCTCTTTAGCGTCTCCCCGGCTTAGTTCACTTTCAAGCCCCCATTTTGCGATATAGTTTCCGACCCGCTCATAATCATCAGGGCGAGGGACAATTACATCGACTCCGCGCTCATAATTCGCAATCAATCCAACCCTAGATAATGCCCTCTCCCATAGAGAGAAAAACGCGCCCTTCAACTCCGCCGCTCCATTGATTTTAGACACTACGAAAACCTCGTGAAAATGGAAATGCCACCCGTTCGCATAACCCCACGTCACCTCCATTGACGATATACTACCCTGGAATCCCATCATTGATTTTATGTTTTTGAAGCTCCCATGATTACGCATCCAACGCTTCGCCGTTGTCATTTTTTCGACCAGCTCCGCCGCGCTCATATCCCTGGAATGCGCCGCCGTCAATGTAACCATGACCGGCCTATAACCCGCTTTCTTTGCCATTTTCAACGCCTCTGCTATTTCGTCCCTGCGTTCAATAGCGATTTTTGCACTACATACTGGACACGTCCAGACCGACCCGCACCTAGCAACGCCTTTTATATGTGCATGGTCTGAATCCGCATCTTGCCAAATCTCCACGCTTCTACCTGGTATAGCAGCCTCCATACAATAATCAACCGCCCACCCAGGGAGCAATGTTTTTGCAGCATTTTGCAGTTTATATCTGGACGTTCTAGCATCAACTCTGAACTGTTCGTTACCTAGTTTTGCTGATAAGTTCCTTAAGTTACCAAGGTGCTGAGTTTTTCCGCCGTTTCTCTCTACGGGGAGCGTTTTCATAGCGCACCCCCTAGCAATTTAATTGCTTCCAGGTTGGTTATTCCCCGGCTTAGTGAGACAAAATTAAGCACATCTCCACGCGCCTTATCGCACGCATGGCAACCAAATAAATTGCGCTCCGTGTCCAGCCACCCGCTCCGGTGATTGTCATCATGGAACGCACAATTATATTGACGCCAACGTCCCGCGCCCTGGATAGTTTTTGCGGCTTCTGGTTGGAATAGTTGCACGGCCTCTAAAATAGGCAACGCGGCTTTTATTTGTGCGACTCGACTATTGCTATTGCCCCGATTATAAAATCGCTTAGGTGCGCCCTTTGGGGGTTCTGGCAACTTGGGAGGTTCTAGTTTGCTAAGTAAGGGAAAATCAAAGACGCTTTCAATCCCCCTGATTTTTGGTTGGTTTTGCGGTTCGTAAATGCTACCGTCTGGATGGATTGAATAAGCCCCCATGACCGCCTTCCCAGCCCCTAGCACGTCCAGACCATCAAACGCAAATGAGCGCACATCATCAGCCCAAAAATAAACGTGATAGCCCCGCGCCGTTTTTACCGTGAATGTATTCCAGGCTTGCGCATCGAACAGTTCGGGATTGTCAAAATCCAACACGACCAGCCCGCCGCTCTGATGCTTGCCCCCCGTCCCGGTACATAGCGCATAATTGCCACCATTTAACAAAAATTCTGCAAATAATGGGAATTGCGTTACTTGCCGCCGGTGCGGACCATATCCAGCCAGAATGTGTTTTGATTGTGTTTTGACTGGTATAAGCGCGACCCCCTGGTCGTAGAATATTTGTGCGTAGGTTATTCTCATATCGTTGCCTTTTTTGAATTTGACTAAATACCCGGCAACGACTAAAATATACCCATCGTTGCCGCCTAGCCCCCGCTATCACGGGGGTTTGGTCTTTAAGGGGATAATTAATTATTTATTGCTTAGCTTATCACGTAACCGCCTGATTACGTAGAGTATACCCATAATTTTCTTGTCCATTTTTAGTTAGCTCCTC
>QMOK01000295.1 GCA_003648195.1 Chloroflexota bacterium | reverse complement strand
TTTGTCTATGTGCTTTAGCATAAACTATAGCCTCAATCTGCTGTAGTAGTAGAAGAAGGTAACTAACTGCATCTTTAGAAATTTGAGGATAAATATTTTCAGTTTTTTTAGCTGGCTTCTTAATAGTACCAGAAAATAAGTAAATATTCTCGATTAATCAGAACAGATTGCCAGTAATAATAAATATGATACCTTTCATAAAAACAAGATATTTACGGAAAATTATTCCTCGAAGCGAGATTCTTCAAGCAGGCGATTTAACGACTCTTCGGACGGGGACTCCACGGGTAAGGGTGAATCTGCCGCTCTGAAACGTGCTTCTGCTTCTTCAAGCCTTTTGCCAGTGGCTTGGGGAACGATGCTCCACTTGCCACAGTGGGGACAACGCGCCAGTTTTCCCACCAAAAGGTTGGGGGCCAATATATGGCGCGAAAACGGCAATTCGCAACGGGGACATATTGCCCCTCCCGCCAGGCCGTATGCGCCAATTTTGAAGTCTTTTTTTCTTCCCAATAAGAATGGCACCACCAATCCTATTAGGGTGACAACGCCAACCACACCCAAAATAGGAATTATCATCTGGCGGGTTTCTGCCCAAGCGTCTTCCGAGGTTAGAAGTACACGTGAAATCTGAGCAGAATGAAGAACAAGGTTATCAGAAGTATATCCTATAGCCGAAAACACATGGCGTCCCGGAGAATAGTCTTCTGTGTGAAACTGATATTCAAAAGGCGCTTGCTCAACGGAGGCTATCAAATCTTCATCCACAAAGAATTCAACTCGAGATAAGTTTTCGAGGGTTTCCACTTCGAGAGTGAATCTACCTTGTATTTTTCCCAAACCCCCATACCCAAAATTTCGATTCAGTTTCAGGGGTAAATCTGGATCATTTTCTTGGGCGCTTGCTATTCCAGGCATCACAAACAGAGCCATCATTAATAATAAAAGAAAAGTTTTCGATTTCATAAGAATCACTTCCAGCGGGTAAGTATAGTTTCACGTTGAAACAACTGCGTTGCGAAAAATAATAATACCCCATCAAGAATAAACATACCAAAGGCCATCCATAATATAAAAGTTTCATCTATAAAAATGAAGCCTGTTGTCTGTCCAACAAATAAGGCTAGGATGGGCAACACAAAAACGCCCGATATTTGTTCTGCCACACGAGGTTCGTTAACGCGCGAGGAGATCATCACGGCAATGCTCACTCCCGCGATGGCCAATAATGGGCCTACTACAAAAATAGCTGTCAGCCACAACGGATCGACTAACCTTTGCACTACTGCCGGTGTCCCGACTATCAATTTTGTCCCCAGCGCGTATAAGAGAAATCCTCCCCAGGTAGCCGCAATCGCGGGAATAGCCGCCGACAGAGATTTACCAGCGAGCAGCTCGATGGTAGTGATGGGAGTGGCAAGAAGCGGTTCCAGCGTCCGCGTGGTTTTTTCGCCTACTATGCTGTAAGAGGCAATTGTAATGGGGATAAGAATTGGAACCATCATGAAGAGCAGCATAAACTGGGTAACAATGTAATATTGCAAACATTCGCCTCCGCTAAGCCCACCGCACAGAGCTGTAAATTGGGGGGGCATATCCGACATTGTTGCTCCTTGAATATCTCCCGATGTTCCTGTGGCGTATAAAATTCCCAAGGGTAAGGCGGTAAGCACTAACGGCAAAAACGCGACCGTAAAAAGCACAAAACGATTCTTAAAAACCTCGCTCCATTCTTTGCGAATAATAGCCCATATTCTTTTCATAGTTTTTATCCTTGTGAATTCTGAACGAGTTGCAAATAAACGTCTTCTAATCTTCGGCGCAGTTCACCAACAAATTGTATCTTTGCACCCGCCTGAACCAATGCCTGAACTAAGACCGGATTGTTCTTTTCTGGATCTTCTAGCGTGACCACTATTTTCTCTTCAACCATTTGAACTTCACTGACAAATTCATATTTTTCCAAAACGTTTTGGTATTGAGGTTCTGTATATTCAAGGTGGAAAACTACTTTTCGTCCAAATAATTTCTGGCGCAAAGCCGAAGGGGTATCTAAGGCAAGAAGATGGCTTTGAAAAACCGCCACCCGGTCACATAAACGGTCAGCTACTTCTAGGTTGTGAGTGCAGAGTATTATCGTCCGCCCCTCTCTTTTTAATTCAGAGATAAATTCTCGCACTAAACGCGCCATCTGAGGGTCTAATCCGCTGGTTGGTTCATCGAGGAAAAGCACCTCTGGTTCGTGAAGCACAGCTCTGGCAATTGCTAATTTCTGGCACATCCCTTTTGAAAATGTTCCCACTGGCTCATGCCGCCGTTCCCACAGTCCCAACATATTCAGGTAGCGATCTATTTGTTCGGTAAGGTTTTCAACTCCATACATTGTGCCGTAAAAGGTCAAATTTCGTTCGGCGCTAAGAGAAGAGTATAGCCCTGGGGCTTCCGGCAAGATGCCAATTTTCTGGCGAATTTTCTGATTATCTTGCCCAATTTGGTATCCGCCAACCCAGGCCTGTCCGCTGGAAGGGGCCAGCAATGCGCCCAGCATACGGATGGAGGTCGTTTTACCAGCTCCGTTTGGCCCAAGAAAACCGAACACCTCTCCGGGCGGGATTTCCAGCGTCAAGCGGTCTACAGCTAAAATATCTCCAAAGCTGCGGGTGAGATTCTCGGTTTTTATCATACAATATTTTTTATCCATAGCGACTATCATCCAATTCGTGAGAAGCAACTTCAAAATCAACACGTAAAATTTCTGGCGGCTGAATGGTTTCTATTTCTTTTTCTTCTTCCACCCTATCACGTAAAAGAAACGCGAAAAACAAACTCAATGCGCCAAACAAGACCACTAAAGCTTCTGTACCGTAAATGTTCAGAACTTGAACACTGAAGACAGCCACTCCATCCAGGAGAGCGTGCCAGGCAATAGCAGCTCCTAGCCAGGCGATATTTTTTCGTTTGAGTGCCTGTAAAACCATCACTGACGCACCAACGTGAAAACTCATCGCGGCCAATCGCTCCACAGATCCAAGGATAGCTTCATGCCACGGCATACTCCAGTAAGCGGCTATCTG
>QMOK01000294.1 GCA_003648195.1 Chloroflexota bacterium | reverse complement strand
TGCCCGTTTTAGGGCATGGAATTGATTCCATGTTCACATGCGATTTCGGATTGAGGCTGGCTAAGTTTTACCCAACAACTTTTAGCTCATGCAGAAAACTTTTGCGCACAGGGCGAGATAAATCTCGCATTACACTTCGTAGCGCGACATTTATGTCGCCCCATTCTCTCTCGTCAAGCACAAAATCAGATTATCGGGTACAATATGATAAATTTTTAGGCTCACCTGTTGAATGTGTGCAACAAAAGGCGATACAAATATCGCGTTACGGTTTCGTAGTACGACATTCATGTCGTTTTGCACATTTTTCATACATGAGCCAATTTTTATTTGAACCCCAGAGTCTATTAATGCCCTCAAAAAACTATTCTCGTTCCACAGAATTTTATAAAAACCTCCCCAAGGTTGATTTACATCGACACCTAGAAGGGTCGCTGAGAGTTCGGACCATGATGGAGATAGTTCGTTCTCACGACATGGATATTGAAGATACGGGATATTTACGTCCTTTAGTTCAAATGGATCACAACGAACCGTATACTTTTGAAAATTTCCTCTCCAAATTTGGAACTCTACAGCTTTTCTACCGCTCACCACAAATCATCAAACGCATCACGCTAGAAGCCATAGAAGACGCAGCCCTAGATAACGTGCGTTACTTAGAACTCCGCTTTACGCCTATTTCTCTCAGCAAAGCGGGTGATTTCTCTATTGACCAAGTAATTGATTGGGTTGCGAGGAGCGCTCAGGAAGCTGAAGAAAGGTTTGGAATTCTCGTCCGGCTCATTATTAGCGTAAATCGGCACGGGAACATAGAAGAAGCCCAAAAAGCAATTAAATTGGCCGCCGACTATGGAGGCGATAGAGTTGTAGGGATAGACCTAGCGGGGAATGAAGCAGAATTTTCGGCTGAACCATTCAAATCGGCGTTTTTGCTAGCCAAAGAAGCCGGCCTGCGGCTCACAGTTCACGCCGGAGAGTGGGGAAAAGCAGAAAACGTAAGAGAAGCAATCATTAAGCTCGGCGCAGAACGAATAGGACACGGCGTTCGCGTCTTAGATAACCCCAGTGTGGTAAATCTAGCGCGCGAGCGTGGAACAACGTTTGAGGTATGTGTCACCAGCAACCATCATTCCGGCGTAATATCAGACCTGGAAAAACACCCCCTAGCAGAAATGATTTTGAACGGCCTCAACGTAACCATTAACACAGATGACCCCAGCATATCGCGCATTACCCTTTCTAATGAATATCAAGTAGTCACAGAACAACTGGGAATCCCTTTAAGCGTACTGCGCGAACGAATTTTAGCATCTGTGCAAGCCGCTTTTCTACCAACCAAAGAGAAAAATTGCCTGCTGCAACAAATTTCCAGCGAATTTGCCAAAAAAATGCTGCAAATGGATTAATCCTCCCCTGCCCTAGCCTCCCATTCCGCAACAGCACCCCTAATAAGCATCCTCAAGTCTGGGTCATCCATCTCTTCAATGCTCTCATAAGAATTGCTCCCAACCCAAATTATCATCCCTTTTTGGGGATCGTCCATAAGATGTACATCTTTTTCGCTTAGCGGGGAATCAGCCACCAACTCCTGAAGAATATCATCCACCTGCTCAACAATACTTAACGCGCCAAATTGCTCTTCTTCCCGAACTGGCGGAGATTGGATATCAATGGGCGTGGGGGGCAAAACAGAAGCCGAGTCGCGTGGGGCTGGCGCACTCTCCTCTAGGGAACGTGTTGCCCCTCCCGAAAAGAGGTCCGCCGCGCTCATCAATTCACCATCAATTTCTAAAAAAAGTTTGCTCTTCTTATCTCTCCAAATTATGCCCGCTTGCTCCAGCCCTCGCTGGGGCGGGCTAGCGGGACTGGGAATATCAGGCAAAGGCTCAGAATGCTCAGATGTTTCAAGAAACGGTTCAACAGACGCACTCTCTCGAAGACTATTAATTAATAAGCCTATCAATAAACCAATTCCTAGCGCCACTAGCATAAGAATTAAAATCATGCCATCCATAAATCACCTCACTTTTCAGATAAGGTCTGGCAAGAGGGACAATAATGAGTTCCTCTTTGCGCAATCGTGATGCGTTTAATGGGAGTACCACAGATAGCGCAAGGTTCACCAGTTCGCTGATATACTTTTAGAAAATGTTGATAATTACCGCCTTTATACATCCAATCAAAGCTAGTCCCTTGATTTTCAATCCCATCACGAAGCACCTGACGAATACTTTTCCATAATAATTCAGCTTGCTCAAAACTAAGAGTGTCAGATTTTGTTTGGGGGTGTATTTTGCTCAAATAAAGGGCTTCGTCCACATAGATGTTCCCTAATCCGGCTATTATTTTTTGGTCGAGCAAAAAATATTTCATCTGGCGATGACAGCCTTGGAGCGTTGTGTAAAACCTTTCAGGGGTGAATGCGTCAGATAACGGTTCGGGGCCGAGATGCGCTAACAACGCTTCGGGGTCAGCCACCAGCCACACCCTCCCAAACTTGCGAGGATTGTTAAACGCCAGTCGAATCCCATCGTCAAAATTGAGCATCAACCGACAGTGTTTAGCAACTGGCTCGGTTTGGGCCTCCACCACAACTTCCCCGCTCATCCGAAAATGGAGCACCAAAGTATCTTCAGAAAGATGAATGAGGAGATATTTCCCCCGCCGGCCAATTCTTTCTACTGTTTGCCCTTGCACCCGTGCCAAAAACTCGTCAGGGGAGGGAGCGGCTAAGGCTCCTTTCCACAATAATTCGGCCTCTCGAATATTCTCGCGAAGAATAGGGGGGGAATTATCCCGCCCCTGAGACAAACAATGCCGAAAGAATTCTACCTCTGGGAGTTCTGGCATATCGCATCACTCGTCGAACATTTCTCCCACGCTGCGACCTTCATGAGCACGGCGGATAACTTCGCCTAGCAGGGCGGCAATATCAAGGACATCAACCTCGCAATGCTCCCTAAGTTTGGCGAGTTTTTGCGCGGGGATAGGAATGGAGGCGGTGGTCATTATTCGGGTAAGGGGAGCTTTGGTGAGCCGTTTGATAACTGGGCCAGAAAAAACAGGGTGTA
>QMOK01000293.1 GCA_003648195.1 Chloroflexota bacterium | reverse complement strand
CAATCTCGCTCTTTGCTTTCTACATCATCTAGCCTCGACCTATGGCCTAATCCCCTGCAACCTACAAAATGCTTCTCGTAAATTATTAGTCTCTATTCCGGCTAGACGCCATGGGAAGGCATCTATGCGTGTGGGTAAGGCTAAAGGCAATAGTTCGCCTGTAAGCAAGCTAGTCACTCCCATCCAGGTATCGGGTACTACGTCATCAGTGAGCGTACCCACTGCTAAACGTGCCAGGGCCAAGCGCAGCGGCAAGTTGACGGGTTTGACCTCATTGGGAGGATAGGGCGTCTCAATTATGGGGACGTCCCGCTCAGTAATTGTCCACATTTGGGGTGGTTGTTCCTCGTCAATAAATTGCATATAACCATAAATAGTGACAGGACTTTGCTCAAGCATCCCCTCTGCTTTGGTCAAGCGCACTCGCTGCGTCCAGGCCGAATGAAACCACCAATGGCTGATCTCGGGAAAAGCCTCAATGAATGCTAGTTCGTGCCAGAATTCGTAGGCTGATTTGGTTTTGTGTTCGGCTTCCAGAACAACCGAGCCTTTCTCGTGAATCTGGACTATTTCAGGTTGCCACAGGATGCCAGATTGTAAGCGTTCTAAATATTTATGACCAGGGGCTATGCGTTCCTTTTTTTGTGGGGACATATTTTCTCCTATAAAATAACGTGAATGAAGTATAACAAAAAAGCAGTCATCATGCTAGTTAGCGTATGGTTCTGAAAATGGACGCAATCCGTTGCCCGACTTTTTTGGGCATATCGGATAATTCTTATATTGACGCACTTTCAATTGCCGCGCCCAGCCCATAAATTTCATCCAGCTAATCCCGATTTGCTACCGTAAATAATCCAAGCTGTTTACTGTGTAACGATAGCTGCTTCACTTTCGGGCTGTTGTTGGATTGTTCCTGCTCTTGCGTGAAAAGTGGGGGTTGCGCTTCTAGTACCCTGCGGCGGGCAGTAATACAATATTTTTCGCTCACATCAATCCCGATGTAACCACGGCCTGTCTGCTTTGCCATTTTGCAAGTCGTACCACTGCCGCACATTGGATCAAGTACCAAATCGCCGCAATTGCTCCAACTGAGGATGTGGTCACGAGCCAAGGCTTCTGGGAAAATTGCGGGATGATCTATTTTTCCGCCACCAACTCCATATCGCCAGATGTTTTTTCTCTTTCCGTATTTCTGCATTTTCGCTAGATGTCGTTTTGGTTTTGTGCCGTTGGGATGTAAGCCGCTCTTGCTCACCCATTCTGTGCCTGACCGTTTATTTCTTCTGTCTCGTAATAGATTTAGACTCTTGGGTTTTCCCTTTGAGAAAACAAACATATACTCAAAGGATTGCAAATAGTAATGATTACTCCCAAAGCAGGCTTGAGCTTTTTCGTAAATCATTGTTTCTACGTTAAAACCCAGCTCGCGAAAAAATAATGCTTGCCGAAAACTACTCAATGTCTCTGTGCCGTCAATTGTTTGATCTGCCACAATCCATACTATCACCCCGCCAGGCTTCGTTATTCGCCAAAGTTGGTTCGCGATGGTTTCAAAGTTGAAGTCATAACCCTCGTAATCACGTAGATTATCGTAAGGCGGGGACGTTACAGTAAGATCAATACAATCATTCGGCCAGTCTGCCATGATTTCAGCACACTCGCCACAAATGATTTGATTCGAGATTGGTTTGCAGAGTTTCGACATTTCTAACGTAGCAATCTAATCATAAAAATTACATACCCATTTAACGCATGGCTCTGAAAATGGACGCAATCCGTTGCCCGACTTTTTTGGGCATATCAGATAACTCTTGTATTGAAGTCCAATTGCCACGTCCATAAATTTCATCCATTCGAGAAACATTGACGTCCTTGCCTAAGTAAATACCATAGGTGATAATTCCTTGCTTGCGTGCATTTGCCATTTCAGCTACCGTGTCTTTATGATCATATAAATCTCCGTCTGTCAAAGAAACATAGAGACGGTTTGATTCTTCACGGGCTAGCAGAGA
This sequence comes from Chloroflexota bacterium, assembly GCA_003648195.1. Lineage (GTDB taxonomy): Bacteria > Chloroflexota > Anaerolineae > Anaerolineales > UBA11858 > B10-G9. The sequence continues at coordinate 1,078 of QMOK01000293.1, read as the reverse complement.
TTGGGCAGCAAGCCCGGTTGTATCGCGCAGGTAAGTACCTCCCAGCGTAAGGTGTGCTAACGACGCTGCTCGGTGGCGATCAAAGTGTTTGTCATTCATGGCCTTGTATTGCGCGTTCGTGCTTCCGAAACCGCGCATTTCGTAGGCCATATCCATTTGTTCAAACGTGCGCGCCAACACCATGGCCGCGTCGTAGAGATTTTTGTTTTCGATATGGTTTGACATTGAGCCAGATTGATCTACGGCAACGCTAACCGCAAAAGAGGTGCGATCTTCATTCTTGGTTTGCAAGCGCACATCATCCAGCCCTTTATAAGCATTGACCAATTGCCGCCGATCTAACTTGCCTTGGGTTTGTCTGCGTACTCGTTTGGATGCTTGCTCGCGAACGCGCTCAAGCTGCCGTGCCATTAGACTGGCTATTTCTTGATGTTGTTCCTCTCTTTCATGTAGAGATAGATTCTTGTGCGTTTTGTGGTAATGCACGTTAGCGCGTATTAAATTCCCCTGATAATCATAATAATATTGTTGAGCTTTCTCTTGATGTGTTGGTAGAGGTTGATGCAAACGTTGACCCATCCGATTGGGTGTGCGCCGTCGTTTTACGCCATTTTCTATAGCTGCACTACTCTCGTGTTCAATATTGGAGAACACATTTTCCAAGTCGCTATCACTCATAGGGATAAACTCACTATTACCACCCAATCCTGAGCCTCCGCTTCCATCTCCTGTGGCTTCATCGTCATCACCTGATCCCGATCCGCCGCGCCCGTCTCCCGTGGCTTCCTCATCCCCTGATTCTGATCCACTGCGCCCGTCTCCAGTGGCTTCCTCATCCCCTGATTCTGATCCACCGCGCCCCTCGCCCGTGGCTTCCTCATCCCCTGATTCTGATTCACCGCGCCCCTCGCCCGTGGCTTCCTCATCTCCTGATTCTGATCCGCCGCGCCCCTCGCCCGTGGCTTCCTCATCCCCTGATTCTGATCCACTGCGCCTGTCTTCCGTGGACTCATCATCACCCAGCCCTGAGCTTTTGCGCCCGTCTCCCGTGGCTTCGTCGTCACCCAGCCCTGAGCTT
>QMOK01000292.1 GCA_003648195.1 Chloroflexota bacterium | reverse complement strand
CGGTACGGAGTTGGCGGCAGCGCTGGCTCCAGGTCGGGCATGGTGCTCCGCCGCGCGCCGCAGATGGTCGTGGTCGGCGGGGCGTGGCGCGTGCCAGGGCGGTGCTGGGTAGCCCCGTCCGTGCGCCACAGGCGGTGGCGGCCAGCGGGGCGTCAGCCGCGCCGGGGGGCAGCCCGCTTAACGGGCCGCGCGAGCATTGCGCAGCGGCGGTGGCTCGGCGCTACGCGTCCGTCGCCTCCGCCTAACCACTCAATGAAGCCGTCCCCGGGGCTGCGCCCCGGCTGCGCTGCGCTCGCCCCACTGCGCCGCAGCCTCATCGGAAAGGGGCCGCAGCTGGGGGGGGCGGCTTATCGCGCGGCCCGTTGGGCGGTCGAAACGACTATTTTGGAGGTATAATAAAGATATATTGAGCCGTTTCCATTTGTGTGAAATTTCGTTGCTTAAAATCAATAAGAGGTACATAGCGATGAAAACTTTACGAAGAAGAACTATTGTTTTGATAATAGTGAGTTTGCTGGTTTTAGGGTTACTCATAATCAGCCGAAATGAGCAACTGAGATTATTAGCCTCATCTCCATTTCGTTCGTTCAGAACAAATCCTGATGCCGCATATTTGGAACCTACCCCCACGGGCAAGGTATTTCCTACATCTTTACCAACTCAGAAAATAAGTAGTAGCATACCGAGCGAGGTGCATATTTTGAACAACACTCTTGAAATAGAGAAATTATTTTCACCAGATTTAGATGGTACTCAAATGGTAGCTCAGGCTAAAGTTGCTAATGGTTTAGGTATTGTGCAAATTGATTTGGATACAGGAAAGGTTGATTTGTTGAGTACACCACAGGAATTACTTGGAACGCCCCCTAAGATTTCTGGACATAAAGTGGTGTGGTCAGAACCCGTTAATTTAGCACAATCTCAGTATCAATTGTATGTTTATGACCTCTCGTCTAATCAACTTACGCAACCTTATGTACTTGATTATTATCATCATCTTGATTTTACAGATGATATAGCGGTTTGGGAAGGGACAGTAGGTCAGACATCAGGAATTTATGGTTACAATGTGACAACTAACCAAGCGATTACCATTGCCCAAACTTTGGTGGGATATCCACGAATTGCTTATCCCTGGACCATCTACTTGGATTACAATGCTGGCACATTAGGAGAAAGGCGGCAGGATCAAGCCGCTAAATTGTGGGCCTGCAATCTTGAAACACAAGAGCGCTTTGAGGTAGGTACTACTTTTAATCCTGATGATGCGACAGCCGGTTCTTACCATGCGCTAGATACACACTGGGTTGCTTGGTTTGGTACGGATTCAAATGCTGATTCCAATGTCGCATCTTATCAACCTTATGTTTATGATTTGAGCACACATTCGCTATACACGCCTACGCTTCCTATTCAATGGCCACCACGGGTGTTGCTATCCAATAATGTAGCTGTTTTTGGTAATGTGGGGCTAGATTTGGCAACTTATGAAGCATTTAATGTTATCTCCATTCCAGAAATAGCGGATATGACCGGGATTCCTTTGCTACTTTCAGAAGAAAATTTGGTTTGGCTTTGGGATGATGGCGAAACAATGCAAAAGATTTATCACTCTCGAATCACACGGCGATAAGCGAGTTAAATATGCCTTCTAAAAATTCCACATCAACTTGGCGCATCTTCTTGGGCTGTTGGATCATGGTGAGCGCGTTAGTCGTTGGCCCTTGGGTTATGCCACACCCCGCATCTTCTACTGTTTATGCGCAACCTATGCTTCAAAGCACACTAACGCCGCAAGCATATTTACCTTTGGTGATGAATAATTATTGTTCCGGTGTCGGTATAAAATGTTGGTCGGGAATACATCTTGGTAATCGCAGTAATTCTGACTGGAATGATGCCATTTTGCAAACGCTAGACCCAGTCGCTGACGGAACATGGCCTAAAGCCATTGTTGTCTTGAGTAACCAAGTCTATAAAATTCAACGTTATCCAGTTGACCATGCCACGATGCCTTGCCGGGTAGACAAGGCTGAAATTCTGATGCCGGTTGTATTCGATTATGTTAAGCGTGCGGCACAACATGGCGTGCGCGTAGTTATTCGTATCTACCCTTCTCCTGGCAATTTTTATGATTGGGATGATCCGGCACAACCAGACCATCATCTTTCCACGGGAGTACCCGTAGGGCCAGAGGATTATTGCCGCCCAGATTTATATCGTAGCAAAGCGGATTTGGCGGATGAGATGGATGCTATTCATCGGCTAAATGACAGCTATGGCTTTACTGAATTTGGCTTTGAACCTGCCAATGAACCAAATGTTGAATGGTATGAAGGTTCTGGTACTAGTGTAACCCGTGGTAGCATCATTGCTTGGCAAGAAATGGATGCCTATTTCGCGGCAGTTTATGATTGGGCACATACCCATTATTCAGGAATCAATGTACTTACCCCACCTATGGGACAAGGGGCATTAGCAGAGAGCATGAATCTTAATGGCTGTGCGCCAATGGGGTTAGATGAAGACCCGACAAAAAGTGGCTATGATTATATGCAAGTAACTTATGGCACAAAGAATGATGGTGTAAATTGGCACAACTACTGGATTGAAGGGAAAGAGATATACAATTTTTGTGAGAATGGTGGTCAGCATGTCTCCATTTATTTTCCTGAGTGGTTACGTGATGCAATTCGTAATGGACAAAAGCCAGCAACGATTAGCGAAGCTGACTTGGCTTCACCGGGACAAGGAATGGGAAACCCCATCACTGATAAAGATGCCGCTCCTGAGCAAACAGCCGATTCAATGCGACACTTCTTCGCTTCTGAATGGAGATTCGGGATGTCGCGTTATGGCGTACATGCCGTAACGATTTCGTGGCTGTTAACCGATAATTCAGGTACAACTGAGCATGATTGGCATAAAGCCTATTTAGAAGACAATGCAGAGCGGGCTTGGTTTGAACCATGGTATACAGAAAGTGAAAGCTGGCCGTAAAAACAGTTATTCCTTGCCTCCGCCTACCGATGAGTTGCAGCCGACCGCGCTATCGCGCGCGCAAATCGGCGGCCAAACCCGCATTGCGGTTAGTT
>QMOK01000291.1 GCA_003648195.1 Chloroflexota bacterium | reverse complement strand
TCTTTCTTTGGATGTTTGTTTTGAGTATACACAACAGGATGTTGTGGCGGCGGGCGGAAAGGTTGATAATTTTAACATGGCTACCGCTCCCGATGGCGCGGCGGCTTGGACGCTGTTAACTACGGTGATGGATGAGGCGAATAATCGGGTCTGTGCTGAGGTGGTGCATTTTTCTTACTTTGAGGTTATGTATCCCACTTTGCCCGAGACTGGTTTTGCGCCTAATCGGGTCACACGTCTCCCCCAGCAGCCCTCTGGTTTGGTTTATGAGGAGAACGCCGGGGTTCAGCTTTATATCCCCAAAATTGATCTTAGAGAAACTATTGTTAGCGTTCCCTTGGGTGATGGCGGTTGGGATGTGCGCTGGCTGGGTGATTGGATTGGTTATCTGGAGGGGACGGCTTTCCCGACTTGGGCGGGCAACACGGCTCTGACGGGGCACGTTTATCTGGCGGATGGGACTCCCGGGCCGTTTGTGAATCTTAGTAGTTTGCGGTGGGGGGACGAGATTTATGTTTACGCTTGGGGTGAGCGGTATACGTACCGGGTGCAATCGGTGGAGTTTGTCGCGCCGGGCGATGTTTCTGTATTAGGGCATGAGGATTACGACACGCTGACGCTGCTGACGTGCCAGGGGTATGATGAGGGGCTGGGTGCGTACCGTTGGCGGGTGGTGGTGCGGGCGGTGAGGGAGTGAGGTGGCAGAGGAGGGGTAGTTTTATTGGACACGGATAAATACAGAAGCGAGTTAGGAATTAGGAGGAGTGTGAGGGTTCAAAGGTTGCAAAGGAAAGAACATCTCTAAAAGGATGTCACAGATGCGCTGTATACGGTCTCGCCGATTAGGTAGATTTTTGTAAATGCTTCACGTGAATATGACCAAAGTTTCCTGGTTTTTTTGTATGATGATGTGCGGGTATATTTTATACAAAAGTAGCGCGGGATATCAACCCGTTGGGGGGGCTGTATTTGTTCCAAAGGCAGTTTGAAGAACCTGATTTCATAAAGGGGAATTATTTGAAGTTTTGTACTGCGTGAAATTCAAACTCAAATTAATCGCTATGCCTATTTGACAGATTTCTAACAATTGAAACGAACGTATTCTTGACTTTATGCGTATATAAAGGTACTATACAAACAGATGGATATTTATAATGTTGATGGCTTTGAATGGGATGATGGGAATATTAATAAAAATTGGATAAGTCATCAAGTGTCCAATTTGGAATGTGAAGAAGTGTTCTTTAATATCCCTCTTTTGTTGGCCAATGACAAAAAACACTCTCAGTACGAAAAACGTTATTATGTGTTAGGTCACACGAATGCAAACAGATGGTTATTCGTAACTTTTACTGTTAGAAAAAACAAAATTCGGGTAATTTCCGCCCGTGATATGAATCAAAGGGGAGAAAGAAAATATGCCAAAATCTATTCCTGAATTTGAAAATGAAAATGACGAGCGAGCATTTTGGGCGACGCATGATTCCACAGAATATATGGACTGGAGTCAGGCTGAACAGGTTATATTGCCGAATCTAAAACCTGCTAACAAGGCAATATCGTTGCGAATATCAGAAACAATGTTAAATGAGTTGAAATTGATCGCAAACCGAATGGACGTGCCTTATCAATCGTTAATGAAAGTATATTTGCGGGAACGGATTGATAGAGATTTGAAAAGGCGAGTTGCTTAAGTTGGCATATAGTCAATTTATAATTCGGCGAAAGAGTGCTTAGCGCAAAATGCACCCCCACCCTGCCTCCCCCAAATGCGACAAAAAACGGTCGAATTTACCCTGATAGGATGCTTCGCTAGGGGAGGAGAGCGACTTCCCCCCAAATTCCTGCCTTTGGCATTTGGGGGGATTGAGAGGGGGGCTAAGATTTAACCAACAACTTTTTAGCACATCCATTCATGTGAATATGACCAAAGGGGAGTGTCAAGATAATTGTGTAAATGGGTGATTGCTTGAAAAGCAGCAAGGGGCGAAAAACTATCTATAACATATCAGTCTTCAGTTATACATAATCCTCTTTTGTATACACTGCCATATTATGGTATACTTAAATTAAATTAAGTTATACTGGGGAGGTTTTATGTACACCATGACGGTTTCGACTAAAGGTTGGGTTGTAATTCCCAAAGTTCTTAGAGATAAATACAAAATTAAGGAAGGAACACAAGTCCAAGTTGTGGAGTATGGAGAGGTTTTAGCGCTAGTGCCCTTGCCCGAAGATCCTATTATAGCTTTGCAGGGGATGTTGGCTGAGGGACCATCGTTAACCGCTGACTTGTTGGCAGAGCGTGCCCGAGAAAAAGCTTTGGAGGAGGCCAGGCATGAGTGATGTTTATGTTCTGGATAGCTTTGCGGTGCTGGCTTTGTTGGGCAATGAACCTGGCAGTCAAGAGGTGAGCGAAGTTTTTCAAAAAGCTCAAAAATGCTTGGCTCAAGTATTGATGAGTTGGGTGAATTTAGGAGAAGTCGCCTATATAGTGGAGCGCCGATGGGGGAAGGAAAAAGTGTTTCAAATGTTGGGTATAATGGAAGGAACTTGCATTAAATTAATTGAAGCGGGACGGGAATTATCCTTGGAAGCGGCGATAATCAAGGCAAAGCATCCATTAGCTTATGCTGACGCATTTGCTGCCGCGCTGGCGGTGAGAGAATGTGGTATTTTAATCACCGGGACTCCAGAATTCGAGGTTTTGGGAGATATGGTAGAGATTCAATGGCTAGAGCAACGTCAGAGTTGATAAAGGTGTAAACCACGGAAATCCTAAATCAATTTCCATCTCAAATAGGGGATAGAAGCGGCAACCGCGGCGTGGCCGCCCAAAGCTTGGAAGAGGGATTCCAATTATCATCAACGTTCTCTCTCAGAAACAGTTATGTTTCGGATGAAAACCATTTTCGGAGGGAACTTGAGCACACGTTTATTATAAACGCACCCGTATTTGTTGCCGGGCACTCAACATCATGACACACCTGGGGATGCCTGATAGCTAGCAGATTGCCTAATCCCGTCAGCGGTGAAGAATGCTCAAAGGGAGCAAACAAGGAAGTGGAAGAGAAAAAGGTACAGAAATGAAAGAGTTAGGACAAGGCGCGTTTCAATATTCCATAATCGGTATGGTGAAAAGGCCT
>QMOK01000290.1 GCA_003648195.1 Chloroflexota bacterium | reverse complement strand
TTAAACTCCGAGGAGACTCGCTGGTAGGAAGTTAGGGGGCTGGTTCGCTGAAAGATGAAAGCCGTACAAGCTACGAAGATAGCGATGATTAGAATGATTCGTTTGCGAAGAAAGATGGCGGTGCTGAATGGCCAGCGGTCAAACAAACGCCGAAGTCCTTCACCGAATGAGTTAAGACCTACAATGGAGACGAAGAAAGCCAACGCGGGAGCAAATACCATGTAGGTGGCAGAGCGGAAGAAGGGGGTTCCCAAGGCAACCATTGCGCCCCATTCGGGGACTTCAACCATTTGGATGAAACCGGGGGCAAAGGGGTCGCTGCTAAAACGGCTGCCGCCGCCAATGAAAACGCTTAAGAATCCTAGTTCGGCCACTAGAAGAAGCACCGCGCCCATCTCTAGAAATGAGAGGCTGATGAGGTAGGAAAAGACATTGGGGATAGCGTGACGGATTATGATTTGGATTTTTGTCAGCCCTAGAGCTTCGGCGGCTTCAACGTAGAGCGTTTTTCGAATACGGATGAATTCCCCGCGAATTAGTTGGGATATTTCAGTCCAGCCTAGGGTGGATAACGCCACTACAAATACCCACAATCCTTTTTGAATATCTAAAGCATATATCATGATCATTGAGCTAAGGAGAAGAGGGATGGAAGAAATGACAACACTGGCTCCTGTGATTACTTTATCTAGCCATGTTCCTTCAAACCAGCCAGCCAGACCTCCAAGGATTAACCCAATTATTACTCTGGTTAAAGTTATGTAGGCCCCAGCTACTAATGTTACTCGAGCGCCAAAAAAAATTAGGCTTAACAGATCATTCCCAAAGTTGTCGCTGCCCAGCGGGTATATATCGGAGGGAGCAAAGGGAGGCGCGATCATTTCGCTTTTCTCCATATCGAAATGGGGAAGAACCGATCGAGCGGTGATGTACGGGTCATAAGTGGCCCATTGCGGGCCAAAAAGGAGGATTAAAATCAATCCGAGAAGAACAATTCCGCCCAGAACTAGGGGGGGGTTGATAATTTGGTACCAGGCAAGACTTTGCGCGTTACCAAGCTCATTTTTTGCGAGGTCAGGAGGTGCGGGCCTATTTTTAAAGCCTTTGAATTTCACGCGGGGATCGATGAGGTAGTTTAGAAAAGTTTTAATGAATTTCATTGGTTCTCCCTTAGACGCGGATCTAAGAGCGGGTAAAGTCCATCTAGGCCAAGATTGACAACTTGGATAGTAAGTCCGATAGCCAAGGCTATAGAAACTACTAATATAGATTGCCCTTGCCGGATGGCTCCCAGTATTCCTCTTCCCATTCCTGGCCAGGCGTAAATAAATTCCACAATGGGTAGAATGCTAAGCGAAAAGCGGAGAGATACGCCTATGGCGGTCAGAATTGGGATTAATAGGTTTTTGAGAGCGTGAACTATTACTGTGCGAGAGTAAGTAAGCCCTTTTGAGAAGGCGGTGCGGATGAAGTCTTCATCCATTATCTCGGCTAAGGTGATGTAGGTCACCTGGGTAACGTGGGCTAGTGGACGAGCCATTAAGATTAGGAGCGGCATGGCAAGATGCTTAAAATCCCAAGCGTACCCGCCCATGCTAACCAACATCCGGCCAACAGTAGTTGTATATTTTATCCCCAAGTTTTGTAAGAGTACGGCTAAGAAAAATGAAGGGGCAGCGATGCCAAGCATGGTTGCTAACAAAAAGAAATATCCCCCATGGCGTTTGGAAATTATGGCGGCCATGATGCCTAAAAAAACGCCTAAAATTGAGGCTGAAGAAAGGGCCATAAGCAATAGTCCCATGCTATTTTTGTAGGCAAGCCAAAGCATCTCGGCTACATCTCGCTCACCAGAAACAGTTTCAACTGTTCCCATGTCTCCGTTCAAGAGATTGGTCAGAAAAATCTCGGTTTCTTCTAGTGCGGTTTGCAGAGTGTCAATTAAGTGGTAGCCGGGTTCAGGGCCGTACCAATTACGAGCCATCCCCATCCCCCAAAAGACGAAAATTACAATGGCAACAGAAACTAAAATAAAGGTTAGGCTAGAGCGTCCCAGATTTATAAGTGCTTTCATTGAAGAATTACCTTTGTGGTGACTGGATGCAAAATCTTGTCAGCAGAACTTGAAGCGCGGGCGTATTTAAGAGGTATTAGGAAATTATGCGGTGGGGAAGAAAATGAAGCATTGCTCGCTGCGCGCACATTCGGTATATACGCCACAGCAAAATGTGATATGCGGCTAAATAACTCACATATCACGTTTCACGCCCCTCAAATAAACTCCATGAAATATGAAAAACCTTATTTTTTCGGTGGTGCTATATTATATCAGCCAAAGTGATTTTGGGTTCAATATGAGCATTAATGACTTCGCGGAACAATGGCGCGCGAGCGTATCCTCCCATGAATTCACTCGGTGACCTATCCAATTATAGAGGTCTGTGCCTCGGCAAACGCTCCCTGGACAAAACTTTATTTCAAGGTAAAATATCGCCTGAATGCCGAAGTGGCGGAATAGGCAGACGCGCTACGTTCAGGGCGTAGTGGGCATATCGCCCATATGGGTTCGACTCCCATCTTCGGCATTGGAAAGGTCTTAGGCAATAACGCCAGAGACCTTTTTTGTTTGTATTTTGAAGAGCTTTGCGGTACTATGGGGGCATGAATAACGAAAGAAATTTTGACGCGAAATATCTATTTCTCTTTATCTTCCTCGCCATTTTAATTTTCTGGATGATAGTATTTCGCGAGCAAATTTCAAACTTGCATCGTTTATCAGATGAAGTAGAACGAGCAAAAGCCACAGAATCTGCCTTAGTTACTACACAACAATACCTCTCTACACAAGCTGTATTGGCACAATCTGGTGAATTCGCCGAAGAATGGGCCAGAAAAAACGAGAAGTGGATTCAAGAAGGAGATCATAGAATCGTCATAATCCCCGCAGAAGGAACTCCTATCGCCTTTACACCCACCCCAAAGCCAACCGCCAAACCTCCTAACAACTTCCAAATCTGGTGGGAACTGTTCTTCACACAGCGGTGAAGAAGATAGAGGATTTCGCAAAAAGATTTTCGCAATAATAACCAAAATGAGGTAAGCTAGGGGGGAAATGAAACTACAAACAGAAAATAACCATCCAAAAGTAAGAACTACCG
>QMOK01000289.1 GCA_003648195.1 Chloroflexota bacterium | reverse complement strand
CAGAATGGGTAGAAGAAACTAACCAACCAGGTCGTTAGCGTAAGCAAATGCCATTTGGCATTCCCGTCAGCCTGAAACTGTGCTATACGTTCTAATTGAAGTTCCAGAATTGGGTTAACCATATTAAAGGCCATGAAAGGCACTACAGCTATCATTAAAACAGCCGCAACCAGCACCACACCAATAACAATTTTTCGAACTTGAGGACTTGTTTTTTGCAACATAGCATCTCCTTAATAAAAAAATAGGTTTATAGTTAGATGACAAATCTAACTTACGATAAAGGTTAATTAAGAGTATACTTGCAAGTAAAATATTATGCCTTGACTTTTATCAAGGACAAGAGGCAAACATGGATAAATTAACACTCCGGCTCTCACAAACTAAGGTTTTCAACAAACTCCCCGAATCCGATCTTGTGCGCGTTTCTAAATTGGCTATACCCCGCCGCCGCCAATCTGGAGAGTTTCTCTGCTACCAGGATGATATTTGGCCCAATGTGGTTTTCGTTGATAGTGGGAAATTTCGGTGGGTCATGCTCTCCTTATGCGGAAATGAACATGTGCTATTTACACTGAAGCCCGATGACATTTTCTGGGCACATTCCATTTTCGATGACAATCCAATGCCAGCCTCACTTGTGGCAATAGAGGACTCAAACACGTATTTATGGTCTCGCGATGCAATCTTGCCTATTCTGTACCGCAATCCAGAAGCAATGTGGGAAATTACCAGCTTGTTAACCAAAACCATGCGTAAAGCGCGTGAAGTTATCTATGGCCTAGCATTTCAACCAGTCGCCGGGCGGTTAGCAGCGCTATTACTCCCCCGCTTTGAAAATAAAACTAACCCATCCATAGCACGTGACTTAACCCTCACCGAAATCGCTACTAGGATTGCATCCTCCCCAGAGGTAGTTTGCCGTTTATTACAACAATTTCAAGCAAATGGCTTATTAGAAATCACGCGTGCCAGCATAACCCTCCGCAACTATGACGCACTAGAAAACATAGCGAAAAACACCTAACGCACAAACTGAGACACTATGAAACTAATCAAATCAATAGCGCAACACCCCGTCTTTGCCTCGTTGCCCCCAAACATTCAAGAACAGCTCGCCCAGCAAGCCATCCCCCGTAGCTACCAAAAAAAGGAATGGATAGTCCATTATCAAAGGGTTTGGCCTTATTTGTTCATAGTAGAAAAGGGAACTATTGTTGCCCTAAAAGAATCGAGCGAAGGGCGCAGCTTGATTGTGACCACCATCAAAGAAGGGGAAATATTCTGGGGATTGGCTTTCTTTGAGGATGACTCCCCCATGCCAGTAGCTCTGGTAGCCAGCGAGGATAGCCGCATCCATATATGGTCAAGGGAACGTCTATTACCCTTACTTTTTGAAAACGGACGTGTGTCTTGGGAGTTATCTCGGTTGATGGTCAAACGAATGCAAAGAGCCAGCGAGATCGTTGAAGACCTAGCGTTTCGCTCGGTGGCCGGGAGATTGGCTCATCTGTTAATGGAGCGTTATCAATCCCCCAGCGCCGAACCCATAGCCCGTGACCTAACCCTAGATGAAATGGCCGCCCGCATTGGCAGCACCCGCGAGATGGTATGTCGTGCCCTGTACAGCTTCGCCGATGATGGCATGATTGACATCACCCGCACCGAATTTGTGTTCACAAACCGAAAAAAACTTCATGAGGTTGCTCTGGGCGGTGAATGAATTCGTAATTGCTCAAAATGTTAGTGGTGCATTGCATCTGTTTTTGGATGCGTTGCACCATGAGTCTGCCTATCAAACCCGAGCTACAACGCACTTGTAAAAGTGCAATGCAGTTCTACCACCATGATTATGAGCAACTATCTGAATTCCTTATCTCAAAAATTCTTTCGTATACTAGCGCAAGCCTTTTAAGTTCTGATCAAAGAAATCTCCCACAAGTTGCTGTAAAGCCTTAAAACTAGGGGCAATCCCTTTCCCAACGGGGGTAAATGAATGCCCAGCGTTTTTGACAACAATCAATTCTGCCGGCACGCCAGCAGAAACCAAGGCCGTGTACAAACGCGCTGATTGCTCTATGGGAACAACATCATCTTTATCGCCGTGCAAAATCAAAAATGGGACGTCATCAGGAGTAATATACGTTAGAGGGCTAGCGATGGTCATTACTTCAGATTGGCAATCTGAAGTGCCAAAAACAGACCGTATGACATTAGGTATGCAAAAAAAATCCGCGGTAGTGGGACCAAACATATCTACGACAGCCTGAACGCGGCTAGAATACTCAAGGTATCCTCCTTGGCCTTCCAGAATAGTATCCGTGCCGCTGGTTCCCAGCAACGCCGCCAAATGACCACCCGCGCTGCTTCCAAACACACCAATGCGCCGGGGATCAAGGCCATACCTCCCCGCATTGGCGCGAAGGTGACGGATAGCGCATTTCGCGTCCTCTATTTGAGCGGGGAATTGATACTGTCGCGCGAGACGGTAGTTAATAGCCACTACTAAATAGCCGCGTTTTAGCAATGTATCAATAAAACGATAGCCTGCTCCTTTAGATTTGTCGCCGCTGCTCCAGTAACCACCATGAATATAGACCGTTACAGGAAGAGGTCCGTTGCCGTCTGCCGGATAGTATACATCCATTAATAAGGGGCGGCTATCCGCAATGCAGTAGGTAACATTGTAAATGGATGTGCCCAGTTTTTTGGGATCGAGAGTTATTTTGGTTGGGGTAGGGGATGGTATTGGGCTGGGGGTTTGAGAAGGCGTAAGGGTGAAGGTGGGTGTCTGGCTCGGTGTTTGTGAAAATGTAGGGGTAGGAGAAAGACTCGGCGCAGGCTGTATGGTGTGGCTTGGGAGAATGGTGAATGATGGGCTGGGGGATGGCAAGGGCGTGGGTAACGGGATTTGGCCCAGGTTACAGGCCAAAAGCGTCAACATTAGGAGAGGAAAAATTATTTTCAAATGCTTCATGGCAAAATATTCCCTTGAATGTCCATTGTCAAACCACTTAACCGCCTAAATTATACCGGAAAAAACTCCCCATCTCTCAGGGCAATCGCATATAGACTTGGAATCAATTCCATGTCTACTTCAAAGTAATTATTCACTCCCTTCCCGCAAATGTTCAATGACGTGTCATTCTGAGAGCGTTTTTCTCGAAGAATCTCCT
>QMOK01000288.1 GCA_003648195.1 Chloroflexota bacterium | reverse complement strand
TTACATAATTTCCTGGGCGGTAATTATAACCAAGAGTTTGATGTTCCCTCTGGTACATTTACTGGTACTGGCACTAAAAAATTCTACGCTAGGTGGAGAGTTACTCCAGATGCAAATAATGATGGCTCATGTGACGATGGAGATGAAGGCAATACAAGTTACGATGGCTATGTAAAAGGCGGTGAAGTAGAAGACTACCGTTGGGAATTCAATATGCCCACCTCCGTCACTGTCTCCTCGCTAGAAGCGCATTCACCGTGGCTAACGTCACCCTACACCCTGGGCGCAGCCGTATTGCTTCTGGTAGTGACAATGGGTGGGGTAGTACTTGTTCAACGCCGAAAGGCATAAGGTTTTTGTTCCGGAGAGGTGAGCGTTTGCACCCTCATCATATAGCATAAATAAAACCGGCTCTGCCTTTACCAGCGGAGCCGGTTTTTGTGTTAAGCCTTTTAAGACCTTAGCGTCTCCTATATCTCCGAGGTGGCTCTTTCGGGATTCACGGGGTAGATGTCATTGCGAACCTCCGTTTTTTGGAGGTGCGGCAATCCCCCAGATAGTCGGGGAGGCTGCCACGTCACAAAAGACGTTCCTCCATTAGGCATAGTTGGGTTGCTTTGTTAAGTGCAACCCCGCTATTTTCTGAAGAATCTCCGAGGTTTCAGTCCCAATAGTCACCAGCAACTTTTGGTTCATTTGTTGAAAGTGTGCGGGGAAAGGCGATATAAATATCGCATTACGTTTTCGTAGTGCGACATTCATGTCGCTTTGCACAATAGAGTCTACTGCAAAAATTACAAAGTCTCAAAGAGTGCAAAGTTTTTCCTTGTGTTCTTCAAGAGAATTCTTTGTGAACTTAGTGCCTTTGTGGTGCAATTGATCTTTTTGCAGTGAAGTCACAATATTTATATATGAGCCAACAATTTTTTCGCACACCCCGTTTCCCAGCCTATTGACTTTAGTATTCATCAATATTATACTAACTTACCGACCGTTTAGTAAGTTGAAATGGGATAGAGGAAAGTTATTATGAGCAACCAAACATCTCGAGTAGGCAAAGAACATATCCTTGAAATAGCAGAGCAATTATTTACCGAACAAGGCTATCAGGCGGTTTCTGTTCGTACAATTGCCGAAGCTTGCGGGGTGACGAACGCGGCCCTGTATTATTATTTTGCTAGTAAAGAAGCTTTGTTCTTAGAGGTTATCAAGCAATATGCCGCTCGTTTGGGGGCGCGGATGCGTAAAATGGGGGAGCGGGACGGTTCGTTTCAGGAACGAGTTACTGCTATGGCCCAAGAATATATGAAATTGATGTCTAACCGGCGGTCTTTGCCCTATCTGCTTCGCCATAATGGAAAAAGCTTAAACAAAGAGAAAGTTCAAGGGCATTTTGTTGAAATCTCCACTACAGTGTTAAGCCCCATTGAAGAAATTCTTCAAGAAGCTATTGAAGCCGGTGAACTGAGAATGATTCCAGAAGATTATTTTGGCGCATCTATTTTTCTGAGCATGCTTCACGGTGTTGACCGTTTTCGCAAAATGAATTGCCAAGAGAGTTTGACAGAAAAAGATGTTCAATTGGTTGTCGATTTATTTTGGAACGGAATGAAAAAAACTAGTAGCGCGTCAAATATAATTTGATGTGTTTGAGTAGGATGAGAGTGCCCGTTTTAGGGGCTGGACGAACTCTCATTCGCTGCTGCAAGCTATCAATTCATGCTTGACAAGCTAGCTACCTGACAGTTTAAAAATTAGCCTTGGAATAGAACGCGGATCGCCGTAGGCGTGCCTCTGGCAACGCAGATGCCGCTGTGCTAACGTAGATTTACACGGATTTTAATCATTTTCAAGTTTTTAATCTGCGTTTATCCGCTACATCCGCGGGGCCGTAGGCCCATCCGTGTTCTATTTTCCTACTTTTGCCAAAGTATCCGGCAGCTAGAAAAAAACACAAAAGGATGAATTCTATGGATATTGTATTAGCTTTAGGAGGCGGTGGAGCAAAAGGAAATGCTCACCTTGGCGTGTTGCGAGCCTTAGAGAAAGAGGGTTTTCATATCAAGGCCGTGGCTGGCACCAGTGCGGGAGGAATGGCCGCCGCCGTTTATGCTGCTGGATTTAATCCTCAAGAGATTATTGATATTCTAGCGGAAGTAAAACAAAGCGATTTATACAGCTTTGGGCGAGGTCCTGCTCTTCTTGGGATGCAAGGCATAACTGATACTTTGCGTAAATTCATCGACGAGGAGACTTTCGCGGATTTACGCATCCCTTGCGCTTTGACTGCCGTAGATGTTGAATCTATGCGAGAGGTTGTTTTGAAGAAGGGACGGGTATTGGACGCGGTGATGGCTACCATTGCCATTCCAGGCGTTTTTCCGCCCAAACAGTGGGGCGAGCAACTCCTTGTGGATGGCGGTGTTTTGGACCCTGTTCCAGTGCAAATTGCCCGCTCCCTCGCGCCGGGATTGCCGGTCGTGGCTGTAACTTTGTCCCCACCCCCTGAAAAATGGGGTGAATTCCCAGTGCCGAAGATTCTCCCTAGCACGCCAATATTACAACCCATAGCCAAATTGCGTGTAGCCCAAGCATTCGATGTTTTCGTGCGCTCCCTTGATATGGGTATGTATATGCTGGCCCACACCCGCTTGGAGCTAGAAAAACCAGATGTAATCATCCGGCCTCAAGTGGCAGATATTGGAACATTAGACAAAGTGGACGTTGCAGAAGTGGCTGCTCGAGGCGATGTTGCTGTAGAGAAAGCCCTGCCTCAACTTCATAAAGCGGTAAACTGGCGCGGAAAAGTTAGACGTTGGTTCACACGATAATTGCGGCGATATTCTTCCCCAAGCAAGCCCCTAAAATTTTTTATCATGCAAACCTCGGAAGTCTCCAAGATTTCCGAGGTTTCTTAAATTGGACACAATCAATATTGCAGCATTTTTTTTCGCGCACGCCCCTGCCAATGGGAGTACTCAGAGATTGTTGGAAAGTTCTGCCGCCAAATGGCATCATTTCACTAGCTACCCGACAGTTTTAATTTGTACACATATTGACACTGATTTTCACGGATTCTTTTTTGTTTTTTTACAGAAAAATCCGCGTTTTCCGTGTTCATCCGTGTCCGAAAAAAGTTTTTCAGCATAAGTGTCATGTGGCTAGTCATTTCAATAT
>QMOK01000287.1 GCA_003648195.1 Chloroflexota bacterium | reverse complement strand
CAAGTTTACCAAACCCCTTGAGTTCTTTTTCGGGGCGAAACGCCGAGGATTCTACATCACGCACGTAGAGTTGGACGACCTCTTTCCGGCCACATCCCCAGTATTTTTCACGGTTAGGGTAACTGTTAGCGTTTCATTATCCGTGAGCGTGCGCTGACTTAATTGCAGGTCGCTATACTCAAAGGTGGTGTAGCTGAGGCCATGCCCGAAGGGGAAAAGCACATCCGCCGCAGCCGTGTCAAAGTAGCGATAGCCGACATAGATGCTCTCGCGGTATTCGATAGTGTTTGGGCCGCCGGGGAAGTAGTGGTAAGAAGGGTTGTCCTCCAATTTGATGGGGAATGTCTCTGCCAATTTTCCGCTTGGATTCACTTCTCCAAACAAAATATCGGCAATTGCGCCCGCGCCAGCCTGCCCGCCTAAATAGCCTTCTAAAATGGCCTGGATTTGATTTGCCCAAGGCATTTCCACGGGGGAACCGTTGCTCAGAACCACCACGACCTTGGAGTGCGCTTTGGCAACCGCCTCAATGAGAGCATTATGGCTTTGAGGTAAGCGCATGTGTCCGCGATCCAGACCCTCAACTTCGAAGATATCGGGCAATCCAACGCAAACTACAACCGCATCAGCTTTTTGGGCAGTTCCAACGGCTTCGCGGATTAATTCACTGTCAATCTCGTTTTGTTTAGCATGATAGCCCGGCGCGAAGGTGATATTCTCTTCGCCAACGAGCTTGGTCATTTCATCGTAGATGTTGTCTAGTTGAGTTGGATTCATCAGCGAACTCCCCGCGCCTTGATAGCGAGGCGTTTTGGCAAATTGGCCTAGCAAGGCTATTTTGGCCGTTTTGGGGAGAGGGAGCACGTTATTTTCGTTTTTGAGCAGCACCGCCCCTTCGCCGGCGACACGGCGGGCCAAAGCGTGGTGACTTTGCCGGTTATACTGGTAGTCTTCAGAAAGTGTCTTTTCGGTTTTGAAGATCATCTTTAAAATACGTTCCACGGCCTGGTCTAAAACAGCTTCATCCAGCTCTCCGGAGGTAACCGCCGCAACTATCATGGCGTTGTTGCCGTTATTTACTCCTGGCATTTCGAGTTCAATGCCCGCGGTCAATCCTTTGACGCGCTCATTCATCGCTCCCCAATCGGTAACAACCAAACCTTTGTACCCCCATTCGCCCCGCAAAACATCATCCATTAGGTATTTGTGTTCACTGCAGTACGTGCCATTGACCTTGTTGTAAGCGCACATCATCGTCCAGGGCTGGGACTCTTTAACGGCTATCTCATATCCGGCTAAGTAAATCTCACGCAAGGCTCTCTCGTCTACGATGGCGTCAATGGTCATGCGGCGATATTCTTGGTTGTTAACCGCGTAATGCTTCAGGGAGGTGCCAACGCCCTGACTTTGCACGCCGTTGATGTGGCTTTTGGCAATCTCTCCGCTCAGATAGGGGTCTTCGGAGAAATATTCAAAGTTGCGGCCACACAGGGGGGAGCGTTTGATGTTGGCTCCCGGCCCGAGGATGACGCCTACTTTTTCTTCTCTGCACTCCTCCCCCAGGGCCTCCCCTACCTGGTAGATCAACTCCCTGTTCCAGGTGGCCGCCAACGCCGAGGCGGTGGGGAAACAGGTGGCGGGGACGCTGTCGCTAAGTCCAATTTGGTCACTACTATCACCTGCTTTTTTGCGCAACCCATGGGGGCCATCTGTCACCATGATGGAGGGGATTCCTAAACGTTCAATTCCCTTCAAATTCCAGAAATCCTTCCCCGAACAGAGAGAGGCTTTTTCTTCTAGGGTCATTTGGGAAATCAATTCTTTTATGTCGTGCATTGTTATCGCTCCTGTTTTTCGTGTTTTTGGATGAGGTTTCTGGGGGTATGGCCGCGGTTTGAAGATATGACCACGTTCACAAAGGCTGCGAACAAAATCTTTCGAGTATTTGGCTTTGACGTTGAAATCTCTCCTTGGTCTGTTTATGGGTTGCTGCACCAGATGCGCGCGAAGCATAGCACAATATTCCCTTGATACTCCCCCTCGATCATTTGCATCATCTCAACCCCTATGAATCGCCGCAGAATGCGCCCTAACGCTTCTTGTATGTCTTCCAATCTCCCGATTAAGTTATCTGTGTCACACAAATTGGGCATCCTTAAGAATACGCTGCTTCAGGCTCGGGTTCATGCTTTTTCGCAGCCACACGATATCTACTTGCCGGACAAGTAAAGTTTCCAGCCGCATTTTCATGCACTTTGACATCCAATTTGCGCCTGACGCAGCTACTCAAAGGTCATGTCAGAAATTGATTGGATCAATTCGGTTAATTTCTCTCACGACATCAAACCCTGTATCTGCGGTTATAATATCTTTAATTCTATACCGCAACATCACCCCCAGGTGAATGAGATCGCGAGCATCCAGCGTAGGATATTGTTCAGCCAGCTCTCTCGCTTGCCACACGTCAGCATCTTCTACAGGTAGAATATTCCCTCTCATAATCCGATGGAAATGGTCAAAAACCTGTAGACCTTTCTCCCGCTCATGAATATGCAAATAGCGGTAGAGTATTTCTTGAAAGACTTCCGCACTGGTCACTGCCTTTATTGTGTCATTTACAATAGCCAGGATGATTTGTTGCGCTGGTTCTTTCAGAGGATGAGGCCTACCAGCAGCATATATGGGAATATCTGTATCAATGAAAATCTTATTCACTGGATTCACTTCCCAGGTGTTCTGCCGCAATTTCTTGCTTCATCTGCTCCCAATCAGCAACAGGGGCATCTACACTAAAAAGTGCCTCGGCAGCTCGCAGCTTGGCATGTCGATCTTCCATAAACAGCAAGTCAATAGCTTCGCGAACCAGCTGGGACATTGGGACGCTGCGATGTTGTGCCTCTTGCCGTAACATCTGTAGTGTATGCCTCGGTAAACGTACTTCAAAGCGTTCAGTTAAAACTTCCATCTCAACCTCCAGACATAAATTACGGCACTAGCTTACGGAAGCAATTCTACTTGTGTACATTTTCGCTGTCAAGGTAAGTTGACGACAACGACGGGAGCACTCAAAGGTTGTTGGAAAACTCTGCCCCCACCCTGCCTCCCCCAAATGCGACAAAAAACGGTCGAATTTAGGGGAGGTGAGCAACTTCCCCCCAAATTCCTGCCTTTGGCATTTGGGGGGATTTAGAGGGGGGGTAAGGTTT
>QMOK01000286.1 GCA_003648195.1 Chloroflexota bacterium | reverse complement strand
GTCCACTATCGGTCGCCAGCTAGTATTTAGCCTTATGCAGTGGACTGCACAGATTCACGCGGAGTTCCACGAGCACCGCGCTACTTGGGATACCGCTCAGAGAGATTCGAACCCTTTCGCTTACGGGGCTATCACCCTCTGTGGCTCGGCTTTCCAGCACGATTCTGCTAAAGTCGAATTTTGTAACTCTCCTCCCGACCTGCAGGTCGAGACCGCGGTCCCACGACCCCCGACGGACAACGCCTGCAGGCTTACACCCGCCGGGTTTAGGCTATTTCCCTTTCGCTCGCCGCTACTGAGGAAATCGCATTCGCTTTCTCTTCCTAGGGCTACTGAGATGTTTCACTTCACCCCGTTGGCCTTGCATGCCTATTTTATTCAGCATGCAATTACGGCGGTTTTCCACCGTAGGGTTACCCCATTCGGAAATCCCCGGATCTTCGCTTGCTTGGTAGCTCCCCGAGGCTTATCGCATCCTGCCACGTCCTTCATCGCCTCCTGGCGCCAAGGCATCCGCCATACACCCTTAGTAGCTTGACCATAATTGCGACCCTCGGATTTACCCGGGGATAAGGGACGATGCGCCGGGGACTCGTGAAAATCGCAACTCCCCCGCGGCGACCGGTGGTTGAGTCCGGCCGCGACACGCCGCCCCCGCAGCCGCCGCCACCCCGCAGCAGAAGTAACCCCCCGCCGCTGTGACGCAGCCGCAATGGCCCGCTACACGCAAGTATGCCTTTGACACACGATCAGAACCCGTATAAATACGGTTTCTAGATGCCAAGAAAAAACACCAAATTGTCAAAGAGCGCGGCCTTCGGCCGTTTTCTACTTTCTGCCTTACATACCTTCAGTGTTAACCTTGAAGACAAGAAAACGCAAAAAGTAAAAGACCGGGTAAGGCCCGGCGCCGCAGGCAGGAACGCTTTGCACAATCTTCAACATCCGCTCCCGCTGGTCGCTCGCTATATACAAAATCAGGTCGCACAATCCTGAAATCGCCTCTTCAAAGAACACTGGCATCTTACATCTGGTATCCAGCATCTTCCACCAATCCCTCATCCCTAATCCCAAAAAAAACCGCCGACCTGAATCGGCGTTAAAAACCGGTGCACACACAGCCGCCCCTCAGGGCCCGCTCCGATTTTTAACGCTGATTCGCGCTCTCAAGTGTGATAACCCTCCAAACGAAGGATTCCTCAGAGGCCCCCCTCGAAACGTTCCCGCCACGGGAACAGGGGCATGACGACACTGCCGGACTTCTCCCCAAACCGTCCAAAAACCAAGTATATCACTTATCGGCAGGAAAGCAAGGACAAATTTCAATTTTTTTTTCAACCGCCAAGAACGCCAAGAGCGCCAAGAAAAAAATCAAAAATACTCAAGTTGACTGGGTTTTTGTTAACCTCGGTGACTGTCACCAATTACGGAGCCGTTCCGACCTTGTCGGAACGGATCGTAGATTGGTGACTGTCACCGTAAGATGATAATCAAGCACCCACCATCACCCAGCAAAAGTCAGTCAACTTGAGAAAAATAGGAACTACAGAAACAACAATATCATTCCAAACGGAATTACCGGGAGTTCTGGTTTTTGTTTTTACCCTGAATACTTTGGCCGTGCTGACCTTGTCACCCGCTTTTGGTTTCTCACCTAAAAAAATAAAATCTTGGCGCTCTTGGCGTTCTTGGCGGTTATTTCGGTCCAGTCCCTGTTTCAATCTGCGTTCATCTGCGTTTATCTGAGGCTATTTCTCTTGGCGGTCAATTTAATCTGCGGAAGAAAAAAGATTTTGCCGCAGATGAACGCGGATGAACACTGATTCTTTCACCACGAAGGCGCCAAGAAGAAAATATGGAGATTGTCTTTTCTTTGTGACTTGGTGTCCTTTGTGGTTAATTCAATCTGCGTTCATCTGCGTTTATCTGAGGCTATTTCTCTTGGCGGTTAATTCAGCTTTCACTTCTGTTTCAGCCGCTTGTCGATGGAATACAGATAGACCGCTATCTTGCCCAGGTAGGAAAAGAGCACCCAGCCCGCCCCGCCGGAGACCAGGCAGAAGAACGCCGCGACGAGTCCCATCAGAACCGCCGCGCCGCCCAGGCCGAAGCCCTCGCTGGTTGATGCCCACCCCCCGGCCACTACGCAGAATATCGCCGAGATTATCCCGCCGATGCCGCATGCCATCCTCAGTATCGCAAAGTAACGGCACTCCTCGTCCGGCGGGTCGTCGGGCGAAGGCGTGTAATCCTCGCCGAGTATGGATGGTTTCCCCTCTTTTGCTTCCCCGCCTTTCGTTCCCGTCACTGGCCGCCGCGCGTACGGCGCCCCGCCGGGCGGCGGCGCGACCGGCTCGGCCACACCCACATCGGGGACCCTTATCACCTGGCTGCAACCCGGGCAACGCGCCTGCTTGCCCGCATATCCGTCGGCCACCTGCAACGCCTTGCCGCAAAACGAACAGTTGAATTCAATCATCCTGCCTCCCCAACTTCACTGCCGCCGTGGTGCCGAAATTATGAAGAAACAAACAGGTTCTCCAATCGCGAAGCCCTGAGTAATTCTACCGCGCGCAGACCTGAAAGTAAACGATCTTGCGGCATAGAAAAAGCCGGCCGCGCACGTGGTGGTCCGGCACCGGGCCGAAGCCCAATGCCGGCCGGGATCAAACGCGACCGGCAATTTTCGCGGGCATCCGAGAACTCTCGCTGAGCGCGAACCGCCCTTGCACAGGTTACGACATGGGAGCGACACTTCCCTCGCCCCGTCGGCAATAGGCTCCGCTCCTACCCTTGCTCCTCCACGACGCGTGCCCGGAATTCTCAAATGGATTGCGGGGCCTTCCGGAGGATTCGCGGAATTATGGATATAACATATCCAAGATTGTATCCTCGTGCATCGGGGGAGTCAACCGACAAATCCGAAAAAATATTCGGCGGCTTCAAGGGCGGTGGGTCACTCGGCCCATCGGCGCGCTGCGCGGATGCGGCCGGGAATTCCCGGCGCCGAGTCAGGTAAAGGGTTGCTTTGCAGGTTACGGACGCTCCCGCCGGTTGACGACACGAGCCGCGTTTGCTATCCTGAATGTGACACGGAGGGCGTCATGAACTCACGTCGGAAAATGGCCGAAATACAACGCGAAGCCGACAGGATATGCTCGCTCATCGTCGCGAGTGATTTCCCCGACATCGACATTGAAATAATGAAGTCCTCGCTTC
>QMOK01000285.1 GCA_003648195.1 Chloroflexota bacterium | reverse complement strand
CACCGGCCAACGCCTCGAAGCCGAGATTGGATTGTACTTTTACAACGCGAGATTCTACGACGCAATGCTGGGCCGTTTTGCCCAGGCCGACACCATCATCCCCTGCGCGGGGAATGTACTTGCCCTGGATAGATACGCCTATGTCCAGAATAATCCGCTGAGGAATAACGACCCCAGTGGGCATTACGCTGCACTTGAAGACAACGATGCAGACATGTGTTCCAATGGTACAGATGGCGTTTGCGGTGTATATCCTGAGTGGCATGAAAAGGCGGGGTATGTTATTCCTCAAAACCAGAAAATATCAATTCAACTAGCTCTTCCTTCTGACACGCCTGATAAAGTCATATCGGGTCTAAATGGAATAAATTTCAATGCTAGTGCTAAAAGTATAGCATCTAAGCCATCTGATGCTATGACTGGCCCCAAAAACCCTTTCGCTTGGTGGTTTATTGATAAAGAATCCCTATATAACACTATTCCTGATGATGTTAAGATAGATGAGAAATCATTTTCTGATTGGGAAGATATTGTCTTAGGCAATGACCCTCAATATTTGGAACCAGGTGATTTAGAGTTTAGCAATACAGAATATCCTATCCAGAATCTAGCCTATGCCTCATCCAGTGCAGGCATAGGCAATACCAGTGCTGCTTATATCATTGTTTGGAGAATAGATAACTACACGTATGTATCAAAAGGAAATCCCATAATGGGAGGAAAATGGATTGTATATAACCTCTCGATAAAATTAATACCAATTTTGCCGTAGGAGAACTTAAAAATGCGAAACACGAACTTCCTAATAATGTCCTTTTTGTCTTTCATTGCTTCATCGTTTCTAGCATCTTGTCAGATGTACGATAAAGTACCATCTCTCATTGAAGACAGTAAAGGGATACCTATGGTACTTGTCCCTAAAGGAGAATTTTATTTTGGTATTCAGGAGAACTTTGAAAATCAAGACAAGCAGTATTTGGTTGCATTGGACGCATTTTATATCGATCAATATGAAATCACAAATGCCAACTATATTGTGTGTGTAAAAGACGGTAATTGTACACCGCCAATAGAAAACTCATCTTTCATTCAATCAAACTACTATGAAAACCCTTTGTTTAGCAATTATCCGGTCACTTATATCACTTGGTATGATGCTAAAGCATATTGCGAATGGCGTGATGCTCGATTACCTACTGAAGCAGAATGGGAAAAAGCGGCTAGAGGAGAGGACCAACGCATTTACCCTTGGGGTAATACTCTAAGTTGTGAGTTTGCGAACTATGGCGAAGTCAAGGAGGGTTGTTTCCCTTCTCCTGGGACAACGCCGGTTGGAAGTTTTCCAAAGGGTCAAAGCCCTTATGGAGTGTATGATCTAGTAGGGAATGTCCAGGAATGGGTAGCAGACTGCTATATGGGTACCCCTGATAATTATTTGGAAAAAGAAACAAGAAATCCTTATGCGCCTGAGTTGCTAGAGTGTAATCGAGTAGTACACGGTGGCGCTTTCTTTATGTTTGGATCTGCATACGCACCTATATCAGTCCGATTAGGAATTCCACCCGAACAAGCTAACCCTACTATTGGTTTTAGGTGTGCGAAAACGCTTAAGTAATTCACCGCATCAGAATAGTCTACAATAGACTTAGAATCTGACCAATGATGCTTCAACTGTGCTCAACACAGGCTTCGGCTCTCCACCAGCGTCACCCCCAACGCTGACGGCACTTTCCAGAGCGAAACGAAATATCGCGCAGCATCCTCTTGAGGGCACCGGCCAAAAAAACAAAAAAGCGTGCTATCCACAACAGATAACACGCTTTTTATTTATGACCACACGGGGACACTTTACGATTAGCGTGTCAAAATCCTCATCTGGGGTTTGTGGGGCATGGGAAAACAGCAGGAGGAGTACGCGAGTTTGGACTTCCGAATATGCCAATAGTAGAGCTTGAATACCTCATAACAAGGATAATAAAATGAAATGTGAATGTGAAAAGATAACTTGCCTTAGTGGTTTAGCTGCTCAATTATATGCTAGGAATCACTTGGAAAAAGTCGAGACAGATGCAACTATCTGGCAAACAGTATATGTTTGTCCTGTGACCAGCGTGAAATGGCTGATGGATTACCCCCATAGCGAAGCACATGGAGGAGGAGAACCGCAGTTAAGAAAAATGCGAGACCTGGATAATATAGAACCATGCTTCCAAGACGAGAAATAATGAGGATGTAATTCATAATCGGCAACAGCCTTAGTTTGCTATATGTCTCCCCATACTGAAAAAGTCAACATGCGAGATGCACCGGCGGGCTATATTATTACCGCTGTGGCAAATGGGATAGCCGTTAATCCGCTCAAGGACGCGCTTTTGAATGGCACACCTTATCTGCTGTTGGCTATAGATGAAAAATGGTTAGCGTCAATCAATGAGAGTCTATTGTCATTCGCAACGTAGTTACGCCGCCAAGCAATACTTGGCGAATCGCTCTTGTATATCTGTCGCTTAACAGTTACAATGATGGCATGAAATATGAAATAGAAACCACCCAAGATTTTGATAAATGGTTGAAAAGAATAAGAGATAAAAGAGTCCTTCATCGCTTTGATATTCGTTTCAACCGAATTTCTAGCGGTAATTTCGGAGACACCAAGCAAGTTGGCGTAAATTTATTTGAACTCAGGTTTTTCTTTGGGAGTGGTTATCGCATTTATTATACGATCAGGAAGCAAAAAATCGTTTTGTTGCTTTGTGGAGGTGATAAGTCTTCACAAAGCAAGGATATTATCCAGGCTAAAAACTTATTAGGATTATTGAGGTAAACAAAAAATGACACTCAAAACAAAACCTTACGAATTTGCACAGCATGTTGAAACAGAAGAAGATATTAGAGAGTATCTAACAGCTTTTCTTGAAGAAGATGGGGCACAGGGCTTTATAGATGCACTCGGACACCTAGCCAAAAAGAAAGGCATGACCGAAGTAGCCAGAAGTGCAGGAGTTAGCCGCCAAAACCTTTATAGAACGCTAACGGCTAATGGCAATCCTAGTTTCGTCACAGTTAATAAAGTTGTCAAGGCTTTGGGGTGTGAGTTGGTAATTGCTTGATTGACACGATAGTCCACAAGTCAGCGGAACCTACATGAAAATTTCTCCCTATTTGGTGAGAATTTGTCGGCACTTTCCAGAGCGAAACGAAATATCGCGAAGCATCCTCTTG
>QMOK01000284.1 GCA_003648195.1 Chloroflexota bacterium | reverse complement strand
TCAACGCCCGTTGGCAAGAGCAACACGCCGCTGCTGCGGCCTGAACTTAGTTTCAGTAAGTCATGGTTTTATATCACTGCTTCGGGGCATTTTTTGCCCCGAAGCAGTCTCCCAGACGCTCTAGGAGATTGCTTCAGCGGGAAAACACCGCTTCGCAATGACATGCCTGAGCAGTTACAATTTACCTCCCTTTGCAACTTCGCACCTCAGTTTCACGTATTTAAGTTTACACCCTCACTACTCATCACCTTATTACCCCACCAGGAGATAAAAATGGATTTTGGCGAAGTACTATCCCGTGCTTGGAAAACAATTTGGAAACATAAAATTTTATGGATTTTTGGCATCTTAAGTAGTTGCGGTCAAGGTGGTGGAGGGGGCAGTGGAGGGTATAGCCCTCAATCCTCTGGCGGCAATAAATGGAGCGGAGAAGTCTCACCTGGAATGCAAGAATTTTTCTCAAATATGGAACAATTCTTTAACCAGATAGAAATCTGGCAAATTTTTGCCATTATTGCCGTTTTCATCTTTATCATGCTAATCTTCTGGTGTATTGCCATGGTTTTGAGTACAATCGGACGCATTGGTCTCATCCAGGGAACGGTACAAAGCGAAGCTGGCACCGAAAAACTCAAATTTGGAGATTTGTTCAAAAGCGGCAAACCCTATTTCTGGCGCGTCCTTGGGCTAAATTTCCTCATTGGATTAGCAGCGTTTGTTTTGTCGCTTTTTGTATTTGCTCCTCTGGCATTTGTGGCAACAATCACTTTTGTAGGCTTATTCTGTCTAATTCCTCTAATTTGTCTATTAGTTCCTGTTTTCTGGCTTATTAGCGTTGTTATTCAACAAGCAAACATTGCCTTAGTTGTTGAAGATTTAGGCATTATCGCAGCCATCCAACGGGGCTGGAGCGTTTTCCGAGAAAACCTGAGCAACTTTATTATCATGGCGCTTATCTTGGGCCTTGGCGGCGCTATCGTTGGGTTCATCTTTGCTATCCCGCTCATCTTAATTATTCTGTTCACGGTCATAGGCGCAGGAATGGGCCTTACGTCTGAAGTAGGATTTACTTTTGGCAGAGGTTTACTAGCTGGGGGACTGGCTTTCCTTTTCTATTTACCCATTTTGACTTTCCTGAGCGGCGTCTTGCAAGCTTACATTCAATCGGCATGGACATTGACCTATCTCCGTCTCACAACCTCACCGGATGAACCTCTTGAGGAAGAACTGGCAACAGCTTGATGTATCGCCTCAAAAAAACAGGGAGCGAGACTTCCGAAGTTTAAGACTTCGGAAGTTTTTGCTTCATAATATTGAAAAATTGAAATTGGGAAGGGAAAATGAGTGATATGAAAAATAAAGTGGTTATCATTACCGGGGCTAGCAGTGGGATTGGTCGGGCAGCCGCGCTCAAATTTGGGATGGGGGAAGCAAAAGTGGCCTTAGTTGCCCGCAGCGGAGATCAATTAGCAAAGGTGGCTCAGACCATCGAAGCCGCCGGGGGAGAGGCAAAACCCATCCCCGCAGACGTAACCAACCCCCCAGACGTAGAGCGCGTGGTGCGCGAAACAGTTGCTGCCTATGGCGGCATCGACATCCTCGTTAACGCCGCGGGCGTCCTCAAAGCCGGGACAGTTGAAAACACATCCCTAGAAGATTGGGAGCAGATGATGAACGTCAATGTTCGCGGCCCCTTTTACCTTATGCAATGCGCCATGCCATACTTGGTTGAGCGGCAAGGGAACGTGGTCAATGTCTCTAGCGTGAATGCTGTGCGTGCTTTCCCAGGCGTGCTGGGCTATTGCGTTTCCAAGGCCGCTTTAGAGCAACTCACACGCTGCGCCGCGCTAGAGATGGCAGGCAAAGGCGTGCGTGTCAATTCTGTCAACCCCGGCGTTACCGTCACCCAGTTGCACCGCAGCGGGGGCATGGATGCAAAGACATACGCCACTTTTCTGGAACACAGCAAAACTACCCATCCCCTGGGGCGCGTAGGCCAGCCGGAGGAAGTGGCCGAGCTGATTTATTTTTTGGCCTCATCAAAGGCCGGTTGGATAACGGGGGGCACGCATCTCATTGACGGTGGGCGGGGACAGACCTGCGCGCGGTGAAGATATAAGATAGTCTTAAGGTATATGTATGAGCAAACCTAAAATTTCTTTACACGGTGTTTTTCCACCCATTCCTACCCCTTTTGACGTTGAGGGTGAGGTAGACCTCCAGAAGTTAGCCGCCAATCTCGAACGCTGGAATCAGTACGGTTTGTCAGGGTACGTGGTTTTGGGATCAAACGGAGAGGCCGGGTACCTGGTTGAAGACGAGAAGATGAGGGTCTGGGAAACGGCCAGGGAATGGATTCCGCCCGAAAAGCTGCTCATCGCCGGGACGGGGTGCGAATCCACTCGCCAGACTATCGCTCTTACCCGGCAGGCGGCCCGGGTTGGCGCGGACGCCGCCCTTTTGGTCACTCCCCATTATTACGATGGCAGGATGACGCCCCAGAGTTTGATCCACCACTACCAGACGGTGGCTGATGAAGTTCCTATTCCTGTTATTATTTACTCTGTCCCCAAGTTCACGCACGTGGATATGGACGCTGTGACCATTGCCCTGCTTTCTCGGCATCACAATATTATTGGCATCAAAGATACTGGCGGTAACTTGGCAAAAATGGCTGATACTGTGCGGCTGGCAGAGGCCGATTTTCAAGTCTTAGTCGGATCAGCGAGTTTTTTGTTAGCTGGGCTTGCTGTAGGCGCGGTGGGGGGCGTGATGGCTCTTTCTAGCGTGGCTCCCGAAAAATGCTTTGAGATTCTTCGTCTGTTTCACGCGGGGGATATGGCGGGGGCGGCTAAACTTCAACGAGAGGTGATTCCCATTAATACGGCTATCACGTCTCAGTTTGGTATCGCGGGCTTGAAATTTGCCCTGGATTTGTTGGGGTATTACGGTGGGCCTGTGCGCTCTCCGCTGCTTTCTCTCACCGAAGAGGAGCAGCAAAAATTGCGGGGTATTCTGATTGAGGGCGGGGTGTTGTAGGACACCTATCGGTGAGTCTACTGCAAAAACTACAAAATCTCAAAAAACGCAAAGTTTTTCTTTGTGTTCTTAGTGCCTTTGTGGTGAAATTGATCTTTTTGCAGTGGAGTCATCGATACTTCTCAACAATCTCCCCCAGCTGCTCAAACTTGCTCTCTATATCCGCTACCAGCTTGAACTGGGTGCGCGTTCTGTCTAGG
>QMOK01000283.1 GCA_003648195.1 Chloroflexota bacterium | reverse complement strand
GACCAAATCTCCATCCCCTATACCAGCCGCTATAATCGCGAGATGTAACCCGCTGGTGCCTGAATTCACTCCTGCGGCATGATCAGTGCCGATGTAAGAAGCAAATTGCCGCTCAAAAGCTTTCGACTTTGGTCCAAGGCTGAGATATCGAGTTTTTAGAACATCGTTAACTGCTTTTATATCAGCATCGTTTAGTTCGGGTGAAGACATAGGTATATTTGTCATAGTTTCTCCAAATCCGCTAATCTGCTTTCAAAATGATCAAATGAATTAATAACTAAATCTGGGGCATGGCGATATGACAGAGGAGGTAATTTTGAATATTCTCCTGCCGTTTTTCGAATCTGTATCGTATACATACCAATTTTTCGCGCACCCAAAAAATCTTTATCTGGATTATCTCCTACATATATTGCATGGAAAGGTAAAACTTTTAATTCTTGAATTGCAGTATTAAACGGTCTTGTATTTGGTTTCCAATATTCACGTCCCCAGTAATCAGGAAAAATAACTGAGTCAAAATACTTTCCCAAACCGAGCGCCTTTAGTTTTTGTTGTTGGACAGATAAATATCCATCACTAATTAAACCAAGTTTGTATTTTTTCTGAAGGGAAGAAAGCAAATTTGGGACACATGGAAAAGGTTCAATTTCAGGATTATGGTTTCTGTAAATCATAACCATCTCTGAAACCACTGTATTTCTATCAATCCCATGTCTTTTTAGCCACTGGTTAAAAGTGTCACCACGTACACCTTTTTCAAATAGTTCTTTTAATTCAGAGAATCCATCTTTAAACGGTATATCTAAGTTTTTTTCCGCCCATTGGCTAACAGCTCTAAAACCAGAAAGTACATAAGCGCTTTCTGGATAAAGCGTATCATCAAGATCAAAGACGATTGCTTGCCATTTTGTCATAATCATCCTGAGTAAGAAAAAGGGAATCATCACAACGTGTCAAATAGAGACCAATCTGATAACTGCCTAGCGCAGGAATTTCTATTGGCAGACCAGCTGCCTTTGTCAATAACCAACGAGGATAATCCGCTCCGGCTGCTATCCCCAAAGGAACCCCACCACCAAAGCGAGGGTTAATCTCAGTGAAATAAGGTTTTTCATTCCGCAACATACATTGGACCGTAATAGGCCCAATGGCTTTCAAACTGTGAGCAATTGCTAAACAGGATTCAACAATATCTTTATCATATATAGTTTTCCCTTTAGCGACTTCTCCCCAACGAACTTCAATCCGCTGCCGAGAAACAACAGATAACACGTTGCCTTCAAAATCACAGACCACGTCGTTAGTAATTTCAGGCCCTGGCAAATATTCTTGGACAATTGGATTTGGGACATGTTCCAAGTAAAAAACTAATTCTTGATGGGTATGCACTCTAAATGTTTTTTTTCCCGCACTGCCGAAACGTGGTTTGATAAAAACGGGAAACTCTACTTCTTTCAAATCAAGTTCATCAGGCAGCCAAGAATGTGGAGTAGGAATTCCTAAATCTCGAAAAAAAGAATACGTCTGCCATTTATCGGCCGTGAGCTTAGCTGATTCTCCAGAAACCACAACCACAAGAGCGCCAGTTTCCTCAATCTTGTGGCGGTGCTGAACTAAAACAGGGATGTCTGGGTCTATCAAAGGAAAAACTAAATCAATTTTTTCTTTTGCGCATATTTTTGAGAGGGAGTGTATATACTTGGTGTCAGTGTTTAAAGGAACAATATATGGTTGATCAGCTACTTGCAAAGCCGGCGCCAACGGGTCAATGTCAACAGCAACAACTTTGCCACCAAGATTCAAATCAGTGTAAGCCTGCTTAAAAGCTTGAAGCAACTCAACGCGCCGTCCAACACTAGTAAAAAGAACATTTACCATAAAGAAGTTCTCCTATTCTTGACAACCATCTTCCTGCTTGCCTGCAAACCGTGGCATGGTAGCATGTCCTTTAGCGCTGACGCCCTCGCGTTTTATCACCTTGAAAGCAGTACGAATTATTATCTTAAAATCTAGCCACAATGACCAATTATCAACATACCATACGTCACGCTCAAACTTCTCTTCCCATGACAATGTGTTGCGCCCCTCAGAGAGAACCGGACCCGCCATCCCGGGCAACATCTGGTGGCGGCGCCATTCCTCAGATGTATAATAATCCTGGTATTCTACAAGTAACGGACGGGGGCCTACCGCGCTCATATCACCTTTTAGAACATTGAATAATTCGGGCAACTCATCAAGTGTTGTACTACGCAGGAACTTGCCTAGTCTTGTAAGACGCTTTTCATCAGGAAGTCGCTCGCCTCTATCATCACAATCCTCAGTCATGGTGCGAAATTTATAAATGATAAAAGGCTTCCCTTTGTAACCTAAACGTGGTTGACGGAAGAAGATCGGCTTTCCATGCTTGATATAAATCAATATAGAAATAATAATAATGATAGGAGAGAAAAACACAAGCGCCAAAAAAGACGCTACAATATCAAAAGCTCGTTTAATACATAATTTTACGCTATTCACTTAAGTATTCACCCGTCGAAAAGCCAAATCAAACAAACGACGTAAATAGTAATATGGCAACTTGACCATAGTAGAAAAACCATATCGCTTCCGCATCCAATCGCGCTCTGGGAAAATACTTCGCCACAGTCCTGAAATATCATCATATAACAAGGTTACAAACAAGATATACTCTATATTGCTAAATTTAGGCTCATCAGGATTAAATAACCCAACCCGGTTAAGCCAGTAAGTAATCATAGTTTTCTTCCAAGTCGGAGGACTTAGTTGAGCCAATACTCCATCCGGTATGGGGGTATTAAATAACTCCCTGGGAATAAGCAGTGAAAAATAGACTGCGGTCTTCACTTGCAAAGTCAAAACCCGCTCCACAAAGATATCCCAGTTCAAGCTAGGATAAGCTCGGACAATACGTTCTACGTCCAAGTGCAACCTAAATCCCGGCGCTCGCACGTAGGAATGTTTAGCCGTATGCAACGCGACTTGTAATAGATTATCTTCTGGTGACAACAAACGCACCGCTGTACCCGAGATGGATATTGACCGCGCCATTAATTCTTCGGCTGGAGGTTCTTGATCAGGACGAATCCATCGACCAGCAACAGGCCGCCATTGGAGTTCGAACCAAAACTTTTCGCCATTGGGAAGTGTTTTCCAATATTCAGTACCACCTCCCTCCTCGGCTGATTTCAAATCGGCCTGTTCAAGTGGACTTCGAAATTCAAAATAATAGCCTTCACTCAGGAGAATT
>QMOK01000282.1 GCA_003648195.1 Chloroflexota bacterium | reverse complement strand
TCTCTAAATCAAGATGTCCAAAAGTCTGGTGATGAGGGTTGGTCAATGCGCTCGTTGAATTCGCGTACCAGGGCGGGGGTAATATGGTCTTCTTTGACGGCACGGATAAGCTTAACTAAAGCCTCAACAGCGTAGTCAAAAATGAGTTTGCCCTTTTCCGCTGTGGATTTGCTGGCATCGCCCACGTACATGTGCGGGTATTGAGCATACCAATCCACTTGTGAATATGCGCCCACCTCGGCGAGCTTGGCATTCCGCTTCAGATTGGTGAACGGTTTCGAGGGCATCTGTTCCATTTTGACCAACTCTGGGGCGAGATGCAGCATTATGCTGGTTTCGGCTTCTCCGGCGTGACCGTATTCATCAGCATCGAGTACTTCGTCTGCGTTGGGAAAAAGGTTCACATCTGCGTAATAAACTACATAGGGCTTTCTTTTAGCGGGGAGCATTTGCACAAATTGCGGCAAATAATAGCGATTGCCGCCATGTCCTGTATATAGGATGATTTTTTTCAACCCGTTGCGAGCCATTTCATCGCAAATATTCTCTAATAGGGCAAAAACCAGGTCTAATTGAAGAGCCATGCCGCCAGGCAAATGGGCGGTGTCAACATCAATGCCGGAAGGGTAAGCGGGGAAAACGATGGCGGCTTCACGCTCTGCCGCCGCGCAAACAGTAGCGTGGGCGTTAAATGTATCTGTGCCCAACGGTAAATGCGAGCAATGCGCTTCTAACGCACCCACCGGTATTATGCCAACGCCCCCACATTGTTTTACGTATTTTTCAAAATCGAGAGAGGTAAGATTTTCCCATTGCATAGTGTTCTCCAAGATAGGTGATGAGGTAACGAGGTAACGGGGTGATAAGGACGAGCGGCGAGCAACAACATGCTCGTAGAAGGTCTCCATTAGCGTGTTTTAGCCAATTTTCAGGATTGGAGACTTGCGGGGGTGCTAAAAATTGTTGGTTAAACCTTAGCCCCCCTCTCAATCCCCCCAAATGCCAAAAGCAGGAATTTGGGGGGAAGTCGCTCTCCTCCCCTAAATTCGACCGTTTTTTGTCGCATTTGGGGGAGGTAGGGTGGGGGCAGGAGTTTCACGCACTTCTTAACTCGCGCTTCGCAACGTGTTTGTGTTTTCTATCAGCGTTTCGCGCACCGAGGCAAAGTTTATACCAGCTTGTTCCATGCCCAGAAGAACTGCGCCTACCACAGGGGGAGCTTCTAAGAGTTGAAAGCACGCTCGCGGGGCTATTTCTAGGATGCTTTCTTTCAGCGGATTAAGCAGCAATGAGCCGCCTTTGAAAATGCTGCCAGCCATGACGACCTCAAATTCTAATTCTTCAAATTCAAGCTGGCGGATGATGCCAATTGCAGAGCCTGCTAATTCGCGCCCAGCCCAGACAATTATCTGGCGGGCAATTTCGTCTCCAGCCTCGGCGGCCTGGAAAACAAGCGGGGCAACCCCAGAGTCAATATGATAACGCTCAAAACGCATGCCTTCAAGGAGGTCGGTGGTGTCTTTGGCTCCCACGTGCTGAACAAAGACATCTGTTAATTGAGTAGATGGTCCACGGCGAGACCAATCATGCGAGACGGCTTGGACGGCTTTCCAAACAATTTCGCCCGCCCCGCCAAACTCTCCGTAAGGGATACCGCTTCCGGTGATGTGGGCTTCTCGCCCGTTTTTATCTCGACCCCAACAATTATTGCTGGTTCCCGCCACAAGGCCAACACCCCACCCTTGCGTGGCTCCAGCCATTAGACCAATAATGGTATCGTTGACGGCTTCAAAGGGACAGTTCAGTTCTAAGGTTACAATTCCGTCTATGGTTGGGGGACGCTCCACGGGCCAATCGTAGCCTGCCACGCCAAAACCTGCTCCCGCGATCTGGTCACGAGTGACCCCTGCCGAGGATAGGGCTTCTTCTGTAGAAGTTCTCAAGGCGGCGCGGTAGCCATCCCAGCCCACTGCTTCGTAGTTGCCAGGTCCAGCGACTCCAAAACCGAATACTTGGCCTGTCTCGTCCGCTATCAGAGCATGAGTCTTTGTAGCGCCAACGTCAATGCCTAAAAAATATTTTTGCATAATAAAAACCTTTGTGTTATCTAAGATACCAATCGTTGCTTACGGTGTTCTACAGCGGCACGTATGGCTTCAATGCGCTGAGTATTGCCGTGAATAAAAACTTCTTTCAATAAGTCAGTCCATGTAAAAATGACAATGCCGTCTAAACCAGCGGATTCTACAGCATTAACCGCCTCTGTGAATTCTTGAGCATCCAAGGTTGGCAAACGCTGATCTTTTTTGTAAATACCATCCAAGTAGAGCGGAGCGGCCTGAATGGTGCAGACCGTTTTTCGTCCCGACCGCGCCTTTACTTCCAGCCCCGCGCCCGGTATCCACGCCGTGGGTTGTTTGAGGATTTGATGATAGGTCATCACTTCAAATATGTCTACCACTTCATTAAGTGTCTCAACATTTTGCCCAAAAACTTTTTCGCGGGCGTTGTCGAAATCTACTGCTCGAAACGGGAGTGTGTTGAGCATAATTTGCGCGTCAGGTTGAATTCGCTGGCTAGCTTCTTTCACTTGGCGGATAATGTTGGCGACCAGGTCACACTTCCAATTTGTCCACTCCGCGCGGGCGTGTTTTTCTATCCATTGGGCAATTTCTTGGGGGTCACTGGCGGGGAGGTTGATGCCAGTCTCACGGGCAAAACGTTGGAGGGTGTGAGTATCGTAACTGTATTCCGGAAAATCTTGCCGCCGGTGATGGGGCATCCACAACTCCCAAAAGCCGGGCCACCGAGTAAATGATAAGAAAACACCATCGGGGCGTAATTCTCGAACCGCTTTTTCTATGGCGGATACTTGCTCGGCCACATACGCTTCTTGGGAGGGAGCAATGCCAATATACCAATCTATTTGCTCCATGGGGCGGCCATCAGACCCCAGCGGACGCAGGTCGGGATTTTGGTCAATGGCGGCGGGATTGAAAAAGGTGCAAACCGTAGCCCAGTAGTCAATGCCCTCCTCAGCCAAAGCTGCTCGAAAAGCGAGGTCATCTTCTTTGGTATAGGAAGCCCCATCCGGGGTTTCGCTATCTACCGCGCTGTCTGGCATGTGGAGAAAACGGCTCTGCGCTAACACGAAGCTTATGCCCCAATCTTTTAGGGCGCGTGCCGCTTCGCGAGGGGAAAAGCCATATTTTAGCAGCCAGTCGCTAGAATATATTTTTACGCCAATTTCAAATTTGTTCATGGTTTTAATGGTAAATTGGTAAACTGGGGGGTTGGGAT
>QMOK01000281.1 GCA_003648195.1 Chloroflexota bacterium | reverse complement strand
TCTTGCCAGTGTGGCTTTCCACTTTACGGGTAATAGCAGACTCTTGCCATGTACCGAATGGTACTGCGGTTAGTCTGCGACCTGAGCGCGCAATAACCGTAGTGCCACAAAGGCACACGGCAAGGGTACACTATTACAACCAAGTCAGGCATTTATGACCCACTCTCTAGAACCATGAATCAATACAAAGCAATTTTGTTCGATCTAAACGGAACTCTTATTTTGGATAAACCGGGCCATCAATTTTCTGACTCCGATATGAGGATTTTTAAGAGAATGGCTTTTTCTCTAGATGATGAAAACGAAAAAGAAGCAATAAAGCGCGAACAGGGTTGGAGCGAGAAAGACTTCTGGGATTTTGTTAATGAATCTTTTAACGGCTCAATGCCCAATATGGGTTTAGTGGAAATCATTAAAAATGTAAGAAAATCCGGGCTAAAGACCGTTCTCGTGTCTAACGCCTCTGGGCTTGTAATGAGACCGATAATTAAAACTTATTTCGGTACCGACATTGACAATTTATTTGATGAGATTATTATTTCCTCTGAAGTAAAAATTCTCAAGCCTGATCAAAAAATTTATGAACTGGCTCTCGATAAACTTGGAATAAATCCGGATGAAGCCATTTTTATTGACGATTTAGAAGAGTATTTAAAGGGTGCGCGGGCCATAGGCATCAAGACCCTTCTTTTTACTAATAATAACGACATAAAGAAGGAATTAGAAAAGCTCGGAGTGCTTAAAAAGTCTTAAACCCAACGCTAGCCCTTAAATATGAACGAGCAATTGGAAAAATTTTTAAAAGTTTTAAAAATTTTACTGAAAAAACTTGACGGGATTGATTTTGCTCTCCTCGGTACATTTAATCTTTCTCTCCAGGGAATTGAAATAATTCCCGGTGATTTAGATTTGCTGACTGATGATGAGGGAATTGAAAAAATAAGCCAAATTTTTAAAAGCACGGTAGCTAAAGAAAAAGAGGTGGGTTATAAAGAAACTCAATTTCAGATTGAGGGAATTGAAGTTCATGTGGTCAGCAATAAAAAAAACTCGCTTCGCCCTCAGAATTTTAAAAAACACCTCGTCTGGATTGAAAAAGAAGGATTAAAAATTCCCTGCATGTCTTTGGAATCAGAGCTATCGTTTTATCAGCAAGCGGGGAGAGAAAAAGACCGAGGGAAAGTTCGGCTA
Organism: Chloroflexota bacterium; assembly: GCA_003648195.1. Classification (GTDB taxonomy): domain Bacteria; phylum Chloroflexota; class Anaerolineae; order Anaerolineales; family UBA11858; genus B10-G9. Next base: position 2,127 of record QMOK01000281.1, on the reverse strand, counting down.
ATTCAAGAACGTTTGCAAAAACTAAAATAAGACTTTCTATTCTAAACCCGGTTTTTTGTGGTTAAAACAGTTAGGGCCTGTATTAGCCATACAATAATCCCACAATCCTAATATTTCATGACTCAACTAATTTTAGTTAGGCACGGACAGACCAAAAAGAATATCTCCGGTAAACTCCACCGAACCGGTGATTCAGAAATTTTAAATGAAGAGGGCAGAAAACAAACGGGGGATGAAATTTTGATTTTTGATTCAAGATTGTGTAAAACAAAAGATAACGAGTGACAAATGTCCGACGCAAACGGGGTGACACCCGCTTCCAAGGCGGCGGGCTTCGCGGTTAAATCTTAAAGTTATGTCCCGGCCATAATAATTAAGACCAACCATGAGTGAAACTGTAAAAAATCTTATTATCTCCATCCGCCCTCGGCAGTGGTTAAAAAATGGCTTTATTTTCGCTCCCCTCCTCTTCGCCCAAAAAATCTTCCACCCCCCCTCCATTTTTAAAACTGCGGCCACCTTTACACTATTCTGCCTAATGTCCGCCGCTGTTTATCTCGTTAACGACACCCTTGATATTCAAAAGGATAAACTGCACCCGGTCAAGAAAAACCGCCCTATCGCCTCAGGCAAACTAAATATTAAACCAGCCCTATTTTGCGCCTTTGCCGCCGCTTCAATCAGCTTGTTTTCTTCCTGCCTGCTAACCCCTTGGCTGGCATTTATTCTCCTGACCTATTTCATCTCAAACATCGCCTATTCCAAAATTTTTAAAGACCTAGTCATCATAGACGCCATGTGCTTTGCTCTTTTTTTTATACTAAGAATTGCCGCCGGCGCCGCAGTAATCAAAGTGGAACTCTCCCACTGGATCACCATCTGCACCGGGCTGCTGGCCTTATTTATCGCTTTTGGGAAAAGACACCACGAACTAAAACTGCTGGAAAAAGAAGCCGCCAATCACCGGCCGGCTTTAGAAAAATATTCCCCTAAATTTATTGAGCAAATGATCACAGTCACCGCCGCCTCTTTGGCAGTTTTCTACACCCTCTATACGGTAGACAGCCGCACCCTCACCATCACCGGCGGGAGAAATCTCTTAGTTACCGTTCCCTTTGCCTACTATGGCATCTTTCGCTATTATTACAACCTCTTTCAACTAAACAAAGGAGGAGACCCCACCGAAATTATCCTAAATGACAAAAAACTACAAATTACCGCCGTTCTCTGGATAATAGCAGTTTTAGGAGTGCTTTATTTTTAATGTCCATCCTTGGTATTGACTACGGAGAAAAATTTCTTGGCCTGGCGATAGGTTTTAAAAACCAAATCAGCCACCCGCTGAAGGTTGTCTTATACCGGAATTTCGACCACATCATTTCCCAACTCAAGCCAATCTTAAAAGAATACGAGGTTAAATCACTCGTTTTAGGACTGCCTCTTGAAGATGGTAAAATAAAAGAAAGCGCCAAGAAGGTTAAAAATTTTGGCGCCTTTCTGGAAGAAAAATTGGGGTTAAAAGTCTTCTATTCAGATGAAACCTTAACCTCCAGCGATGCTGTAGCATTAATGATTAAATCAGGTGTCCCCCAAAAAAAACGCAAATTCCTGGAGCACGCCTTTGCCGCCAAAATAATACTGGACAATTACCTCCAAAATATACAAAACAAGCAAAAAACCGCAAAACTTTAGTGATTTACCAACAGGTCAATCCTTATTAAAAGTAAACAAGCATGACCCGCAGACCAGCTTTTTATTTTTTTCTCATCATAGCCGCTATTTTCTCTACTACACTAGGTTTTGCCTGTTATTATTACCACCAATCTGTCTATAAACCGATCACCGCCGCCGCAGACCGAAAGATAGATCTTACCATCCAACCAGGCGAAAGCGGATTTAGCGTCATTAAAAAATTAAATGACCACCAGCTTATCCGGTCAACATTTTTTGCCAAGATCTTCTTCATCCTTCAACAAAAAAAGGGATTGGGCATCCAGGCAGGAGATTATAAGCTCGGCTCTTCAATGAGTTTAGCGGAGATGTACAAAATTTTCCAGCACGGGACATTTGATGTCAAGCTAACCATCCCCGAAGGGCTGCGCCTTGAAGAGATAGCCCAAATTGTCT
>QMOK01000280.1 GCA_003648195.1 Chloroflexota bacterium | reverse complement strand
TGGAACCTGGCTTTGTAAACGTGCGTGCAAAAATTAATGGGCAAGGAAAGACCTTGGTCGGCAGCATATTCCAACAAACGCAAAGAAGCCTCCTCTGACCCTTTAATTGGGCAGTGCCTAAAAGCCAGCGGGGGGAAAATTGTGTATTCACGGGCAAGCATGTTTTTGTAGTTATGCTCAGTGGCGACAAGCTGATGAATATTTAGGTGATTAACTCCTATTTTTTCCATTTCCGGCAAACGTTCTTTTAATTTTTCGTGATCTTCTGGCAGGGATGGAATCTCAACAGTGACTGTTTTTATGAATTCGCGGGCCATTTTGACCGCTTTTAGATCATAATCACTGACAAAGATGTCGAATCTTATTTCATTTAACCCCGCTGCCGCCAGTTTGCGAAGAATTTCTTCGTTGACCAAATCGCCGTTTGTGTAGAGCCAGATGTACATGCTATCCCCAAATCGCTGCTTGATCTTGGTCAGAAAGGTTAATACTCTATCCAATCTCAAAAGAGGTTCTCCGCCGCTAAAACCAACGCCCTTAAAAGCAAATTTGTCTAGGTATTCTACGTACGCGTCAGCATCATCAAAGGGGATGCTCTCGGCCACGGGAGAACGGTCAATAGTTCCTTGGGGGTCTTGAGGGCAAAAGAAACAATTGGCAGTGCAAGCGCCTGTGATGTAAAGACAAGACCATGTCCCTTGGCCGCAGGTCAAACACCCTGGCGATAGTGCCCCAATATGGGGCTTAGTGCCATTGAAAGCGAACTGAATCCCTTTATTTTCTAATGAGTTTAACAGGTCGAGGCGAGTTTTATCCACTTCCTTGGCTAGCTCAGGAGAGACATTTAGTTTAGTAATCCAATGAATGTATTCCAACAAATGATCAATTTTTGACATTTTAGGTCCAGTGAATGGGTAAGGGAATAAAAAGTAACGCGCGGGGATGGTGTCATATTCGCATTTCAGCTTCATAATACAAGAGGTAGAAAAGATTGACAAGGGAGAAATGAAAAGCTCACGAGAGCCAACTGCTCTTACCCTGAGTAAAGGCTGAAACAGCTATATAACCCTAGCCTTTTTAATGATATACTACCCCTCATATAAATTCGGATAACAATATAACTACTCTAGGAGGCATACAATGCATTTAAAAACTCTCAAACCTATTTTATGGGGAGTAATTTTTATTATGTTGGTGGGACTTGCTTGCAACTTCTCATCATCAGAAGAAACTCAAGAACCATCTGCCCAAGAAGAGCAAGCTCCTGCTCAAAAAGCCGGTCAGCCAGAGACCGCCGGGCCATTGCCTATTTCTAATCTCCAAGACGTCCAAAAAGCCGTTATTCAAATTGAAGCCGTGGGCACGTATGTAGACCCTCAATATGGAGAATACGAAGGTGCTGGAAGAGGCACAGGCTTCATCATTGATCCATCAGGAATAGCGGTGACAAATAACCACGTTGTCACCGGAGCCGGAATGCTTAAAGTATGGATTGGTGGAGACACTTCAAAAACATACAATGCCAGAATTCTCGGCGTCTCAGAATGTTCCGACCTGGCAGTAATTGACATCGAAGGCGAGGGTTACCCATTCCTGGCTTGGTACAAAAATCCCCCGAACGTGGGACTTGACATCTATACCGCCGGCTTCCCCTTAGGAGAACCAGAATACACACTCACAAAAGGTATCGTTTCCAAAGAAAACGCCAATGGTGAAACAAGCTGGGCTTCGGTAGACTCTGTTCTTATGCACGACGCCACCATCAACCCCGGAAACTCTGGCGGGCCCCTAGTTACCGCAGATGGCAAAGTTGTTGGCGTCAACTACAGTTCTCGCTCCAATGCAGACCAATATTTCGCCATCAAATATGATATTGCCGCCCCTCTCATTGAAAGACTCCGAACAGGAGAAAATGTTGATTCCATCGGCGTCAACGCCACAGCCGTTATGTCTGAAGACGGAAGCATAACAGGCATCTGGGCCTCATCCGTGAAACCCGGTTCCCCTGCCGATAGAGCAGGAATACTGCCCGGAGACATCATCCTCAGCATGGAAGACCTCTCCCTGGCCACCGATGGGACAATGGCAGACTATTGTGACATCATCCGCACCCACACCACAACCGACACAATAGCCATGGAAGTTCTGCGTTTCGACACCAATGAAATATTGGCTGGTCAACTCAATGGCACGGCCCTCACCCAATCTCAAGTTGTGAACACCGGCGGCGATAACACAGGCGGAAACGTCAATACCGGAGGCAACACAACATCAGGGTATATGAATATCACCGATAACACAGGCGCTCTCTCTGTAGACATTCCAAACTCCTGGAGCGAGATGGATGGACGAATATGGGAAGGCAACTGGGGCAACATCCATTTTAAAGCCGCAAACGTAATCGCCTCTTACGACCTAGATGGTTTTAATTCCTACTATAGCGTCTCTGGAATTAACTTCTCCGCCTCCAAAGATTGGGGCGACATCGGCGGTTACATCCAATTACTAGACGGCACTCTTCATTGGTACGAAGACGATTGCGAACGTGACAGCCGCGAAGATTACACAGACGGGTTTTACGAGGGCGCCGTTGACTATTGGACATGTTCCGATACAACAGTAGCGGTCATTGGCGCACGTCCAATCAACGACCCATTAGCGTTCTTAATCTTGGTTCAGGTTCAAGTGAATACTGATGAAGATATTGATGCTTGGGGTCACATCTTAGACTCCTTTGATGTAGTAGGCAATCTGCCCTAACTAAATCCGTTCTCACAAATAAAAACAAAAAGGGCAGCTAGCATTTAGCTGCCCTTTTTTGCTTAAACTATTCAAAACGCAAAGCTATTCCACGCTATGCTCTTTTCTTCGCCAGAAGAAAAAAAATACCCCCATCAACGTCAGCAAGCTCACTACCCCGCCCGCGTAAAACCAGACCGGGCGATAAGCCGCCACCACCACGTGTTGCCCTTCCGGAACGGGAATCGCCTGGAACAAATAATCTCCCCTTTCCACAGAAACCGGCTGCCCATCTACCCACGCCCGCCAACCGGGATACCAAACTTCAGACCACAGCACCCACCCTGGCAGATTGGCATTCACGTGGAGCATGATCTCATTGGGGGATAACCGGTCTTCCAAGCGTACCTCCCCTTCCCCAGCGGAACAATCCGTGGGGGCGGGTAGAGACCGACCCTCAATCGTAATCGTTTGGGAGAGGTCTATCTCGCCGTTGGCAATTGCGTCCAAGGCGTCTTCGCCGCTCTCAACGTAATTGGCACACCCAACCCACCTTAGAGACTGGCCGCCCGTCCACGGGGTAAACAGCACTCCCAGCCCCC
>QMOK01000279.1 GCA_003648195.1 Chloroflexota bacterium | reverse complement strand
TGTCCCGTTGAATGCCAGTCTGCTTGTAATCTTCCAAACTGTAGGGGGATAAGTGCAGCGACTCAATCCCGGCTACGATGTCTCCATATAGACCAGTGTAGGTTTTGGCAAGATTGTATTCAATCGTACGGAGTTTGCGTTTAGGCCAATGGATAGGTTTTCCACCGATGGTGGCTTCTGGATAGGTATCGCGAATAAAGGAGCGCGTCCGGCGCACAACCACTTCTTCTAAGAGGTTGAAGATAGCGACCATCTGGTTCCCGTGAGAATGATTGGCTTGACGCCGGGCATTGAGGAAAAACTTACGCAAGTCGCCTATCCCAGCGGCGGAGAAGTATCCCCGGTCGCCCTGGGCAAAGAGCATAATCTGGCTATAAAGGTCAAAAATGGTATTGTTGATGGGCGTAGCGGTAAGCAAAATTAGACGCTTGCGTTCCCCGTCTCTACCTCTTCCACCATTGCCGCCAATTAGACGCCCCAGGTTTTCGTAACGATTGGAAAGATGGTTGCGGAAGTTGTGAGATTCATCAATGAGAATGACGTCTACATCTTCATAAGGCCGCGTGTCAAACTCCTCGCGCCCCATGATTTCTTGGGAGACCACTTCGGCGGAAATGGTGGCTTCGCGGAGTTCTTTTTCCCACATCTCACGCAGGGAGGCAGGGCAAACTACCAACGCTTTTTGACGGCGGTGATAGGCGTAATCCTCCAATAATTTCTTGCCAATCCAAGTCTTACCCAGCCCCACGGAGTCGGCGATCATAACCCCATCGTAGCGGTCAAGAATACGGCGTGCCTTTTTGACCGCGTCTCCCTGGAACTCGGTCAGGTCAATGGCCGAGCGCGTCCCAGCCGGTTCAAGGCCGTCTTCCCCCAACTCATCCTTGAAATATTCGTAGAGGGTTTTCAGGTAGATGTGATAGGGTGTGTATTCATAATCCCCAAACTTGGATTCGTTCAGGAGAGCGATGAGTTCGTCTTTGTAGGGTTGGGATTCGCCCCAGCGGGTGTCATACCAGTCCAAAAGTTCCAGAATGGCGCGGGCGCCGACTTCGCTCTTGACCGCCTGGCGGGTGGATGTGTCCAGAAGTGGGACATCAGGCTGGGGGATAGGCTGTGCCGTTGGGGAGGTTTCCGCGCTCTGCAGGAGGGGACGCACGGCTGCCGCCGCGGAAGCATCTTCCACCTCGCCGGGGGAGAGGATGGACTTGTGGGTCAGGTTAAGCTCCTGGTTAGATGTCAGCCCCGCGCGGGTGAAGTTGCTGGAGCCAACGATTCCAGCCACGGGGGTAAATCTATCCCCACGGACAGTATCTGCAAAACTCAGATAAGCTTTGGCGTGGAGAAATCCGCCCTCGTAGAGACGCACCAAAACGCTCTCTCGCCGCAGGTAGCGGATGAGGGTTTCCACCAGGTGGAGGGTTTCCTCATCAAAGGGAGCGGCGTTCAGATCGCGGCGCACCTGCAGGCCAATATCGTCTCCGCTCCCAGGCTCTGCGCCCAGCAATAAGCGGAAAGAGTCCAGCCCGTCCAGACTCTCCCGCAGGAGGTCAAATCCCCCAATGTTGAAGTAGGCTGTGGCTACGTCCAGAGCATGGACGTCATCGTGGCGCAACAGGCGGTTGAGTACATCCGCCAGAGTGTGTTCTCGGTTGTCAATGACGTAGGGTAATTGCATTCTCCCCCCTATACTAACGATTCAAGCCAGGTAAGCCAGGCGTTGAAATGGGCACAGGTTGTGCGAAGTTTTTCTAACCCAACCTCTATTGTAATTAAGGGTCCATCAAGCACTTTTTGATATTCTGGAAATATTCTCTCAATCCGCTTTGATGGAGCTGAGTTAGGATCATCATCTATTTCTTCAGGAGTAGGAAACTGTCTATTTATATTTTGCAATTCTTGTAGGGCATTATTATCACCCAAAAGCAAATTCGCGGTTGTTTCAACATCAACAAAAAGAAAGGATTCAAATTCATGTAATTGAAGATATGGTCGAAAACGGCGACTATCAATATCGCCCAGCAGAAATTGTTCCAAGTGAGCAACTCTGTCCCTACCAGATCCATTTGGTATGGTATCCATGCCAGGAAAATCTCTACCTAGAGCGTAAAAATCGTACATGGTTGACACGGCAGCGGCACTTGTATCCCCCAGAAGCCCCTGAAGTTCTTTTTTAACCTTTCGATAAGGCACAAATCCCCCGCGAAAATCAGGTGCATTTGGCATACGGCGGGTTTTCACAAGAACGGGAATCAAATACAATTGTTGTGGCTCGAAATAAGGCTTCAAAACTTCTGTAACAAAAGTCTCTTCAGTTTGTCCCTCGACGGAAATAAAAATCTTGGTCATTTTGGCCGCCCCCCTACTAGATTTTTCTCCCACAGGTCTCCAACCCCGTATTCCTCCAACCAGTTCTTTAATTTTGCGGTATCTAATCTTTGGAAAACAGATTGGTTATCCACTCGATCTACAACGATGACGTCTTCGGGATTAAACTGGTTTACCAAGGTCACTGATTGCGTGGAAACAATGACTTGTGTTCGCTTGGCAGCACTGCGTAACATTGCCGCTAATAACGAGATTGCAAAGGGATGTAAGCCCAATTCGGGTTCATCAATCACAATAACGGCTGGCAGATCTGGCATTTGCAGCAAAGTTGTCAAACAAATAAAGCGCAATGTTCCGTCAGAGAGGGCGTGGGCGTTGAAATAAATATCAGACCCTTTTTCCTGCCATTCCAGCCGGATTTTCTCTGAATTTAGTCGACTGGGCGTCAAATTGAAATCATCGAAAAATGGGGCCACAAGCCGAATTGTAGAGACAATTTTTTTATAATGTTGAGGGTGTTTCTCTTGCAGTAGATACAAAAAGGCGGCCAAATTAGAGGCATCATCGCGCAAGTCTCTGTTGTCGTGAATATCGCCAGTTCCTTTTAGCTTTGCAGTTTCGCTGGTATCGTGAAAATGATATACCCGCCAACTACGTAATGCTTTGATCACATGCGCAGCTACAGTATATCGAGCACTTTCCGCTGATTCAAATAGCAGTGTTTGCGTATGTCCTCTTCCTAATAATTCATGTTTGGGCTTAGGGTATTCAGAACGATCATGAAACAACACCGCTTCTTCTCCAAAGAACAAGGAGCCATTTTGCGAGGGAATTAATTCACATTCATACCCATTAACCAAATTAACCCTGTCTCCAAAGAAAGAAAGCTCAATATTGATATGGTCTGTTGTTTTCTGACCAAAATAAAGAAACGTGTCTGCGCTCCCAGCTTTTAAAACATATTGGCCTAAATTCTGCTTGACGATCTGGTTAAGCAATTCAAAAATTGAAATC
>QMOK01000278.1 GCA_003648195.1 Chloroflexota bacterium | reverse complement strand
TCCTTGCTGGTCAAAAAACATTTAAAAGACAGCGGGTTTGCGGTGATCAATCTTGATGATGAGTTAGTCTTTAACCGCATGAAATCGTTGGCTAGAAATGAGATTTTTTACTCAACAAGGTCAACAAGGAAGAACCTTAAACATCTGGTCACTGCCAAAAATATCCAATCCCACGGCAACGAAAGTTTCTGTTTTAACGTGGAAATTAAACTAGGAAGAGAGAAAACCTCGTTTAAGCAGCCGGTTTGTATACCCATGATAGGGGCATATAATGTCAGTAACGCCCTAGCAGCCTTGTCAGTAGGCTGTTTATTGGACATAGAAGAAAAGAAGGTAGTTCGGGGACTAAAAAACATGGATCGAGTTCCGGGCAGAACTGAGGTTTTACAAAAAGAGCCCTTTTATGTCATTATTGATTTTGCCCACACCCCAAACGGGTTAAAAAATGTCTTGGCATCGGTTGCAAAATTAAAGAAGTCTAAGAAAAATAAACTGCTTGTTGTTTTTGGCTGTGCCGGAAAGAGAGATCCTTCCAAGAGATCTCTCATGGGACAAATTGCCGCCCGGTACGCCGACGTTACAATCCTTACCGCCGAGGATCCACGTACAGAAAGTTTAAAAAAGATTAATGACGCAATTGAAAAAGGCTGGCGTTCTACCGCTTCCGATCATCAAGAAATTATCCGCTACGATGATACTTTAGAAAACGTTCTGGTTAGACAGAACGCGATTAAAAAAGCTCTCTGTTTGGCACAAGAGGGAGATGTGGTCATTATCTGCGGCAAAGCTCATGAAAAGAGCCTGTGTTTTGGAGTTACCGAGTATCCCTGGAATGATATCGCACAAACTAAAAAACTGCTAATGCACCCGTGTCCTTAGAAATGGCGAGATGACAGTCTAGATAACACTCCTCATGCACACAAAACCGCTCTTCTGCCACCTTCAATACTAACCCCGGACACCGCTGAACCCATTAAAAGATTGCTAGTCTTGAGCCCGCCGAAGGGTAAAGAAAAAGGTACTTCCTTTTCCTTTTTCACTTTCCACCCAAATTCTGCCTCCGTGGAGTTCCACAATCCCGCGGCTGATATAGAGACCCAACCCCGTCCCCCCCTGTGTTTCCGCCATGGTGGCAAAAGAGTGCTGCAAACGGCCGAATTTCTTAAACAACCGAGGAATATCCTCCTTAGGAATACCTGGGCCTTCATCACGAATAGATACCAAAATCTCTTTATCCCTAGATTCTACCCTAACCTCAATCTCGCCTCCAGGAAAACTAAATTTAATACTATTCCCCACCAGATTGATTAGAACTTCACTTATTCTGTCCGGATCTATCCAGGCCAGCGGCAAATCCTCTTTTTTATTAAAAATAAAACGGATATTCTTTTCCTTAGCTTTAACTGCCAAGTCGGAAAGAACTCTTTCTATGATTTCCTGCACATCATCTTTTCTAAGATTTACCGTGAGCCTACCAGTATCCAATCTGGAAACCGAAAGCATATCATTAATTAACCTAATCATCCTTTCGGTAGAATCGTAGGCTTTCTGCAAATAATCAGCGGCCTTATCCGAAATTCCCTCTCTTTCTCTAAAAAGGGCCATATAAACATAAGATTTAATGGCCGTCATCGGGGTTCTTAGCTCATGGGAGGCAATAGAAACCAGCTCATCTTTCATCTTATCCAGTTCTCTTAAACGCTGATTGGCGCGCTCCAACTGCTGGTTTATCCTCTTTAGCTCAGAGTACATGCGGGCATTGTCTAAAGCAATCCCCGATTCCTCAACAAAGCCCTGTATTAGCTCTCTTTCCCCCGGACCAAGGTCTCCGTAGGCCCGAGGCAGACCAATTAACATCGCCCCCGACGAACGTCCTTTGGAGGAAAGAGAAAAACCATAAAAATGCTCAATTCCCGTAACTTCCTGTATCTTTTGAACAGTTTTTTTATCCAAAATTGGAGTTAGAAAATCGGCCAACTCATTGGAATAAAAGGCTTTGTGCTCTTTTATTGACCTTGCCAAAAGGTTGGAAGGATCAACATCAAGATCTAAAGAGAAAGTTTTTAAATCAGCTCCCAGCATCTGTTTAACCTTATTCAACGATGGCGTATTGGAAACAGCCAAGCCCCTTAATTTATTTTCTTTGTTATCAATAAAGCAAACCAAAGCGCCCAAATATCCCATTTCCCAGGAAACAATATCTGCCAATTTTTGGCCCATTTCTTCAAAATCCAGGGTATTAATAATGACCTGGTCAAGCTTGCGCAGAACGGAGAGATTTTTATTTTTAATGGCCAAATTGCGTGTAGCAATGGTAATCTCCTGCTGTAATCTACGGTTAAAGTCTTTAACCTCGGCAAAAAGCGCAGCATTTTCAATAGAAATACCTGCCTGGTAGATTAAGGATTCCAAAGTTTGGATATCTTGAACCGTAAAAGCGTCCAAACTCTTCTTCTCGCCCAAAACCATTAAGCCAATTAAACCCTCTTTAGAAGGCAAAGGGGCCAAAACCCCAGCGTGAAGTTTTTTAAGGGCGGCAACAATCTGTTTCTGATGCAAACGCCGAGGCGTCTCCGGCATTTCCGCAACTTCGCGAGAAAGCTCATCGGTTACTATAATCTTAGGCTCAAATTTCATCTGCTCCAACAACAAATTATCCACTGACCAAGGGTAACCTATCCCTTCAAATCCCCTAAGGGTCAGCTCTACTCCCCCCTTTTCATTTCGTCTGCCCTGACTGTTGAATTCTTCTCCTATTTTTCCATTTTTCACTTTTAACTTTGAACTTATTACAAAACCCACATAGTTCACCTTCATCACTTCCTTAAGAGTATTTTCCAAATGCCCCAGTATTTCTTCCAAATCCACACTCTGGGCCATTATTTTACCCAAATTCCGCAAAAGCTCCTGATAAGAATACTCTTTCTGAAAAAACAGCCTGTCGGTAGCCGCCTTAAGCCATATTTCTAGGGGACGATAAAAGAAGGCCATCAAAAAGGCAATCGCTACCGCCGCCGAAGTCAGATTTTCTATAGTTAAGGGAGCACCCGAAACCTGATAAACCTTAACTGCGCCGACCAGAAACAACGCCAACACCGCCACCATCATCAATCGAAACAACCCCGCCCGCACCGCCACCCGTATATCCATCAATCGGTGCCTAACAATGGCGTAGGTAGTAAAACCCACCAAAAAAAGGGTTGCTAGGGGCCCAAAATTCTGAATATCATAAAAGCTAAAGAAAAGCGGAATAAAAATGTTTGTCAAAGAACCAAATCCTGCTGCTACCACAATCCCCCAAGTAAGATATTTCACCTGTAATTTTTCGGTTCCTACATTCGCTCGCAACTGCTTAACC
>QMOK01000277.1 GCA_003648195.1 Chloroflexota bacterium | reverse complement strand
TTAAGGAGCGTGGTGGTATCTTGGCCTGGGTAATGAATCAGGCCAAGTGTTGTTTGAAAGCTAATTTGCTCTTTAATGTTAGCTTATTGGAGAAATACAGTTGAAGTCATATTGTCTAAAATGCAAAGAAAAACAAGTAATGCAAGACCCTACTCCCGTTTTTACGGCTACTGGCACGCCTGCTACGCAGGGGACTTGCGCGGTATGCGGGACGAAAATGTTTCGAATGGGGCGTACCGAAGCGCATGAAGGAATGGAGCCGCCTAAGGTCTCCGTCCGCCGCAATGAGAAGAAGCGCAAAGGGAAATTGGTAATTGTTGAATCCCCGGCCAAGGCCCGCACCATTGGGCGTTACTTAGGTAAAGGCTATAAAGTAGTAGCTTCTGCTGGGCATGTTCGAGACTTGCTAAAATCTAAGCTTTCAGTGGATGTGGAGAATAATTTTGAGCCTCGCTACCGGGTTCCCAACGAAAAGCGTGATATTGTAAAAGAGATCAAAACCTTGGCGAAGAAGGCAAAGGAAATTTACCTTGCCACCGACCTTGATAGAGAAGGTGAGGCCATAGCTTGGCACTTGTTGGAATCGGCGGACATGGACCCAGATATTACCAAACGTGTTGTTTTTCACGAAATAACACGTCCCGCAATTGAGGAGGCTTTTCAACACCCTGCCAGCTTGAATATGGATTTGGTGAATGCTCAACAAGGACGCCGCATTTTAGACCGTCTGGTAGGCTATAGCATTAGCCCTATTTTGTGGAAGAAGATTAGAGGCCGGCTTTCGGCAGGGCGCGTACAATCGGTAGCTTTGCGTTTGGTTGTGGAACGTGAGCGAGAAATTGAGGCCTTTATCCCTGTTGAATATTGGTCTATCGAAGCCGAACTCCGACAATCGGACGCTCCACAAGATGCCGCCACCTATGTGGCGAAATTATCCCGCATAGATGGCGGAGAAGCAGCTCTCAACACCGAAGAGGAAGTAGAACCTATCTTAATTGATATGCGAGAAGCCGCCTATGTTGTTAGTGAAGTAAAACGTGGAGAACAGCGCAGAAACCCTGCTCCTCCGTTCATAACTAGCACAATGCAGCAAGATGCATCCCGACAATTGAACTTTTCGGCCAAAAAAACCATGGCTATTGCCCAGCAACTATACGAAGGCATTGATGTCGGAAACGGCGGCGAAACAGGCCTAATTACCTATATGCGAACCGTCTCCACCAATATAGCCGAGTCTGCTCAAAAAGAGGCTAGAGAATACATAAAAGAAGAATTAGGAGCAGAATATCTCCCCGCGAAACCTCCACAGTATAAAACAAAGGCTAAACGTGCCCAAGAAGCACATGAAGCTGTGCGTCCCACTTCGGTAAACCATACGCCCAAAGCCATTAAAAAACATTTAACACGCGCCCAATATCAGTTATATAAATTAATATGGGAACGATTTGTCGCTTCTCAAATGGCCTCTGCTATCTACGACACCTTGCGAGTTGGAATTGATGGCAAAGGAAAAGAACACACTTATCTCTTACGAACTTCAGGCTCCTCTATCAAATTCCAAGGCTTTTTAGCGGTTTATAATTACAATAATAACGGCAAAGCACGTCAAGCTAAAAAGGACAAAGACCGCATTCCTCTTGGTATCAAAGTTGGGCAAGCTCAAGATTTAGTGGAATTATTTCCCTCGCAGCACTTCACCAAACCCCCCGCGCGATATTCTGAAGCTTCACTGGTGCGCGCATTAGAAGAAAACGCCATTGGACGTCCTTCCACTTACGCTCCCACCATGGGAACTTTGCAGCGGCGCGGCTATGTTGTGAAAGAAGAGCGGCAACTAGTGCCAACAGAGATTGGAGAAACAGTCAACGACTTATTAGTTGAATACTTCCCCAATATCGTTGATGTACAATTCACCGCGAACATGGAAACCGATTTAGACTTGGTCGCTTCTGGCGAACAATCCTGGGTGGACGTGGTGAGTGAATTCTACGGGCCGTTTTCTAAACGGGTTGAATATGCCAAAGAAAAAATGCCAGAAGTCAAGCCAGCGCTTGAATCCATTGGACGAGAATGCCCCAAATGCGGAAGTGACCTAGTGATACGTTGGGGCCGGCACGGAAAATTCATTGGATGCAGCAACTTCCCCAAATGCCATTACACAGAACCATTATTAGAAAAAATAGGTGTTACTTGTCCCTTAGACGGGGGCGATATTGTCAAACGGCGCACTCGCAAAGGGCGTGTATTCTATGGATGTGCGAATTACCCAGAGTGCGAGTTCTCGGTTTGGCAGCAACCTCTTCCCCAGCCTTGTCCAAAATGTGGTGGTCTTCTGTTAACAAAGAACAAAAAATTAGCGATATGCCAAAAATGTGAAGAAGAATTTTTACTGGATGACCTCACAGAATGAAGCAAAACGTAAATGTTCAAAGGGCAATTTTCTAAACCGCTGAAGTTTTTCTAGTAGCGAAGAATCTCAACCCACGCAAAAAAAGAGACGCTCCCCAAGCGCAATCTGAGGGGAGGCGTCTCTCTGCTCATTGGGGAATTTGCAGGTCTTATACGCCAGAATAAATAGAAGATGTTATAATAATTATCTAGGCATGTTTAAATTTCAGAGAGGCTGGAGATTCATTCATGTGTAGGGGATTGCACATTTAATCACTCTCGCTTACAATTACACCACAATTAGTACGCTTATTTGCCAATTTGGAGGATAGTCATGGAAACAATCCGCGAACATCTTGAAAATGCTTTTGAAAGCCCTCCCATTATGGGAATAGTAGGGTTAATCATCGGAATTGTGCTTGGCCTTATCTATGGGTGGGTTATTAGCCCTGTAGAATGGACAGATGCTGCTGTTTCCCATCTGCGAGAGGACTTGAAAGTAGAATACCTTCGGATGTCAATTGACTCTTATACCAAAAATCAAGACGAGAGTCTGGCTCAAACACGCTGGGAACAGCTTGGAGAAAATGCTCCTCAAATTTTTGAAAAAATAGAGCAAGACCCAGGCAACATGCAAGTTAGCAACATAAGCGCTTTCGGCAATAGCGTAGGGGCATCAACTCAGCCAGAAGAACCAAAAACAACCGAAGACGTTGGCACAGAAACAGAGACAAAGACAGCCGATACCGATACCGACACCGGAAAAGGCAACTGGCTTAGATGGGGATTGCTAGCTACAGCCGTGATAGCTGGTGCGTTGGTATGGCGTTATCTAACCAAAAAAAATCCCGCCGCGGACACGCCAGCTGCTGAAGCTCAAGATTTTACTGAAGGCCTTGAAGCTACAGATTATTCTTCTCGAGGGGAAATTCCTCCTTTGCACCAATTTACAACCACCTATGTCTTAGGTGATAGCCTA
>QMOK01000276.1 GCA_003648195.1 Chloroflexota bacterium | reverse complement strand
GAGGATGATGTCATCTGGACCGTTCTAGACAGAGTTGAGATTTCCGATGACTATACTGTTATCTTCCATTGGAAGGCACCATTCCCTTATGGCAAAGCGATGATCGCAATCAGCAGTCTCATCAACTACCCTTACCACATCTATGGGAAGTGGGCTGAGAAGGTTGACCCGACGGTGCCTGTGGAAGAAGAGCCGAACAAGTCCCTAGTTGCGTCGCTGAAGGAGTTCAAGCCGCCAAGGCCTATTACCACGGGGCCTTTCATCTTTAAGACAGCCACAACCTCCGAGCTGCTTCTTGTGAAAAACCCTAATTACTGGGCTGCTGACACGATCGAGAACTGGGAGACTTGGTTTGATGGCGTACTATGTCGGCCTCATATGGCTGACTATAACGCTCGGTTGAACAACATCATGGCGGGGGAGGTAGACCTATCTTTCATCACGGTGCCGAAGGAAACTGTGGATTCAATCTTGACTGTACCCGGGATGAGGTTTGTTGCTCCGCCCACTGCTTCATTTTTTGACTTAGACTTCAACTACGATAAATACCCATGTAATATCCTAGAGTTCCGTAAAGCTCTCGCCTATGCGATCGACAGACGCGCTGTCCAGGAAGTCGCTGCGTACTACGGATTTCCCATTGATAAGTACGCCACAGGACTTCCAAAGACTTTTGAGGAAGAGTGGCTTTCCCCTGAGTTCCTAGCAACGTTGGAGACCTACGAGTACAATCCTCAAAAGGCCGAAAAAATCCTGCGCGGGATAGGTTGGTCAAGAGGGCCTGATGGCAATTGGCGTGATGCGGCAGGCAAGCAGATAAAGCTCGCAATTACAACTTGGGGACCGTACCAGGATTGGGTGTTAGCTGCTGATAATATTAGCCATCAGCTTACCAAGTTTGGTTTCCCAACGGAACTCAGGCCGATGCCCCCAGAACTGTTCTATGACGCATGGGATCGGGGGGATTTTCACCTGCGGGTCTGGTACGTCGGCTTCTGGAGCACTCTCAGCCCATGGAGCGGGTACCAGTCCACCTTTGGCTGGGACTTGACACGCCCTGAATCGCTGTCTTGGAAAGGCAGAAGGGGGCTTAATCCTAAGGACGCGGTATGGGCTGCCTTCCTGGTTGACCGGCTTGGTAGAGCCTGGAAGCCTGAGGAGCAAAAGCTAATCGTAGAGAAGTTGGCCGAGCTTCATAACAAGAATGTCCCGTTAATTCCATTTGTCCAGAAACGCGAGTACATGTTCCAGCTGGACGGCAAGCGTGTTACCGGTTGGCCGGATCCAGATGATCCAGTCTGGGACGGTGTTACAGCTCAGGGACCTCAATGCTACACTACCCTATTGGTCAAAGGGATCCTTAAACCCGTTCGATGACAGATGACGGAAGGAGGGGCGGGGTAAAACTCCCCGCCCCACTCATGTAACCAGAAAGTGAAGTCCTTTGCGGACTGCGGTGAGTGGAATTTTAGCCTGCGTTAAACCGTGAAGAAAGCATGGTGGACTTAGTGGTAGAGAGGAAGTTCCTGAGGTGTTGACTCTTTTCAGATGGGGAGAGTGGGAATTGTCTCCGCTAGTCTCAAGCGCACTAAGGAGGAGGTGTAGGAGATTCGCGGGGTAGTTGCGGTATAAATCTTACTCGAATGACTAAAGAGCTCGACTTTTTCCTGACGGGGGTGACCTACTTCCGCTATACAGTGGGTGAGAGTTGCTTGCAACGATATTGAGTAAGTGAATCAGGCAAAAAACTATGGTACATTTGTCTGAAGCAGTGGAAACGCGTGTCAGTTTCCTTATAGGGTCTTGGTTTGCCCAAACAGCGTACGTGGCCGCTGGCAAAGGGTGCTCGCGTACGAACGGTGGCCTTCAAGCTGGCGCGGCTTTGACTATCAGGGGGTTTAGAGAGGAAGGGCTTGCAACGTCAACGCGTACGTATGCTGTGTTGCAACAGAGGAGGGAGTCGCCGTGATACGTTGGGTACGTCTGGTCGCGTGGAAGCATGGGAGCTATGATGTTTGTCCTGCCAATTAGAGAGACAATAAGGAGATTAGATTATGATTACCATTATAGCTAAGCGGGGCATAATCGCGCTCACAACGATCTTTGTTGGTGTTTTGTTAACGTTTGTTCTCTTTAATATAGCACCTGGCGATCCTTGTCACACATGGGCCATGCAGCTTGTTGAACGACAGGGGATCCCATACGAGCTTGCCTACAAGCGCGCCGTGGAGATGTGGGGCTACGATCCACGCAAACCCATATACCAGCGATTTATAGAGTATATAAAAGGCTTGCTCCACGGCGATTTGGGCTATTCGCGAACTTATCAGATGTCGACTAACAGGATCATTGCGAAGACTCTTCCGTGGACAGTTTTTGTGGTTTCGATTTCGCTACTTTTGAGCTTCTCATTAGGGATAATCCTTGGGGCACTAATCGCCTGGAGAAGGAAAGGAGTCTTGGATTCAGTAGTTACGGGTTTCGCTTCCATCATGTCTGCGACTCCAGCTTATCTTATCGCTTTGATCTTACTCGCATTTTTAGGCGTTCGGCTTAAGTGGTTTCCCGTCAGAGGAGCTTACGACATCACGTTCACTCCGGGGTTCAACATCCCTTTCATCTTGAATTGCTTATACCATGGCGCACTCCCAATTCTTTCCTATGTGCTTGAGGCGGTTGGAGGATGGACACTTGCGATGAAGGGTTCCACGATCTCTGTTTTAGGTGAGGATTACATCACGGCGGCAAGAGCGCGGGGCCTTAAGGAGCGGAGGATTGCCATCTCCTATGCTGGACGAAATTCGATTCTACCGCTGGTTACAAGCTTAGCCATTTCTCTTGGAGCAATGTTTGGAGGAGCGGTACTAGTCGAAACGGTTTTCTCCTATCCTGGGATAGGACGCTTCTTCGCCTTGGCTGTAGGTCAGAGGGATTTTGGGGCAATACAAGGACTGTTCTTTGTAACCATTACGGCAATGATAGTTGCTAACTTCCTTGCTGACCTCCTTTACGCAAAGCTCGACCCGAGGATTAGGTTGGGAAAATGAGAACCTTTCTAACCAACCGAAAGGCACTTGCTGGGGCAGTTATCCTTTTTCTCTATTTCCTCATGTCCACAGTAGGGCCACAAGTTATCCCTTTGGACTTGAGCTACAAACCCGCCCTCAGACTCAAGCCGCCATCATTGGCCCATCCCTTAGGTACTGATGTACAGGGCTGCGATACCCTCGCCCAAATCGTTCACGGTTCACGGGATGTCCTCCTTGTGAGTTTCCTGGCGGCGATCTTTGCCATTGGGATTGCTGTGATCGTAGGTGTCACGAGTGGCTTTGTAGGCGGTTTGGTCGATCAGATATTTATGGTGGTG
>QMOK01000275.1 GCA_003648195.1 Chloroflexota bacterium | reverse complement strand
CTCCAACTTGTGCCCCCCACAGACTATTACACGCGGAGCACAATAGGCGTTGCCCTCGGAGGGGCATATTGGGGAAAGGGCGAAATACTCAACGCGGCACAAGCCTTTAGAGAATGTGCCTCTTCGGCGTTGAAAGGCGGGTATCAGCAGCGAGCGTCATCGGCATTGTGTTACCAAGGAATGATGCAAGTCAGGCAAGCCAAACTTCTTCAAGCTGAAGAAACTTTCCAGAAAGCCTTTGAACTATCATTAGGGCCTGGGGGACGGCGATTCCCAGTCTCTGGGTATTCTCTTGCCAAATTGGGAGAGTTAGCCTGCGAGTGGGACGAACTTGACAAAGCGCATCCCCTTGTCACTGACGCAATTACCCTATGCACTCAATTAGGCCATGTGGATTTAATAGCCGAAGCATATGCCGCTCTGGCACGTGTTCAACTAGCAATGAGAGATTTTACAGGCGCGCAGAACACACTCCAGCAAGCCGACCAACTCTCACAAGGAGTAACGCTGGACCCCTGGGCGATGTGCTGGCTAGACAAATGCCGCTTGCGGTTATGGATAGCCACCGACAAACTAGATAGAGCCATCCGCTGGACAGAAACTAGCGGCTTAAAGTTAGATGATGAATTCAGTTTCCACCACGACTTGCACCACATCAACTTAGCGCGGGTACTAATCGCCCAGATTACGCAAACTTCATCCCCGTCCACTTTTGATAAGGTATCTGAACTGCTGGCTAGGCTGCTAAAAACTGCCAAATCGGCTGGATGGGTTCATAAAGAAATAAAAATTTTAGTCTTGCAAGCGTTAGCTCTCTATGCCATGAAAGATGGAAAGGAAGCGCTCACAGCGTTGACGCAAGCCCTAACGCTATCTGAACCCGGAGGATACATACGCACTTTCATAAACGAAGGTGCTCCGATGGGCAGCTTACTTCACCAAGCGTTAATCCAGGGCATTAAGCCCACTTACGCGTACAAACTGATGATGGCATTTGAAGAAGACACAAGAATACACCAAGAGAAATCTGCCTTAGCCGACCCGCTCACCGACCGCGAGATAGAAGTGCTGCGTTTACTGGCAACCCCGCTCTCGGCCACAGAGATTGCCGCCAAGTTAGTTGTTTCAGTACATACGGTTCGCTCTCACACCAAAAGCATCTACAGCAAGATGGGCGTACACAGCCGCATCCAAGCCGTAGATCAAGCCAAAGAAACGGGAGTGCTATAATCTCAACTTTCCCCACAAAAAAATTCACCCATCCCCCACCCAACCCGTGGGGGATTTTTTTTGCCGCGAAGGCACTG
Organism: Chloroflexota bacterium; assembly: GCA_003648195.1. Taxonomy (GTDB): domain Bacteria; phylum Chloroflexota; class Anaerolineae; order Anaerolineales; family UBA11858; genus B10-G9. The sequence continues at coordinate 2,063 of QMOK01000275.1, read as the reverse complement.
CAATTTATTTCATTCGCGTCATCCGCCATAATCACCAATTTTAGGGATGATAAATTACCTCTATCAAGTATCCTAAAGAAAGGATGAACTTAACTACCTTAATAATGCCATTGTCAAACCACTCAGCCGCCAAGCCTCGGAGGTATTTTTGATCGTACGTAATTCAAAAACCTCTGAGGTTTCAGGCTCTACGCTTTTTTTGGGCGGAGCAATCCCCTGCATAGCCGGGGAGACTGCCACGCTCCGTGAACTCCGCTCGCAGTGACATTGTCAAACCTCGGAGGTCTTGGAGACCTCAGAGGTTTCAGGTTTCAACAAAGTGAGAAACCACAAACGAACTATGACAAATAAACACAAATTAGACGAAATAAGCACCTACGAGATTAGGGTAGAAGGGCTGCTGGGAAAACGCTGGGCAAACTGGTTTGCTGGTTTCACCATCATTCCCCAACCCGATGGCACAACCTGCTTGACCGGCAGCATAAGAGACCAGGCGGCCTTGCACGGCCTGCTGGAAAAAATCCGCGACCTGGGCTTGATATTGATTTCGTTGCAGGCAATAGAAACGGATTAAGGCTAATTCTCGGCGTGGCAACCTCCCAGTTCAAACAGGAGGCCCACGGGCTAGTGCCGCGCTCTGCAAGCTCCACCCGCAATGACATAGTTGGTGGTGAAATTTTTACCTATAAAGGAGATATTCCGATGAAACCAGGGAAAAAACAATTCTACAGTGTGTTGGTCAAGGCAAGTGTTCTGTTCTTAACTTTAGCCTCTGGATGCGCGAAACCCGAGCCAACAACGCCCCCAGAAGAGTTGCACCCCGCCAGCAGCACTCCCGCCCCCACCCCCACGGCGGAGTCGCCAACTTCCACCCCCACTCCAGAGCCATCCCCCACGCAACCGGCCATCATCAAAAACATTGAGTACGGCTCATCCGCTAAGGAGCAAATCCTTGACCTTTATCTCCCCCGCCAAGCAAAAGGTTCGCGCCCTGTCGTTTTGATGCTCCACGAAGGCAACGGGAGCAAGGAGCAGTTTGTTATTTGGGGAAACATGTTTTCACAGGAAGGGTACGCGGTTGTGTCTAGCAATTATCGCGGATGGCCCCAAAATGGCTATCCCCTGGATGTGGAAGACGCGTTCTGCGCCCTAGCGTGGATTCACTCTCACGCGGCGGAGTACAATTTTGATACCGGCAACGTTTTCGTGCTGGGACATTCCTCAGGGGGAACGCTGGCCGCCATGTTAGGCGTGGTTGACGCCCCAAGCCAATACCGGGGCACATGCCTGCATGAATTACCAAAAGCAAATTGGGTTCAGGGTGTGATAACTTTCACGGGGATTTTTGATTACGCTAGCGCTGCCCAAGCCTCAGGCGGATTGAAATCTTACGCTGAAGCCTTGTTGGGGGGCACGCTGGAAGAAAAACCCGAAACCTGGGCCGATGCTTCGGCTATCACGTGGATTGATGGCGGAGAACCGCCGTTCTTGGTTTTGCATGGAGGTGCCGACAAGAATATTCCCCCTGAACAGTCGGTAAATTTCGCCCAAGCTTTAGAAAACGCCGGCGTTCACGTAGAGTTGGTGATAGTGCCAGACGCAGATCATTATAAAATAACAAGGGATACGGAATCAATTGAAACCACGCTGGCGTTCTTGAATGGGCTTCTAAGACATTAGCTTACGCATCTTTAGCACTAGACTTTTGACAAAATGAGTTGATGAATTTGGTAGATGCTTTATGCAGTTACCGAAATACTAGTTCTGTGGTCAAGTTCAGTTTAGCAGAACACTTTCCGCGCGGATACGATGCTTTGTTCAAAGCAATATCAGAATGGGAGTGACAGGATAATCATTTAGCAAAATTAGCCAGTGGTTATCTACCGAAACCAAGGGTAATTATTCACTCCCCTCCCGCAAATGTTCAATGACGTGTCATCCTGAGGGCGTTTTTCCCGAAGAATCTCCTATGTTTACGAGAGGGAGACTCTTCGTTCACTAATCTTAGCTTCGCTAAGACACGTTCTCTCAGAGTGACACATCAACGCTTTTTTATTAAGAGG
>QMOK01000274.1 GCA_003648195.1 Chloroflexota bacterium | reverse complement strand
TAAAATTCGCCATTACAAATTACAGCGTTATGTCCCAATCATAGTAAAGTAATACCAGATTTGGGCGTGGGATGCTTCGGCGGCAAAAATAATAGCTGCATGGTAAAATTGTATTTAGCTTGGATTTCTTGCGCCGCCCTAGCTCATCTGGTAGAGCGACGGTATCGTAAACCGTAGGTGGCCGGTTCAAGTCCGGCGGGCGGCTCCACTGCAAAATTTTAACAAAACTGATAAAATATAAGGCGTGGCAAGGAAATTTAGGCGCAAAAAGAAAACCTACCAATCCTTTTCTTTTAGAAAAGCCTCAAGCTTAACGCGAGAGGAACAAAGGTCTTACCGAAATCTTTTTCTAATCAGTGTCTTCCTTTTGGGGTTTTCCGCCTTGGTCTATTTAAAGGGAATTGATTTCATTACCTTCTACAGCTCTTTATGGCAGCGGGGGGCTCCCTACCCCACCTCGGGTCCTAGCAAAGAAGAAAACTTGACCGTCCCTCCACCCACCTTGGATCCTCTTCCTTCGTTTATTAAAGAAAAAACAACGCTAAAGATTAACGGACATGCCTCCCCAAACACTAAAGTTGTTATTCTAATAAACAACAAAGAGAAAATAAATTTACTTTCCGATTCCCAGGGGAACTTTAAAACCGAAGTCCAGGAAAACCTGGTGGAAGGGGAAAATATAATCAGCGCCTACTGCGAAGATCTGGAGGGTAAAAAGAGTCTGACCGCTGTAGAACAAAAAGTTATTTTAGATACTTCCCCGCCCCAATTAAGCCTGGATAATCCCGCCGACAAGGAAACGACCGTAGTGGATAAACCTACTATTTTAGTCAGCGGTCATACGGAATCGTCAAAAATAACCGTCTTAATTAATGAATACCAGGCGATTGTAGACTTGGAGGGAAATTTTTCCTACCAACTGCCGCTAACCCCGGGAGAAAACCGGATTAAAATCACCGCCAGAGACCAGGCCGGACACGAAACAACACTTGAACGCAGTGCTGTTTATAAGGTTCCGGAGACTTCATAAACTCGCCTCACCCAAGGCTATCATAACCCAAAATATTAAGGCCAAATCATTCTTAAAATAGGGAACATCCGCCAATCCCTGAACCAGCCAAAATAAAAACCCTCCCAAGAGACCCCAGCGGACACAGCCCTTCGCCGTTTTTCTCAATTCCTTCCAGAAGATGTTAAAAATTAAACCCAGAAAGGCCAATAAACCAAAAAAGCCAGTTTCCGTCCAAAAATTTAAAATTAAATTATGCGGATATTCTAAAGGCTCGGCATCACAGGTAAAATACTTGCTCCCATACAGATCCTTAAACCCCGAAAGCCCAGCCCCCAAGGCAAAATGTTCTCGGAGTAAATTTAAACTGCCCTGCCACAAACACAATCTTATTTCCCAAGTTCCGCCGGGTCTAACCCAGGGATTATCAACTTTGGGGACAATATAGGGAACCGAGGCAAACAAAGTCAGATGGGCAATTAGATAAAGACCAAGGCCTAATAGCAATACCCTCTCTATATCTACCTTAGAGAGTATCCCGTTAAGAGAAATACTCCCCAACTGAATTAACAAAACCGAAAACGCGGCAATTATTCCTCCGGTGGACTTGGTCAAGAACATTGCCAAAAGCAAAACACCCAAAATGCTCGCCTCAAAAATGCGCCTCACAAAAGACCGACGGCGTTTTCTTAACCAAGCCGATTCCAAAATCTCTCCGACTAACAACGAGATCGCCGGGCCAATAAACAAAGCCAGAGCATTACCGGAATTGTAGACTGCGTGTGCACGGCCGGCGGCTGCTTCCTGTGGAGAAAAAATTAAGGTACCTGAAACTACCTGGATAATCCCTAACAAACTCAGCCAAAGCCCGGCATAAATTATCGACCAAATAATTTCGCGGTATTTAACAACATCTCTTCTAAGACCGTCAATTACAGCATAGGAAAAAAGAATCGGCTCTAGGAAATAGGCTTTAAGAATTCCCAGTCCACCGCGCAAATCTGGTGTGGCCAGAATACCGGCGCCGCAGGCCATCAAAACCAAGCCCACCATGCCGTCAATTCCAGTCCCGGGCCAAGAATAATCGGCCACCCCAATCCTAAAAATTATCCACAGAACAACAGTTAGACCGATTAGGTTTTCCAAAAAGGTAGTCGGGATCCCCAAATAAGACCAACGGAGGACGTAAAGGGGAGACAGCAGTATCGTTAACAGTAAGGCAATTCTTAGTAATTTGGCAATGAGTAAAGTTTTCAAGGCAAAAATTCTCAAACTGTAATTTCCAATCAATAATCAACTACCAAAAACAGGGTGACACCCTTTTTGAGGGTGACACCCTATTTGGGGGTGTCACCCTATTTTCAGCTGTCCCAAAGGCCAAACCGACAACTATCCACATCCACTCCATAATCCAAGGGAAAAATAAAGAGTTTACAAACTGAGAATGAATTACCAAAGTCGGAATAGAAACAATAAGGGTGAGATAAAGAAATTGAGGTTTAACTTTTGGCTTGGAATACCGCAACCATGCCTCTAACCAAATTCCACCGTACAACAACAAATAGGTGATTAATCCAAACACCCCGGTGGTCGCCCAGACAAACAAGACCGAGGAGTCAGCTCCGGCACCAGAGTGTCCGCTGGGTATAGGCAGCCCCCTTTCGTTTCGGAAATAGCCGTATTGGTCTTTAGCATACCTAAAAGCATTAAACCCCACCCCCGTCAGCCAGTTGTCTTTTACAATCACATAGGTCTTTTGCCAATCCTGCAATCTAGCTCGGGCAGTTGCATCTAAAGTAACTGCCCCCACGACTCTATTTCTAACTTTAGGGACAAGGACAAAAGCCAGACAACAGAAAATAAGAAGCAGAATCAGCAGGCGGCGGGACTTTATCAGCCCCAGAAAAAAAATGGCGCATAAGAAAGCCAAATAAGTGCTTCGTGAAAAGGTAAGAAGAATGGAAACGGTCAGCAGAACAGGCAAGAGAAAAAGCAGAGCCTTGGAAAAATTCTTAAGGCCATGCTTCGCAGAATTGCCGTCTCTTAAGATCCAGGCTTTGATATGGTTTCCCTTTTCCAAATTTATTGATAAGACCAAAATCAATCCTAAAACTAAAAGGATACCGGCAAAATTGGGATCAAAAAAAGTAGAAAGAAGCCGGTAATAATGCGGGTCCCAGCCATAAGCCGCATATTTGGAAAAATCTGAAAAAAACAAAAACTGAAATATTCCCAAAATGGCAAAAACCACCACACCAATAATTAGGCAGCAGGGGATAAAATAACCGGCCGGCCAGCCAATCTCAAAAGAAGATTCTTTTACTAAAGAATAAACAATGGGATAAAGCATGGCATACTGCAC
>QMOK01000273.1 GCA_003648195.1 Chloroflexota bacterium | reverse complement strand
TTACCAGCAAGTAATTGAGCACCTGCCAACTAATCGAGTTGTTCTCCCAGATTATGAATCGGTCTTTAGAAGAGAACAAACAGAACAAGTTTTTCAAAGAATCATAAATGGCGAGACAGTAATTGTCTCCGGAGTGAAAGGCTGCGGCAAAACCAGCCTACTCCGTCAGCTTGAGGGACTTGCCCACGAAAAAGGAAAATCCGCTCTCTACATCAACAGACAAACTCTTCCCTACACAGCAGAAAAGATTCAATCATTCTTATTAAGAAGCGCTGAGTCCCTTGGCCTTGAAGCAGAAAATTTTGAAGCTCTTATTGACTTAATACGGAAGCAACAAGCAATTTTATTAATCGATGAATACACGGGCGTGCTAATCCCGGACCTAGACAAAGCAGAGCAAGGCAGACATGAAGCCCTAACCCGCCTAGTAAAACTTGCGAACAAAGAAAAAGTCCCAATGGCAATAGTAGTCCATGCTATCCCCAAAATTCTGGATCGGGCATTGGAGCAGTTATCTCTTGACAGGGAGAGCGTAATTATTCCAAAAGCAGCAACCAAAGATGAAATCGATGTTACTTTATCATGCGGCTCTATCTACCCCAGAGGAGAAAGCCCGCAGAGCCCCCAAGCTCTCATAATTGAACCAGGAACTGCCGATGTTACCTTGACAATTGCTGGTACTCAGCCAGGAATAATTAACGAGCTAATACAAGATATTTATTACAGAGAGAAAAAATCACAAAAGCCATCCCCGAGAGTAAGTCCGTCCTTAGTTTTCGATTTTTGGCAAGGAGAAAGTAGGAATTTTTTAAACAAGCCGATAGTGCATAGAGTACTCAGTTTAGCCAAGTATCATTTCCAGGAAAACAAAGGTCAATTGACCCTTTTCCGTCATGTTTTTAGCCTTCCAGATCAAGAGGACCATCTACAAGCAGCTGATCAAATAAGAACCGCAGATTCGGGTAAAATTCTAGCCCCGGTAAAAGAGGACTGGTTAAGATTAGGTTTAGTAAGAGAAGAAGGTAATAAAATCTTAATCGATGGTTTAGTAATTGCTGCGGCCGTTTGCACCCCTAAAATTTTTTAAGCCTTAAGTAAACAAAGAAAGCACTCCCTTCTTTTACTCCCACAGAATACTTACAAAACCCTGCAGGCAGCAAAGCAATACCCTAAAACAAGGCCGCTATATAAACCAAACCCAATTCTTGACAATTTTGTACATTGCGTGTAAAATTCACAATGTAATGAACGGTCTCCGCATATCAGCCACAGATTTAAAGAAAAACGTCTCTCAAGTTCTAAGCGAGGTTTATTTTCACAAGAAACCAACCATTGTTGAACGGTATGGAAAAGCTATTGTAAAAATAGTGCCTATCACCAGCAAGGCAAAAGAGAAAGCTCCTCTAAAAGAAGTCTTAAACGCCTACTACGGCGCTCTTCCCTCTTTTCCGCCAGCCGCCAAAGCTAGAAAGTTCCGCAAAAGAAGCCTTTCCCTGTGAAATACCTAGCCGACACCGACATTATCATTAAACATCTAAGAGGAAAGCATCGTCTTAGCGAAGCAAAAGTCGCCGCAGGCATGGCGGTTAGTATAATTACGGTAGGAGAACTTCTGTATGGTGCGCATAAATCAGTTCAACCCCAAAAGTCCCTGCAAACAGTCAACAACTTTTTAACCGATTTATCCATTAAGGTGCTTAATCTTAACCAAGAAATTGTAAATGACTACGCCAAAACAAAAGCCCAACTAGAAAGAGAGGGCCAGCGACTGGATGAATTTGACCTACTAATTGCCTCTACCGCTAAGATACACTCATTAACTCTTCTCACCGACAATCTAAAGCACTTTCAGAGAATTCCGGGTATTAAAATCGCCTAGAACGCTGCCCCGCTTCGCCAACTCTCAATAGTGGAACCTAGTTAAACCACATGCAAAACTTTATAAAGCGGCTGGAAACAATTAAAAAGTCTCTTAACATAGAAAGTCTAAAAAAGAAAATTATTGAGATTGAAAAAGAGTCAGAAGCTGCGAGTTTTTGGCAAAACCATGAAAAGGCGGCAGCCAAGATGCGGGAGCTGGCGGAATTGCAGGGAATAGTAGAGAAAATTCGGAATCTAGAAAACAGAATTCAGAATGCAGAAGACAAAAGCCAAAAGCCGGAATTAAAGCATAATTTGGAAAAAGAATTGGAAGAATTGGAGCTTAAAACCTTCCTTGGCGGCAAATATGATAAGAATGGAGCTCTTTTATCCATCCATGCCGGGCAGGGAGGAACCGAGGCCATGGACTGGGCGGCCATGCTTTTAAGAATGTATCTAAAATACTGTGCCAACAAGAACTGGAAAACAGAAATTGTTGATGAGGTTCCCGGAGAAGAAGCGGGCATAAAATCGGTTACCGTAGAAATTGATGCCCTCTATGCCTACGGATACTTAAAACACGAACACGGCACACACAGACTGGTGCGCCAGTCGCCTTTTAACGCCGATCATCTACGTCAAACCTCTTTTGCCCTGGTAGAAATTGTTCCCCTAATTGAAGAAACTGCCGACTTAGAAATTAACCCCGGCGACATTGAAGTGGCTACTTTCCGCTCGTCTGGTCCCGGCGGCCAGCATGCCAATAAAACAGAAAGCGCCGTCCGGGCTATTCACAAACCTACCGGCTTAACCGTAAGCGTCTCCTCCAGCCGTTCGCAATTAACCAACAGAAAAACCGCCCTCAATCTTCTGCGCGGCAAACTTTACCAACTGATGCAGGAGCAACAGGTGGAGAAAGTTCAGGAATTAAAGGGAAGATACAAACCGGCGTCGTGGGGAAATCAAATTCGCTCCTACACCCTAGACCCCTATCAGCTGGTTAAAGACCACCGAACCAAAGTAGAAATTGGCAACGCACAAAGAGTGCTGGACGGGGATTTAGATAAATTAATTGAAGCAGAAATTAGCTTGCTGGTTTCCTAAGATCTCGCATTTTTGCATTTGTGCCTGACAACCCCCGAAATTTATACTAATATCGGGTATGTATCCCTAGATTATTAGAAAAAACCGTAATTAAAGGAAAGCCCCCGCCGATGCTCTGCTTGGCGAACTTTTAAATACGGCTCCTGCCCAGAAATCTTCCTGGAAAAAACTACGGAAAACGAGATCCGCCTCTTAGGAAAGATTGTAGATAGCTATCTTTTTAAAGACATCCTTTCTTTTCAAACAGTCCGCCAGCCCCGACTAATAAAAGACTTATGCCAAGCCTTGGCTTACCAACTTGGCTCTGAAATAAGTGAAAATAAATTGGCCAACCGATTAAAAGTAGACAGAAAAACAGTGGGCAGGTTTATTGACCTTTTGGTAAAAACCTTCGTTACCCTCAAAGTTCAATAAACCTGCCCACTGTTTTTCTGTCTACTTTTAATCA
>QMOK01000272.1 GCA_003648195.1 Chloroflexota bacterium | reverse complement strand
CATACCAACTAACGCCCACTACGGGCACACCCTTGCGGGCAATGCCAAAACGGGGGTCGTTCCAATAGCGCGGGTAGATTTTATGGTCATCATCCCAACTCTCACGCAGCCATTTATAGCCTTCTACGCCCCAAATATCAGACATAGCCTGACTATTTTCATCAAATTTAGGGAAATTGACCCAGTAACGTTCTTCGGCAAAATCTGGGGCGTCCAGAAAACGCTGATATTGGACATTGGTGACGGGGTACTTGGCAATATGAAAGGGTGTTTGGGGGTGAGGGATGGGTAGATAGCGGTAAAGGTCGGGGGGAAGGTGGCCGAATTTATCTAAGGAATCTGCTGTAGACGCCAAAATAGACGGTGAAAAATAAACTCTCTTTTGAGTTTCTTCTTTGAAAAAGAATCTCAAGCGTTCTATAAGACCGTCTTGCAAAGTTGAGAGCTGGTTTTGGGATTCTTGAAAGGCAACAGCGGCTAATTCAGTAGATGCCAGTTGAGTTTCTAGGGCTAAATGTGCCACTTTTTCTAAAGCCTCTTTATCTAGTCCTGCCAAACGCGTCAATACCTCACGGCCTACTCGTGGAGAAGTAATATCGAAATACCCAATCATTAATAAAATCGGTTCACGCCACCAGTCTTCTAAAACAATGTCATCTTCCAAAAAGGCTACAATTTTCTCAACATCTCGCAGTCTTTCCACTAGGTACCGCCCCACTAAGAATTCTTGAAAAGAGAGGTGTATGAATTGGTATAAGCCCCCTTGCTCTTCTAGCAATGTTCCTCTCTGTCGTGTTTGAGATATTAAGTCTTCTACAAAAGACTCATAAGTTGGGTCGCTGCCAAGAATTTCTCGAAGAGCATCTTCGTCAATTTTGCGACCTTGCTTTTCTCCCCGTTGGTGCATGTGAAAAGCCAAGAGTTGCAGCATTTCTCTATTCATGGCTAAACTACCGCCCATACGCTTCTCAATTTCTTCGGCAACTGTGGCGTCTAGGGCATAGTCAGGCCGCAGCATAGCGTCTATGGCCTTTTGGTAGAGATCAGCACGCTGGTCAGGCAAACGGCGGTTATTGAAATGCACAATTAAGAGCATACGCACCATCAGGGGTGTAGAAACTAGGGTCGGGGTATCTTCTCCCAGGCGTTTTTGGCGATCTGCTTCTAAACGGCGAATGCCCTTAATTAGGTCATCTCCCTTGTCTTTGGCTTGGGATGGCGTTTGGGGGTAAATGGCATTATAAGCTTGCAAGACCATAGATTGAATCAAGCCTTCGCCAATTGGCAAAACGCTTAAGTGGTAAAACCCACGTCCCAATACGGCTCGACCCTGATAAGCCACGGTTCGACTGGTGACAACTACGCGCAAATTCTTTTTCCCAGCGACCAGGCGTTCAATATCTTGTCTGATGATTACCCGCTCTCGTTCGTTGGGGACTTCATCTAGGCCATCTAGTAAGAGCAAAACTCGCTGCTCGTCTCTCAGCAAATCCGCGAAGAATCTTTTATCAAGATTCAAATTGGTTTGGCTCTGGATCAAGTAATAGGCAATAAAAGCAGCCAACGTTTTCGGATATTCGTTTGTATTAGCTGGGTCGCGCAGATATGAGGCATATAAACTAAGAGGAACATAAATTGGCAAGGGAAGCGGCGGCTCCAAGCCTATTTTGTCCCGCACTACATCCCCTTTGTCGTAGCGAATAGCGTATGCCAATGCCCAAGCAATATGCTTCAAAACAGTCGTCTTGCCGCTCCCTGGCCCGCCGGTGATAATCACTCTTTCACCAAGGGAAAGTACCTGATTCAAGTCAATGTTTCGCGTGTTGTTTTCTTCATTTTCTGAGCGTGCTTGGGCGGCTATCATATCTCGTTTATCGGCAGAGTGTTCAGCTTGTAAGGGGACGTAAACCGAATCCAAAGGCAATTCCACTACCTGGCGTCCGCTCTGCTCAATGCCACGCAAGGTTATTTTTCCAAATTCTTCTTCCACCCAGGCCAAATAACCCGTAATCTGGGAGCGCAATTCCTCGGTTTGGTTGGTGTGTCCGTTGAGACCAATGATGAATTTAACATGATTGTTGTCTCCTGTGATAGCGACGCTGTCTTTCATATCATTGCCAATCTCCACTGTTCGCTCACGCGCAGAGGATGACGGTGTTTGCGACTCTGACTTTGACTGGCGAGCATTCATCACCTCGCGAAGCGCATAACCCACATAAGCCAAGCCAATTAACACATAAGGCAAGGGTTGGTATTGAGAGGGTATTTGCTCCCCAAATTGGGCTACTGCAACGAACATTACAACAGCAAAAGCAAACCCTGCTGTAAGTTTCCCAGCTACGGTATTAAGAACTTCTTTCCAATTTTCGTTCATAGTTTCTCTTCCCTTGCTAAAAGGTCACGTCACCTACCTTCCTGTTCCTCTGTCTTTCTTATTCCAGACTCATGGTGCAGCGCATCTAAAAACAGATGCAATGCACCATCCTCCGCCTCATCCCTCATCACCTCGTTCCTGCCTTCCCAAAAACTCCCGCTCCTCCTCCGTTAGCTCCACGTTCTCTAACATCTCTGGGCGGCGGCGCCAAGTACGCAGCAGAGACTGCTCTCGGCGCCAACGCTCAATACGCGCGTGATGGCCGGAACGCAAAATCTCTGGCACCTCCCAGCCGCGGAATTCGGGCGGGCGCGTGTAATGGGGATACTCTAGCAAACCCGTGGCATGAGAATCTTGCTCCGCCGCTAAGGGATCTCCCAACACGCCCGGGATCAGCCGCGCGAGGACGTCCATGAGCACCAGGGCGGGCAACTCCCCCCCCGTGAGAACGTAATCCCCAATAGAAATCTCATCAGTGACCAAGTGCTGCCTCACACGCTCATCCACGCCCTCGTACCGCCCAGAAATAAGCGCAAAATGAGAAGAACGCCGCGCCAGGTCTTTGGCCTTGTTTTGCGTCAAACACTGTCCCTGGGGCGTCAGCAAAATCACCGGGCAAGAGGGCGGCACTCCCAATACACCCTCTACGGCGGCGAAAATAGGCTCTGGTTTCATCACCATTCCCCCGCCCCCGCCATAGGGAGTGTCATCGGTCACGTGATGCTTGTCTGTGGCCCAATCGCGAATATTGTGCAAATTCACTTCTAGCAAACCGCGCGCGCGCGCGCGCTGCATAATGCTAGTGTGAAGATAAGTCTCTAAAACTTCTGGGAAAAGGGTAAAAACGTCAAATTTCATAAAAGCATTATATCAGGGATTGGGGGCTGGAGACTGAGGAATCGGTCACGCCGAGGAGGAGTTGTTCCCTTTACATCTTCTGTAACCGTAGTTATTCACTCCCCTCCCGCAAATATTCAATGACGTGTCATTCTGAGGGCGTTTTTCCCGAAGAATCTCCTGCGCTTACGAGAGGGAGACTCTTCGTTCACTAGCCTAGCGTATGCTGCT
>QMOK01000271.1 GCA_003648195.1 Chloroflexota bacterium | reverse complement strand
GCAACTCCCCAAGCGGGGATTCTTCTGGGGGGTGCGGTGGAAGCAGTTCCCGAACGCTGGGCAGCCTCCCCAGCGTGGAACGGATGGCGACCAAGTCACGGGGTTGGGCTGTACCGCCCACCACGCGGTTCACCAGCCTCTCCAGGTCGTTCAGAGATTTCAACTCATCCCGTATTTCGGCGCGCAATAACCCATCCGAGAAGAAAAACCCCACCCCATCGTGGCGTTTGCGAATGGTGCCCACGTCTAGGAGGGGTTTGCTTACCCACCGGCGCAGCAAACGCTTACCCATGGGGGTGACGGTGCAATCTAAAACGCCCAGCAAAGAACCTTCTGTCGTTCCTTTGCGAATTGTTTCGGTGAGTTCTAGGTTGCGGCGTGTAGCGGCATCCAGGGTCATAAATTCATCTAAGCTGTAGGTGCTGAGTGTGGAGAGGAGTTTCAACGCTTCGGGACGGGTTTCTGCCAGGTATTGCACCACTGCTCCCGCCGCGCGAATCGCCAAGGGCTGGCCCCGCACGCCAAATCCATCTAAAGAAACCACTGCAAATTGTTCTTTCAAAACGCTTTCGCAGCGCATTTCCTCAAAATGCCAAGCAGGCCATTCTGTGTAATGGGACGAGGTGTTATTTTCCCCCCAGGTGAGAGTGTCTGGGAAGAGCGTCTCGGCGGGATGGAGGCGTAGCAGCTCGGAGCGGACGCTTTCGCGAATATCCGCCCCGCTCAACTCGGTGACGCTGAATTCGCCGGTGGTAATGTCTACGTAGGCCACGCCGGCGCGTTTTTCTTCGATGACGATGCAGCCTAGGTAATTATTGGCGTCCCCGGGGAGGAGGCTTTGCTCTAGGATGGTGCCGGGTGTGATGACGCGCACCACCTCGCGAGGCATGAGGCCATTGATGGGCTGAGTTCCCACTTGCTCGCAAATGGCTACGTGATGGCCGGCGTCTATAAGACGGGAGAGATAGTTTTCGGCGGCGTGGTGGGGAATCCCGGCCATGGGAACGCGCGTCCCTTTGCCGACTGAGCGTGAGGTGAGGACAATATCCAAAACGCGGGAGACTATTTTGGCGTCCTCATCGAAAGTTTCGTAAAAATCCCCCAAGCGGAAGAAAATGATGGCGTTTGGGTATTGGCGTTTGATTTCTAAATATTGCCGGCGGACGGGGGTGAGTTTTGTTTTGGGCATGGAGGTTATTGTACCTTAAAGTGAGGGAGAAGTGATGAGGAGGTATCCAGAGTGGGGACGGGGGTGAGAGGTGCGCTACGCTCAGCTTTTGAGTGCATTGCATTCGCCTGCGACTGCTCATTATTTGCTGTTTTACGCTAACGCTTGTTGTATGGCTTCTATGAAGTTGGTAAGTTTGAATGGTTTGTGAATAATGCCCGCAAAACCAGCTTTTTCTAGTCTTTCCAGGTCATATTTTTGTAGCATGTAGCCGGTGATGGCTAGGACTTTTATTTGGTGGGTGGTTTTCTTGAGTTCTTGTATTAATTCTATCCCGCCCATTTTAGGCATTATGAGGTCTGTGATTACTAAGTCTACTTGATGTGATTTTTCTTTTTCCCAGCGTGGCGACTGACATATTGCTAAAGCCTCGTGTCCGTTCGCGGCTGTTATTACTTGGTAGCCCAGACTTTCTAACATGTGTTGTCCCGCTTCTCGTAAGTTTTCTTGGTCTTCTACAAATAAGATAGTTTGGCTTTCTCCTTGTAGGGCATGAGAATAATCTTCGTCCTCAATCTCGGTCGTTATAATTTCTTGTTCTTTGCGGAGAGGGAGATAAATGCTAAAAGTTGTCCCTTGCCCAATATTTGTGTCTACGTTGATATAGCCCTCGTGTAAGCGAACAATGCCGTAGACTTGTGCTAAACCTAGCCCTGTGCCTTTGCCTATGTCTTTGGTGGTGAAGAAAGGTTCAAACAGGTGTTGCCGTACGGTTTTTGACATCCCGGTTCCCGTGTCTGAGACCGTTAGGCAGACCCATTCGCCAGGAGGCATAGCGGGCATTGGTGGCACATCGGTAGGGGCTACTGTTATCGCCGATAGTGTAAATTGCAGATCTCCGCCTTGTGGCATGGCGTCACGGGCATTGGTGGCTAAGTTAGTTAACGCTTGTTGTATGCGGCCTTTATCAGCTTTTACGGTATATGCCCCCGGTTTTATGTTTAGCGTAATTTGGACATTTTCGGGGATTGTGCGGCGTAAGAGGGCAATGATGTTTTTTGTGAGAGCCGCCAGGTCTAGCGGTTGGCGCTCAATCATTGAACGGCTGCTGAAATCTAATATTTGTTGGATGAGTTCTGTTGCTTTATGAGATTCGCCGACAATGGTTTTTAGATTTTGCACCAGGTTTGGAGGCAGGGCGGGGTCACGTTGGCATATTTGAGCGTAGAGGATAATAGTGCTGAGCAGATTGCGAAAGTCGTGAGCAATGCCGCTAGCCAGGGTTCCCACAGCAGCCAATTGTCCTTGCCGCCGCAGTTGTTTCTCCATTTCTATCCGATTGCTAATATCTCGGACAATGCTCTGGAGGCGCAGAGGATTGCCATCTTCATCGCACACTAGCCCTATACTGACCTCGCAGGGGAGGGCGCTGCCGTCCTTTTTGCGGAACATACGCTGGTATGGAGGAAGCTTATGTCCCGCGCGTAGTTTTTCTAATACACTATTACTGTGTTTATGCTCCGTTGGCATGACAATATGTTTAAAGTGTACGCCTATTAGTTCATCAGGCGTGTATCCCAGCATGTCAGCCGCACGTTGATTGACTTCTAGGTAATTTCCATTAAGGTCCATGATGAAGACCGCGTCATTCGTCTGCGCGAACAGTGAACGGTATCTATATTCGCTTTTCTTTAAAGCTTCCCTTATTTGGTATTCTTCGGTCACATCTCGAAAGACGAGCACTACGCCAATGGTATTGCCCTTGGCGTCACGGATGGGAGCGCCGCTATCGGCTATCTGGTATTCTGTGCCATCTTTGGCAATGAGCGCGGTATGGTTGCCTAATCCCACAATTTCGCCTGTCATTAATACTTTTGTGACCGGATTTTCAACAGCTTCTCGTGTTTGGGAATTGATGATATTAAACACTTTAGATAGGGGGGTGCCCTTGGCTTTGTCAGACTGCCAGCCAGTAAGTTGTTCTGCTACTGGATTCATGTGTACGATGCAGCCTTTTATATCAGTAGATATTACAGCATCACCAATTGAATCTAGAGTTATACGAATATTTTCTTTGCTCTTTTGAAGTTCATTTTTGGCTTGGATACGCTCTTCAATCTCTTGCTGGGTTTGTTCGTATAAACGCGCGTTTTTGATGGCTATAGCAGCGTGGTCAGCAAAAACGCTTAGGGCTTGGGCGTGTTCTTCGGTTAGTGAATTGGGAATAGCGTTGTCTATGTTCAGAAAACCGATTGCTTTGCCTTGAATAATGATAGGCGCG
>QMOK01000270.1 GCA_003648195.1 Chloroflexota bacterium | reverse complement strand
TACACTTTTAAAACCAACGATGCTCCTTCCGCTCCAACCAATTTGAGGGTTACTCCTTCCACCAGCAGCACCAACAGTTTTACCTTTAGCTGGGATGCCCCGGTTGATGAAGGAGTGACTATTGGCGGATATTACTATTCCATAAACAACTACCCCAATGCCGACAACACGACTTTTGTGACCAGCTCTAAAGTCGGCCCTTTTGCCGCCGCCACCCAGCAGGGGAATAATGTTTTTTATGTAGTGGCCGAGGATGATGTGGGCAATCACAATTTTAATAACTATATCAGCATTACCTTTAGTGTGGAAACAACCGCTCCTTCTCCGCCGAGCAGTATTTCCATCACCGATTCCTCGGTGCGCGCCGACGAAGATTTTGCTCTAACGCTTAGATGGAGCGGGTCGGGCGCTACCACCGATCACTACAATGTTTATCGCAGTACCGACGGCAAGTCTTATTCCGTGGTGGCCGAGACGGGATCTACTTCCTATTTGGATAGCGGTCTGGACACCGATTTAACTTACTATTACAAGGTAACCGCCGAGGATAACGCCGGGGCCGAAGGAGAGTTTTCCAGCGTTGTTTCCAAACAGCCGACCGGCAGATATCTAACTCCGCCGGAATATACTTCAGAGCCGGAAGTGGTGGTTACCTCCAGCACTGCCGCAATCTCCTGGACTACCAACCGGGTTTCCTCCTCTTTTGTTAACTATGGCCAAACCTCTGATCTGGGAGAATCTAAGGGTAGTTTAGAAGAGGTCGTTGTACACGAGGTAGAGCTGACCGGTTTAGTTCCTTCTACCAAGTACTACTATCGTGTACAATCTTTTGACGAAGCTCGAGACTATACATTGGAAGAAGCTCAATCTGATCTTTACACTTTTACTACCTCGGTAGCTCCAGCTATTTCGGATGTAAAAATTGATGATGTGCGCCAGACTACGGCCATTGTCTCCTGGAAGACGACTACCGTCAGCAGCTCTTCCGTTAAATACGGTAAAACAACTAACTATGAGAATAAGATAGAAGATCAAAGTACCGGAGCCACTACACTGCACACCGTCCGCTTATCCGACCTCGATCCTGAAAGCCTCTATCACGTGCGTGTTTACGGCACCGATATTGAGGGCAATGATTTAATGAGCGACGATTATGTATTCCAAACCCTGGCTTTCCCCCGGATATTTAATGTTACTTTTCAGCCGGTGGCCGGGGCAGCCAGCGCCACCATAGTGGTTAGCTGGGAAACCAATGTAGAGACAGACAGCATTGTAGAGTACGCGCCCGCAGGAGAAACGTTTGCGGAGAAGGCAAGTTCTGAATTGGTGAAAGAACACGAGTTAACCATTGCCGATCTCCAAGACAATACGGTTTATCATTTCCGGGCAAAGGGACGGGATCAATTTGGGAATGTGGCTCTGTCGGACATACAGGTTTATTCTACCCCTTTTGACACCCGTCCGCCGAAAATTTTCGATATTTCTGTAGAAACTGCCATTATCGGAGCCGGAAAGGAGGCTACTGCTCAAATTATCGTCGGTTGGAAAACCGATGAAGGGGCTACCTCGCAGGTAGAATACGGGGAAGGGGTGGGCGGGGAGACCTATACTAATAAGACGGTGGAAGATACCACTTTAACCAACTCACATCTGGTGATTGTCTCCGATCTTCGGCCCTCTAAGCCCTATCATTTGCGGGTAATTTCCAAAGACGGGGCGGGCAATGAAACAAAATCTCAAGATCACGCGGAAATTACCGGGCGCGCCACGGAAAGCGTGTTGGATTTGATTATTGTCAACCTGCAGGAAAGCTTTGGCTGGCTGGGTAATTTGGGGAAAATTTTTAGGTAGCGGCCGGACGGTGGCGCCGACGGCAGGATTCGAACCTGCGGCCTACTGCTTAGAAGGCAGTTGCTCTATCCTCTGAGCTACGCCGGCTTTTTGGTGGGCGAAGGGAGACTTGAACTCCCACGATCATTGATGATCATTAGCTTCTAAAGCTAACGCGTCTGCCAATTCCGCCATTCGCCCTCAGCGAATTGTTCAGCAATTATATTTTAACACGAGGATGGGTCATGAATACCCAACTTGGTTGTAATGACAATAACCAAGCACCAAATTACAAACAAATTCTAAATCCAAAATTCAAATAACCAAAACTTTTTGCATGGATAGGTCGCAGACTGAAGTCTGCTACTGCAGTTAAATCCTTTATGCCGCAGTTACATTTTAGCATATGAAAAAGTATCGTTTAGAATTTCATCTGCACACAAATTATTCCTATGATGCGGTGATAACAACAGAAGATCTGGTCAAGGCTCGAGATGAGGGGAAATTTGACATCGTCTGCATCACCGACCACGATACTGCAGAGGGAGCACTAGAGATAAAAGGTAAAAATTTATTCCCGGTTATTGTTGGGGAAGAGATAACAAGTGCCGATGGCCATCTTATCGGCCTTTTTTTAAAAGAGACTATTCCTCCAAACCTTCCTGCCGAGGAGACAATAGCCCGCATAAAAGATCAGGGCGGATTGGTCTATTCCCCGCATCCTTTTGATTTTCGCAATTTAGGTTTGGGCAAAAAAATCTACTCGCTGGTTTCTCAAGTTGATATCATTGAAGCCTTTAACGGTGCCGGAGATTTTTTCTGCCGAAATCATAGAGCAAAAAAATTTGCCGATGATTATCATCTTCCCGGAGTGGCCGGCAGTGATGCTCACTTTCCTGATGAAATTGGTACCTGTACCACACTTGTGCAGGCCCAATGCATTGATGATATAATGACCCCAAAAGGCCTGCTTAGTTCGCTGGACGATTGTGATGTGGATGCCCAATACCACTCTATATTTAAACACGCCGTGGAGCAGGTAATTTTATCTATAAAAAATAGAGGCTGGCGCGTTGTTAAACAAGGTTTTCGATTTAAATGAATTCACTGCCTATTTTAAAATGGGGTCTAAAATTGATGGGGGTGGTCTTGTGGGGCATTTCTTCGGTTTTTGTTTCGGGAGTGTCTTTTTTTATGCTCCTTAATTTTGCCCCCAATTCTTTAATTCCTTCTTTTGTAGAAAATAGTCTCAACTATTCTCTTTACAAGGCCCTGCCCAACCGCGGATCGGTTCTGGGTCACTTTGTCATTTCCCGTGATGCCAGAGGGGCTATTCTGCAAGAGTATCTAAAAGCCAGAAATTCTCCTCTTCTAAACCATGCAGATGATTTCATTAGGGCGGCTGATCAATATCGGCTTCCCTGGACTTTACTGCCGGCCATTGCCGGTAAGGAATCCGGGTTTGGCAAATCTATACCCAAGAATTCCTACAATCCTTTTGGCTGGGGAGTTTATACCGGTCAACAAACCGGTGTTAATTTTTCTTCCTGGAAAGAGGCCATTTTTAGTGTGGCCAAGGGGCTTAGAGAAAATTACTTTGACAAAGGACTGGACACGCCG
>QMOK01000269.1 GCA_003648195.1 Chloroflexota bacterium | reverse complement strand
GAAACAATTGAATACCTAAACAAAAAATTCGCGCCCATCTTCGAGGCATTCGCCGAAGTTTGGGATTTAAACTGATTCCCAGCCCCTAGTGTTGTGTCAAGGATAGGATGACATGCCCGTTTCAGGCATGGGCGAATTTCATTCGCTGCCACAAACCATCAATTCACATTTACATTTGACGGGAGCACTCAAAGGTTGTTGGAAAGTTCTGCCACCACCCTGCCTCCCCCAAATGCGACAAAGAACGGTCGAATTTAGGGGAGGAGAGCGACTTCCCCCCAAATTCCTGCCTTTGGCATTTGGGGGGATTTAGAGGGGGGCTAAGGTTTAACCAACAACTTTTTAGCACACCCCATTTGACAGACTACTAGCCCTCTATCCCTTTTATGTTATGATACTCAGTCGTTGTAGAAAAAACAGCTTTCTGTTGAGATAAAAAATTAGTTTGGAGAAAACAAAATTTTCCAAGGAGTTACCCTAAAATTATGAATACCAAGATAGATAACATCATTTCGCCTTACGGCGGAAAATTAATAAACCTAGTTGTGTCTGGAGAAGAACGCGAAGCCATTCTTGAAAAAGCTAACCAATATCCTTCTTTACAAATTTCCGATCGTGCCCTGCACGATCTAGAGCTATTAGCCGTAGGAGGATTCTCCCCCCTCGACCGTTTCATGAGCAAAGCCGACTACCAGCGCGTACTCACCGAAATGCGTCTGGCAGACGGGACTCTCTTCCCTATGCCCATCACCCTGACCATCAAAAAAGAAGACCTGCCGACAACCAGCGATTGGGTTGCCATACGTGACTCACGACTCAACCTGATTGCCGTCATGAAAATGGAAGAAGTATTCACCTGGGACCCCTCCCGCGAACAGCGTTTGGTACTCGGCTCTACCGATGCGCGTCATCCCCTAGTCTCTGAAATGGAGCAATGGGGCGACCTATGCGTATCTGGCGAGTTGAAAGTTATCAACCTGCCAACCTACTTCGACTTTACTGACATCCGCCGCACTCCAGCTGAAACCCGCGCCATGCTCGCAGAAATGGGCAACGAGAACGTAGTCGCCTTCCAAACCCGCAACCCCATGCACCGCGTTCACGAAGAACTCACCCACCGCGCAGCCGAAGAAATCGGCGGCAGTTTGCTAATCCACCCCGTGGTCGGAATGACCAAACCCGGCGATGTTGACCATTTCACCCGCGTACGTGTCTACAAGGCATTGGTCGAGAATTACTATCCCCAAGAAAGCACCGTGCTTAGCCTGTTACCACTTGCCATGCGCATGGCTGGCCCGCGCGAAGCCGTCTGGCACGCCATCATCCGCCGCAACTACGGCGCCAACCACTTCATCGTGGGACGCGACCACGCCGGCCCCGGCAACGATAGCTCCGGTCAGCCATTCTACGGCCCCTACGAAGCCCAAGAAATGATGAAACAGTACGAAGATGAAATTGGCGTTAAAATGGTGCCCTTCCTGTGGATGGTTTACCTGCCCGATGACAAAAAATATCTCCCCATTGACCAAGTGCCCGAAGGCGCAAAAATCAACACCATTTCTGGCACGCAAGTCCGTGAAGATTACCTCGCCGCGGGCAAATTGCTCCCTGAATGGTTCACCCGCAAAGAAACCGCCGAAATCCTAGCCGAGGTGCATCCCCCCAAGCACAAACAAGGGCTTTGCCTATGGTTTACCGGCCTCAGCGGCTGTGGAAAATCGACCATCGCCAGCGCTCTAATACCCATGCTGATGGAGCATGGACGCCAAGCCACCGTCCTCGATGGTGACGTCGTCCGCACACACCTTTCCAAAGGCCTCGGCTTTAGCAAAGAAGACCGC
The DNA here is from genome assembly GCA_003648195.1 of Chloroflexota bacterium. Lineage (GTDB taxonomy): Bacteria > Chloroflexota > Anaerolineae > Anaerolineales > UBA11858 > B10-G9. The sequence continues at coordinate 1,610 of QMOK01000269.1, read as the reverse complement.
GACACCAACATCCTACGCATCGGCTACGTGGCTGGCGAAATTGCCCATCACAACGGCACCGTAGTTTGCGCGGCCATCAGCCCCTACCGCGCCACCCGCAACGAAGCCCGCAAAATGGCAGGCGATGACAGATTTATCGAAATATTCGTTAACACACCCCTAGAAGTCTGCGAAGCCCGCGACATCAAAGGCCTCTACGCCATGGCTCGCCGCGGCGAAATCAAAGGCTTCACCGGCATCGATGATCCCTACGAAGAACCGCTCAACGCTGAAATCACGCTCAACACAATAGACACAACCCCACAAGAATGTGCCCGCCAAATTATTAAGTACCTCGTAGAGCGAGGTTTCCTGAAATCCGATGGATTTGTGGCCGGCTAACTTGACATCAACTTTGAAATTTACCACTAAGGCCGGGGGAACCCGGCTTTAGTATTTCAGGATAACCTATGTCTATAAAAGACACCTTTGATCTTACAGATCGTGTAGCTGTTGTTACTGGTGGGGGAGGATTGTTAGGCCAAGAGTTTTGCCGTACCCTAGGCGAAGGTGGAGCCTCAGTGGTGGTCGCCGAACTCGATGGTGATTTAGCCTGCAACCTGGCCTCAGACCTTACCTCGGCGGGAGTGCCATCCTTGGGCGTCCAAACGGACGTCTCTAACCCCGCCTCAGTGCAGAATATGGTTGCCCAAACCCTAAACGCCTTTGGCCGCCTCGATATCCTCGTCAACTCCGCTGCCCTAGATCCCAAGGTTAGGTATCAGGGATCAGGGACTAGGAATCAGGAATCACCCCTCTCCCACACTTTTGAAAACTACCCGCTTGAGTTATGGCAGCAAGCCCTCGATGTGAATCTGACTGGCATGTTTCTCACCAGCCAAGCCGCCGTGCGTCCCATGCTAGAGCAAGAATATGGTGTCATCATCAACATCTGCTCCATATACGGACTCACCGGCCCCGACCAGCGCATTTACCAACGTGAGAGGCAGTCTCCGCAGTTCAAGCCCGTGCATTACTCCGTCACCAAAGCGGGCGTGCTGGGGCTGACGCGCTACCTAGCCACTTACTACGCTGGAAAAAACATCAGAGCCAACGCTCTCACTCCCGGCGGGGTGTATAATGGGCATGACGATGAATTCGTAAAATCTTATTCCGCCCGCGCTGTCATGGGACGTATGGCCCAAAAAGACGAAATGAATGGCGCCTTGCTCTTCTTAGCCTCAGAAGCCTCATCTTATATGACCGGCGCAAACCTGGTCGTTGATGGCGGTTGGACGGCATGGTGATGAAGAGGACGCAGAGGATTAAAAGAGTGCAGAAGAGTCAAACGTTTTGTGTTTGACCAACTACACAACTATTCAACTAACTTATGAAACCAACCCAAGTCTTAGCCCTCATCCCCGCCCGTGGGGGATCAAAGAGCATCCCCCACAAAAACATCCTCCCTTTAGGCGGATTCCCATTGATAGCGTATAGCATTGCCGCGGCCCATGCCGCCAAAACCGTCACCCGCGTAATAGTCTCCACCGATGACAAGGAGATTGCGGCAGTATCCCGCTCTTATGGGGCAGAAACGCCTTTTCTCCGTCCAGACGTTCACGCCCAGGATT
>QMOK01000268.1 GCA_003648195.1 Chloroflexota bacterium | reverse complement strand
TTAATCTTTTGATTAATTGTTCTTTGGAAAAAATATCCATTAGGTTCACTATTTTGGAGGACGCCAAAAATCCAGAAGGTATTCATAGGTTACTCCCATTGTGATATAATTACTGGGCCAACCAAAAATACCTATTTGATTAACAATATTTGTTTTATCCCAAATTACTCTGAATTCCTTTTTCGGCTTGATCATTCTAGTTCGGTAGATAAATGGCCGCGGGCAAGAGCGGTAGGATTAAAGCCAATAGGACCGTGATAAGCATACTGTGTTGTGCAATTAGTTTAGAGGCGAAACAACTTCCAATGAAGAGAAGCAGACTAAGAACAATAAGGATTGCAGATAAGAATGTGGGGAAGTTGAGGATGCCCAGACTGGTTAGACCTGATATAAAAATCAAGCAGGCAAAAATATGAATGGTTTTCTTTTGTCCCCAGAGGTAGGTGTAGGTATCATTAGTTTTTTCTCCTTTTGGGCTTATTCGGTCTTCTACCTTGCGGCCGATTTCAATTAAGTAAGGAGGTATTAACATATAGAGGAAATGGGCCAGTTTGTGTGTGCTGGTAATAGACCAGAAAGATTCGCTTAAAGTTGAGAAGAAAAAGAGATAAAGGAAGATGAAAACAGATTGGTGCAAAACAAGGTAGAGCGGTACGGATGTCTCTCTAAGAGTTGGAAGGAAGAACTCTTTAAACATCAAACCGGTGTATAAGAGGCTGACTAGAAAGAGGAAGAAAATATTTAGGGTTGAGGAGCAAAAGGTGGCGGTTAAAAGTAGGACCAGGTTAATTAGATCTACCTTTTTCAAAAAGGTAAGAGTGACTAATCCTTTGGGAATTGGCCTTTCAGAATGGAATTTTTGGTCATAATTGAGGTCCTTGAGTTCATCAAGAATTCTAAGATGCAGCAAAAAGCCGAGGTAGACAAGAGTTAGGGTAATAACTTTGTCTAATCTTGGAGTGCTGGATATGCCACTAGCTATGCCGCAAAGAGTAGCACCGCAGAATAGTAACAACGGGATGATGGGAAATCTTTCTTTGAGGTAGTTCATTAAATTTTTTGGTGAATTGGGCCTCATTTGGATTTTCAAAATTAGCAACGACAATTTTCTCGTTGCTAAAGGGCGATTCGGAACTTCACATTTGACGGCTCATTGTGTATTATATTATAAAAGTATTATCTTCCTAGATTATACTTGGGTAGTTTAACTATGGGTAATATCTTGCTGGGTTCGCTGGCGAAGCTTTTTTCTTTTACTAATAGCCGCTATGTTAATCGGTTTGTTCCCGTTAAGTGGGAGTATTCTTGTGGAAGGTTGGCGATTAATACCTCTGAGGAACGGCGGGCAGTAGATGATCTCAAGGCGGCTATAGAGAATATTAAAGGGATGGAGGAGAAATATCCATTTTTAAACGAACTGGAAGAGGTTTTGTTTATAGTAGTTAGAGATTTGGATGATTTTAGACTAACTGTCTGTGTCCATAATGGAGATGCAGAAGTGACCGTTGGCTGGAATTGTGATAAGCGGCCTAGTTTTATTTTACCTCTCTTCTCTCAGAATTTAAGAAATTTGCGAGAGGTTACCGCGGATGGTGATATTGACTTAAAAGAAGCCTATCGTATTGTCCGGGTTCTTTTTATTCCATTTCTGAAGGGGCTTTATCAGGGTGACTATTCTCATCTTCCTAAAGATAAGGCCTATTTGAATTTGGATAATTTCATTCAGGTTGAGGTTTTCAACGAAGAAAAAGTTGAAGTAGAAGGTTTCCCGGGGCCAGCTAGGGCTACGGTGGTTAATGTAGATGGCCAGTGGTTGGTTTTTGAGGGGTTTCAAGGAGATCCTGATGTAAGATATTCAATGAATATGAAACAGGCGCTGGAATTTGCCTATCTAATTAGGGTTAAGATGGCAAAAAAGGATATAAAGGATTTTTGGGCGTTAAGGAAGTATGTGGATCGATATAATAGGCTAAAGGAAGAAGTTAAGACCTATGAGCGAAAATGGCACAATGTTTCGGATCTAGTTTAATCTGCAAAGGCGTTTTGTGGCCAGCTTAAAATTTTCCCGTTGACGGTCTCGTAGACTACTTTCCCCTTGGGCTTTAGGTAGCTGGATGCTTGCTCCAGTAGTTTTTTGATCAACTCGTTTCCATGAACGCCTCCGATAATTGCTTTTTTAGGTTCAAATCTTATCTCCGGCTCGGCTTCTTGGTATTCCTTCTCTGAAAGATAGGGCAGGTTGGCGACAATAAGATCTACTTTTTGAGGTAATGGTTTTAAGAGGTCTCCTTGTAAAAAAGTAATTGGATGGCTTGGACCAAGAATTTGCCGGGCGTTGAATTTGGCAATTTTGAGTGCTTTGGAGGAGATATCGGTGGCAAAAATTTTGCAACGGAGCCGGCGATTCCCTAGAGCCAGGCTCTGAGGAATCTTTAAGAGTCTGGCTCTTTTCCTCGCCGGCATTAATAATCCGTGTGCAATACTAATGGCAATGCAGCCACTGCCGGTGCCGATATCGGCCACGCTAAACGCGGCCGATTTAGCATTTGCCATTTGATCATTTATTATTTGCAGTGATTCTTCCACTAACTGTTCGGTCTCTGATCGAGGAATAAAAACATGCTCGTCTATGTAAAAATCCAATCCCCAAAATTCTTTTTTTTGAGTTAGATAAGCTAATGGCACACGCCTTTTTCTTTTTTCAACTTGAGCAAGGAAATTACTCAGCTTTTCTGCGTCCAGTTCTTCTTTTTCATTAGTAATTAGGTAAGTTTGGGGTTTATTTAATACATGGCTTAAAAGCAGGCGAGCTTCAAGGGTAGGGGAGGAGAGGGTGGAGAGGCGGCTACTTGCTTGGGTAAGTGCTTGTTTTATGGTTAGGGTGAGCATAATTCTGTTAATATGGGCATTATTTCCCCGTCCATTATCTTGTCTATATGGTGCCAAGATTTTTTAAGACGGTGATCGGTAACGCGGTCTTGAGGAAAATTGTAGGTGCGGATTTTTTCCGCTCTTTCCCCGCTCCCAATCTGCTGGCGGCGTTTTTCGTCCATTTGTTGAAGTTTTTCTTCCTGCTGGCGTTGATAAAGTCGGGCCCGGAGAATGTTTAGGGCGGATTCCCGGTTTTTTAGCTGACTGCGGCTTTCCTGGCAGGAGACTACGATTCCGGTTGGCTTGTGAATAACTCTTACCGCGCTTTCGGTTTTGTTTACATGTTGTCCCCCGGGGCCCGAAGCGCGAAAAACATTCACTTCAATATCTTCCGGTTTTATTTCCAGTTGTGTTTCTTTTACCTTGGGAAGAACAGCCACGGTGGCGGTGGAGGTGTGGATTCTTCCCGAGGATTCGGTAATGGGAATGCGCTGGACTCTGTGGACGCCTGATTCCAGTTTAAGTAGTGAATAGGGGGATGTTTGAGCAGATTTGGAGGCCGTGACTTCAAAGCAGACCTCCTTGATATTGCCAATTCCGCCTTCTT
>QMOK01000267.1 GCA_003648195.1 Chloroflexota bacterium | reverse complement strand
CCCTCCCGCAAATGTTCAATGACGTGTCATTCTCTGAGGGCGTTTTTCCCGAAGAATCTCCTATGTTTACGAGAGGGAGACTCTTCGTTCACTAATCTTAGCTCCGCTAAGACACGTTCTCTCAAAGTGACACATCAACGCTTTTTTATTAAGAGGGAGTGAACGGTTACGATTTGTTATAGCGTTACTCTATCATCTCAATATTTTGGGGTGAGGCTAAAACCTCCGAGGTTTGCACTACAAAAACCTCGGAGGTCTTGTCCCTGTTTATTGAGAAGATATGCGTTACTCTTGAAAAAATAAAAGCGGCGTGGTGTTGCTCCCCACGCCGTTTTTGTGCTTAATCACCCTCTGGCAATGCGGGACATTTACAGGCAATGCCGGTGTTCATTTTTGTAGGCCAGCAATTATTAGCTGAGATGCAGGTAGATTTTTCCCGCTCCCCGCTTTGGATGAGGTTAGGAAGACCTGGCTCACGAATGAGAGGCCGGCACAAAGAAATGAAATCCGCCACGCCGCTTAGCAAGGCGCGTTCCATCACGTGGCGAGAGCGGAAGCCACCCACGGCCAAAATGGGCAAATCCGTTTGGGGGCGTGCTTCTTCAATAATAGGCATAAAATATCCCTCTTCTGCTGGTTTGCGAATGCCCTTCCGCGTACTCTGATACCCCACCCCGCCGCTAATTTCTACGGCATCTAGGCCCATTTCTATAAATTGGGAAATTATTTGTATCCCTTCTTCGGGCAACAATCCCTCTTCTAGGCCATCAATAATCCCAAATTTGATAAAAACGGGATAGTCGGGGCCTACTTGCTCTCTTATCGCTTGGCACACTCTACGCAGAAAACGAGTTCTGTTTTCGATGTTCCCGCCCCACTGGTCATTGCGCTTATTGGTGAGGGGAGAGGTGAATTGGCTGATCAGATAGCCGTGCGCCCCATGGATTTGCACAGCGTCAAACCCAGATTCCTTGGCCCGGCGCGCGGCTTGGGCGTAGGCTTGGATGGTTTCTTCTATTTCCCCGGGCGCCATGCTCCGCGCCGAGCGCATGAAATAAGGCTCTCCCGCCGAGGAAGGGGCAATCGGCTCGGCCACGGTTTCCGCGTTACTACTTCCGCCGCCATGGTTAATTTGAGCAGCTATCTTCCCGCCCTCCTTGTGAACCGTTTTTGTCAATCTGACTAAAGCTGGAATGTGTTCATCGCTATATATGCCAGTCATTTCTTCGTGGCACTTTCCGCTCGGAGCCACATACATGTGCCCGGTGATGATCAATCCCACTCCGCCTTGGGCTAATTCTGTGTAAAGAGCTTCTAGTTCCGGTTTGGGAAAACCTTTTTCGTCAGCCATTCGCTCGGCTGTCGCGGAGCGTACCAAGCGATTGGGCAATTCTAGAGAGCCGATTCTACCGGGGGTAAAAAGCATAATTTTTCTCCTTTGACATTTGGCTCATTATACTAAAAACGATCATAAAATATCATTTTTAATAGAACGCAGATTGGCCTGCGGCCTCGCGGGTTGAGCGAATTTTCGCGAATTAAAGACAAAAAATTCGTGTGAATCTGTTGCATCAGCGTTGCCGTAGGCATGCCTCTGGCAATCCGCGTTCGTTTGAGAGTCTTTTGATTCCAGGTAATGAAATTTTGTACTTGTGCCAAGTATATAACCACTAACTTAAAATAAAAATCGCTCAGTTAGCATTGAGCGATTGAAATTCGAGGCGGAGGGGGTGGGATTCGAACCCACGATACCTCGCGGTATACACGCTCTCCAAGCGCGCGCACTAGGCCAACTATGCGACCCCTCCAAAGGTTTTATTTTATTGCGGACGAGATTATACCAAATAGGGCTGTAAGTGACAAGCAATAAACGAATGGGGGGGCGCGAAAATTTTATTGGTTAAACCTTGGCCCCTATTCAATCCCCCTAGCGAAGCATCCTATTAGGGCAAATTTAGCTCTGGAAAGTGCCGTCCGCGTTGGCAGTGACACTGGTGGAACCAAAGCCTGCGAATAAATTGCAGGATGCCATGCGGAAGTCGAATCAATTTGACTTGGATGCAAACCAATTTCCCAATATCCCTACCATTCTTCTTTTTCTTAGGTGCCGCTAACTCAGACTTATAAGCCTTCCTGGTAATCTGCAAAAGGTGATAAACTCAAGTATAAGATTCTACTAAAAATAATCCTCTCTCTGAGACGTTGGCCATGTTTAGCATTTCTAAGGCATTTTCATATGCGGTTTTTGCACTTTGTAAATATTCAAACTGCCCTTCTGGTACCTGGATTGGCCGAAAGCCAAATTTTTTTCCAAACAATGCTGGATCAAATTTATCAACTAATGATTTTGATGACTTCAAAGCATTAATTAGGTAATTGATTTCTCTATTTGACAACCATCCACCACTCCCCTTTGTGTGTGATGGTCTCATCCAAAACCAATATGGATCAGTGTGTGAAAGTGGTAAGGGCTGTTTTATGGAATTACTTTTTATCAGCAAACTAGGCGGCAACCCCTTCATTAGTAATTTAATATCAGATGGTTTCCATCTAATCTTCTCCAATACATATTCCAATATCTTGTAATCAATCCCAATCCCACTGATTTTTTGGGAGTAATCCGCAAAGATTATTAGAAGCCAATAACCTAATTCAGATGATTCGATGTTGGTGATTTGATCTAAACGTGTTTCTATTGGCACATCGTAAAAACGACCAGAAGAGTTATATGCACTAATATCTAAAAGCTTATCACCAATTGAATCAAACACCCATTGATCTAGGTTGTTTTTCCTTGTGCATTCCAATGCTTCATAATATAAGGGTTTGGGATTACCGGAATCCAACTCATCTATAAATGGTTGAAGCTTTTTCTTAAAACCATCTATGTTTAGCAAGAATGCTTTATGTCTAAGAGCCATCTTATCTCCAAAATCATCTTATTTAAATATATGTTTAGTCCAAATTTTCGACCATTCGAGCAAATCCATATACTTGGGGTTACCACCATATATACTGACATGGCCTGGACTTCCTGCACTATCTAGATACGGAAACCTTCTTGTTGCTCCTATTTCTTCGGCACTTGTTATCCAATAAGGATCGCCTGAGTTTGGAGGGCGATCAAATGCAGCGTAGTGTGCATTCTCAGGTGTCCCTGCAATTCGTAGACTTTGAGCTGAATTACCATTAGGATCATACACTTTCAGGCTCCCTGAACCTCGCTGGCTCTCAAACATAACAACCTCATCTTCAGGACGCAAGAATTGACCACCGTAACCTCTTGATGAGGATACCCTATTTGCTTCTGCCACAATGTGATTTGCTGTCTGGATAGCTCCAACTATAATAGCTGCAGTTTTTACTGCAAACCATCCAACTCTAGCGCTTGGCATTATCCGCTCTGCAATATGTGCATCAGAAAAGACTGTTTCAACATCTTGATTCAATTGCGCAATCGATTCTGCTGTATCTACTATCGCATCAGTTCCTCCTGTGGCGTG
>QMOK01000266.1 GCA_003648195.1 Chloroflexota bacterium | reverse complement strand
ACGTTTATTTTCATCGGCTTGAAGACGCGCCAAAAGCGTTTCTGGTTTGGCTGTTAGCAAAAGCACTGCGCCTTTTTTTTCTACCAGGGCACGGTTGTTATCGTCTAGTAAAGCCCCACCGCCCAAGGATAGCACTCCCCGCTTGTTGGATAACAGCACACGCAACGCCCTCTGCTCTAATGCTCGGAAACCGGTTTCGCCTTGGGTAGAGAAAATGGTCGAAATCGGCCTCCGCGCTTGGGATGTAATTTCCCCATCTAAATCCCAAAAGGGAAGATTGAGAGCCTTTGCCAGTTTGCGTCCCAAAAAACTTTTGCCAACGCCGGGAGGGCCGTAGAGGAATATCCACTCAGTCATCGGGCCACCAGGTGTGGGGGTGATTGTCCATAGGGGGCGTTCTGTGGTGAAGCGCGGCGTAGCGGGGGAGAATTTCAGCTAAGGAGTCGCCGCCTAGTTTTTCGAGGAGGGCAGCGGCGAGGGCGTAGGCGGTCATGGCTTCGAGGATGGGAACGGCGCGGGGGACGGGGCAAATGTCGGAGCGTTCGTAGGCGGTGGTGGTTTCTTGGCCGTTGGCGAGGTTTACGGTGGGCTGCGGGGCGCGAGTGGTGGCAATGGGTTTCATGGCGGCGCGAATGTGAAGCGGTTGCCCGGTGGTGATGCCGCCTTCTAGCCCTCCGGCGCGGTTGGAGTTGCGAGTTAGGAGTTGCGAGTTAGGAATTAGGCGAATGGCGTCTTGGGCTTGGGTGCCAGGGAGTTGGGCGTTTTGGAAGGCGTGGCCTATTTCTAGCCCTTTGATGGCGGGGATGCTGAGGATGGCCGCGCCCAGGCGTGAGTCTAGACGACTCTCCCAGTGGACGTGGCTGCCCAGTCCGGGCGGAAGGCCAAGGGCGGTAACTTCGATAATTCCGCCGAGGGTGTCGCCGTCTTTTGTGGCTTGGAGGATGGCAACCCGCATGGTTTCTGCTGCGCTGGGGGATGGGCAGCGCACGGGGGAGCGTTCGGCGCGGGTGATGCGTTCAAGGTATGGGATGCGCTCTATTTCCGCTTCCGCGCTGATTTCGCCAATGGCCGTCACCCATCCCCCTACGGTGATCTCAAATTGGGCGAGGAGGTGTTTGCAAATAGCTCCCATGGCAACGCGGGCGGCTGTTTCGCGGGCGGAGGCACGTTCTAGGGCGGGACGCAGGTCACGGTAGCCGTATTTGATGGCGGCTGTCAGGTCGGCGTGTCCGGGGCGGGGTTTGGTGAAGGGAGGGATGGCTTTGCCACGCCATTGGGCGTGGTCTTTGTTTAGGATGCGAATGGCAATGGGCGCGCCGGTGGTTTTTCCGTCCATGACGCCGGCGGTGATGATGGCTTGGTCGCGCTCAATACCCATGCGCTCGCCAAAGCCGTATCCGCGCTGACGGCGGGCTAGGTCGAGGTTGATGTTTTCGGGCGCGAGGGGAAGTCCGGCGGGGATGCCACGGAGGATGAGGGTTAGTTCTGGGCCATGGGATTCGCCGGCGGTGAGGTAGGTGAGGGGCATGGTGTGTTGGTAAATTGGGTGATTGGGAAATTGGTAAATTATGGATTAGGAAATTTCAAATGAGGCAAACGCATCCACAAGATGTCTGGGCATGCCCTTGCGGTTGCCCAAACAGGATAGGAGCAAGTCCTATCCCTACCCTAAGGTTTTTGGCGGCGCCGTTCGCTGTTTGCCATTTATAATGCGGGTTGCGCAACGCAAGGACGCAGGGGGGAAAAGAAAACAGGCCGAGGAGAACCCCGGCCTGTCTTGTAAATATTGATTATTGTACGTTTTCAGACATGAATATTATTGCCCCAGCATAATAGTTATCGAGACTGCTCCTGTCTCGTCGTCACCAATAATATTCACTTGCGCGGTGCGGTCGCCTTTAGTCCAATTTTGCATAGACATATTATCCATACTCATAACTGTTTCTGGGCCGCTCCATCCCGCGTTGACCATTTCGGTAGCGTAGAAATCGACTGCAAATTGGAAATCATTGTCGGTTTCATAGAAAATGACATCATCCATGACTGTTTTATTATGGGCGTCTGTCAGCATTGGAATATCGTCAGGGGCGCCACCGCCAGATTCGGCTTCGGTTGGAGGTTCAATGGTGATGTTGGTGTTGACATCGGTAACATCCATGGTCATGTAGAAACTTTCTATTGTGTCGCTATCTGATCCTTTGCCATGCACTTCGTATTCTATGCGTACAGTGAAAGCAGGTAAATTTTTCTCATCAGCTATCCAAATTTCCATTGTCCCATCTTCGACTTCGCCAACCATGTCTTCCGCGTCCAATAGATAATATTCATCATCTATTAGGTAGTGACGACAACGTATTCCATTGATAGTTTCCTTACCTAAGTCTTTGGCGTGTTCTAATGCTTCTTCATTTAACTCGTCAAAGTCCATTGCATTTGAGAAGCTATCTTCGTCTTCTGGAACTTCACTATATATCCAATCCTCGCCCATTTGTATCCATTGCTCGTTAGCGATTTGGATGATCTCCATCTTGCTTTCGTCATCTGCGCCCATCATGCCGGTCATAATCGTGTGGCTTGCTGAGGGATTGCGCGTATAAGCACTTTCCAAAGTGTTCTCTTCTGTCGTGCCGTCATCATGTTCGAAGCGCATTACCATGGTCATTCGATAACTATCTAATTCGTCCAAGGCGCTGGGGTCAAAATTACCTGTCCCTGATTCGCTATCTGCCGCGTCACCAACAAAGTCTTCACTTTCTTCAGCTATATCTTCCACTTCGGCAACGACTTCTTGGGCTTTTTCGCTAACTTCTTCAACGCCTTTTAATATTCCCGTTAGAGAACAGGCAAGAGAAGACATTAATAAAGTAACAATTAATAAGGCTATCCATTTACGTTTCATAATTATCTCCTTAATCCACTATAGTAAAATATTGGCTCATCTGTTGAATGTGTGCAACAAAAGGCGATATAAATATCGCGTTACGGTTTCGTAGGACGACATTCATGTCGTTTTGCACATTTTTCATACATGAGCCAAAATATTAAATTTGAAGCAATTATAACTGATGTCTAATGATTGTCCAAGCAAACTGAACAGCCTTGGCTTGGTATCTATAACGAATAAATGCCTGTCAATTTGCTCGCTATATGCCATTCTCTCACACTAACAGCTGTTTTTTATAAAAAATTTACACCCTTGGTCATTGACGAGGCAAGTTCTGTGACTTATAATTTTGTAGCTACTGGTATTTGGGGAAGTGCTGGAATTGGCAGACAGGCATGACTTAGGATCATGTGCCCCCGTGGCGTGTGGGTTCGACCCCCTCCTTCCCTACTTTATGCAAATCACTCAGTGGGGCGTCAAAATTGACGCCCTGTTTTAATGTCTATGTAAGCCTATAAAGTGAGGCCAACCTTGAAGATAGAAAAAACCTACCTAGAAGATACACACCAACTTGAACTAATCGTAGAAACAGAACAGGATGTTTTTGACAAAGCCAAACATGT
>QMOK01000265.1 GCA_003648195.1 Chloroflexota bacterium | reverse complement strand
AGAACCATTTATGTCGAAGGTGCCGCCAAAAAAGGAAAGAGAGGACCACAAAAATACGGGGGCCAATAGATCCTTGCGGACATTGCGGTGCCGAGATGAACGGATATCATGTCTGCCCGAAGTGCGGACGGACAAGAGGAAAGGGACTAAAAAAATAGCAACGAAACTAAAAATAAAAAACACAGAAAAAAACAGGAGGTTGTGAAAATCCCAAGCCTGCTTAAGTAGCAGATCAGCAACCTCCTGTTTCTCCCACCTACACACCTCTTTTACAATCTTCTTTCATCATGTAGAATTAAAGCACTAAATTGCCAAGCCAGTAAGTTGCATCAATGAACAACAGATTAATTCGTATCTTAATTTTAACCACAACCGCTTTTTTTCTCCTGACTATTCTTTTTCTACCCAGCAGCATCTGTGTTGCCGCTGATGACTTTACCACCGACTACCATATCACCTACACTATAGATCAAGCCGGCGCCGCCGCCATCAATCAAGACATTACCCTCATCAACAACACATCCAATCGCTATGTTTCTGACTACACACTAACCGTTCCTCTAAGCAAAATTACCGATATCTCCGCCGTAAACAGCCAGGGCCAGCTTAAAACCTTGGTAGAACAGCAGGAAAACAGCCAAACCATAAAAGTTATCTTGGGGTCATCTACCACCGGATTGGGTACCAAAACAAATTGGACTCTTACATACCACTGCCCCAATTTTGCCGAAAAGAGAGGCCGCCTTTGGCACGTTGTTATTCCCAAAATTCAACACTCAACTTCCATAAACAGCTTCCAACTGGAAATTAACGCTTCAGATAAACTGGGAGAACCGCAATTTATCATTCCTTTACCCAGTGAAACTAACCATTTGGATAACATTAATCAATATAAATTTTTAAACGCCCAGGGGGAAAAAGTAAAAAACAGCGGCCTGGTAGCCGATTTTGGTGATTATCAACTGTTTTCATTTTACCTAACCTATCATCTCAGCAATCCTTTGGATACCGCAGCCGTCACGGAAATTGCTCTTATCCCTAACTTCCCGCCTTACCAAAAAGTTTTTATTAAAAGCCTTAGTCCTCTGCCTAAAAAAATTGAAAAAGATCTGGATGGAAATTACCTCGCCACCTACCAGTTAAAAGCACACGAAAATGCCGCCATCACTTTTCAAGGCCAGGTCGCCGTTGACCTTTCTCCCAACAGAGCTTACCCTAAAACCTCTGCCAATTATTACGCTCTTCAAGCCCGCTACACTCAGCCGGCCAAATACTGGGAGACCACCGACCCCGCCATTCAAAAAATTGTCCAAGAAAATGTCAATCAGCAAATGTCCACTCAACAAAAAGCCAGAACTCTTTATGCCTATGTTCTTAAAACTTTAACCTATAATAGTTTAAATTTTGAAGGGGATAAAAGCACCGCGGGGCAGAAACTTAAGCGCCTTGGAGCACTGGGTGCATTAAACGAGCCGGACAATTGTGTTTGCATGGAATTTACCGATCTTTTAATTACTTTATTGCGGAGCGCCGGCATTCCTGCCCGGGAACTTGACGGATATGCTTACTCTCCCGACATCTCAAACCACCCCAAGGGAGATGTTCTCCACTCCTGGGTGCAATTTTACGACCGTGAAATGCAAAAATGGATTAGCGTTGATCCTACCTGGGAATCGACATCAGGACGCGATTATTTCACCGCCATGGACACCGATCGGATTATTTTTGTCATTAAAGGAATTGATTCCGAAAAACCCTATCCCGCCGGCAGCTATAAAAGTGAAGATAATAAAGAAACACAGGATGTTAAAATTTCTTTTGCTCAACAACGAGAGAAGGGGACAATTCCTTTCAGCCTCTGGAAACAGAATTGGGAAAACGAGAATCAAAAGGTTGAACTGCTGGATAAAATCTTTAGGTGGATCGTGAAAACTTGGGAGAAAATCAAGCGCGGCTAGAAGCCGCCGCTTCCAAAGCGCTGGAGGTCCCCTGTTCAAAATGGAGTTTCCTCAAAATGTCCCAACAACTCCCGGCATCTATATTTTCCGCGGCGTAAAAAAGAGACCTTTATACATCGGCAAGGCGAAGAATTTAAAGAACCGAATTAGATCCTATTTTCAAACTAAAGTAGGGCCAAAAATAAGGCAAATGCTGGCCAAAGCCAAGGATATAAAATTTGTTGCCACCGATACCGAGCTGGAGGCTGTCCTGCTGGAGGCAGATCTCATAAAGAGGCTTAATCCAAAATACAACACGCAGTGGAAGGACGATAAAAACTTCAAATACATTGCATTAGATTTTCCCCGAGTTTATACAACACGCAAAAAGTCAGTTCCTCACGCTGTTTATTTTGGACCTTTCCCCGATGGTAAAATCGTCAGTCAGGTTTTGAAAACTCTGCGTAAAATTTTCCCTTTCCGCGACTGTACTAAAACAAAATTCAATCGTCACCAAAAAATTAAACGCCCCTGTTTGTACTACAATCTAAATCTTTGTCCGGGTCCGTGCATTGGCGCCGTCTCGGCTCAAAAATACACAGAAAATATTAACCAACTGATATTTTTTCTAAAAGGCAAAAAGAAAAAAATTATCCGGGACCTAAAAGCAAAAATGAAGTCAGCCAGTGCCAACAAAAATTTTGAAGCCGCCGCCAAATACCGGGACCAAATAGAACGGCTTAACTATGTGCTTTTGCAATTTCGTTATCAAGAAAATTACCTTAAAACGGCAGATCTGCTGGTTGATCAAAAAGCCAGAGAACTAGAAGAGCTCGACAAAGTCCTCACGGGGGTTCTCCCCCGCAGAGGAAGAACCTCTAACTATCATAGGTTCCGTTTGGAAGCCTATGACATTTCCAACCTGCAGGGGCAACAGGCAACAGGCTCAATGGCAGTGCTGGAAGGAGGAACGCCCAAAAAATCCGACTACCGCAAGTTTAAAATCCGCGCCGCCGGAAAAGTAGATGATGTGGGCATGATTAAAGAAGTTTTAAAAAGAAGGTTTTCCAACTTTAAGAAGCGTCCTAAAGAACATAGCAAAAAACACCGCCTCGATCTCTCCTTTAGTCAAGCTCCCCACCTTATCCTCATTGACGGGGGCAAACCGCAGTTAAACGCCGCTCTCCAGGTTCTTTCTCAACTTAAAATTAATCTTCCGGCAATTAGTCTCGCCAAAAAAGAGGAAATCGTCTATTGCCAAATTAAAGGTAAATTAGAGGAAATTAAACTGCCTAAAGATTCTGCCGCTCTGCACCTCCTACAGCGCGCCAGAGACGAAGCCCATCGATTTGCCCTCACCTACCATCACAAACTTCGGTCCCGTTCACTGACCCACTTATAGCCGCTCACCAAAACTCACCTCCACCCATGCCTAAAATGACCTCATAAACCCTTCCCGGGCTTTCATGGGGAAAGAAAGAGTAAAAGTACAGCCTTGCCCAGAATCGCTTGCTAAATCTACTGTACCCCCATTAAGGCCAACAAATCTCTTAACAATATAAAGCCCCAAGCCCGTCCCTT
>QMOK01000264.1 GCA_003648195.1 Chloroflexota bacterium | reverse complement strand
TCGGAGGTCTTTTTGTTTTAACGCTGGAAACGAGCATCTCGCTCAATGGTGAGGCGCAGCCCTTTCTCCAGGGAAACGCTTGGCTGGCAGCCTAGAATTTCCTGGGCGCGTGAAATATCCGCTCTCATGCGGTTCATTCCGCTCTTAGCGCGGGGGTTGTAAATAACTTCGGCATCGCTCTCGGTGATGGTTAATATTGTGTCTGCTAATTCTTGCACGCTGGTTTCTGTTCCGCTGCCCACGTTAATGACCTTGCCGTCAACGTTAGGCTTAATCCCAGCCGCAATAATGGCCTGAATGGCATCATCAAGGAACACGTAATCTCGTGTTTGGTTTCCGATGCTGTGAATCACGAGCGTCCCATGTTTGGCGGCTTGCCGCAAAAAGTTGGGGATAACTGGCGGATGGGAAGGTGGAAGATGCTGTCCCGGGCCATAGGCGTTGAAAATTCGCAGGCTAACGGTCTCTATCCCCCAAAGCTGCCCGATAGTTCTAATGTAATATTCAGCCGATAATTTTGAAACCGCGTAAGGTGATCCGGGGGCAGGGATCATGTCCTCGGCAAGGGGCTGCTTATCTTGCAATCCATACACCGCGCCCGAAGAAGCGAAAACAACCCGTCCCACGCCTACGTCTCGCATGGCTTCCATCAGGCTAACCGTGCCCCCTACGTTTGTCGCGTTATATTCCCTAGGGTAAAGAATCGACTCCTGAACAGCGACCCGCGCCGCTAAGTGGAAAACGCAATCTACGCCCTGAAGCAAGGTCCAAAGCTTGGGGCGGTCCATGATGTCTCCCCGCGTGAAAAGAACTTCAGGGTCCAATTTCTTGGCGTCTCCCGCCGAAAGGTCATCTATACCTCGTACCTCATACCCGTCCCGCACCATATAATTGGCAAGGGCCGAACCGAGAAATCCTGCTGCGCCTGTAATTAATACTTTCATGTTTTTTCGGGTTTCCTAATGTTTCTAGGGGAATTTTTATGGTGGGCGCGAGGGCATGGGCAACCGCGAGGGTTGCCCCTACCGTTGGGAGGATGTTTTTCGCCAAAGATGATGGTAATAATGCAGGCTAGAAAGGAATAGCCCTCCTCCAATTCCAATATACATGCTTGCTAAATATGTCTTGGGGATAGGAGAGTACTTTCGGAGAAAAATCCCCAATCCAATCATAAAGGCTATTAGGGGGTAACTTGTCCATTTTTGAAAGGCGAATAGGCAAGGTTTTTCGGAAGCGAGATCTTCAATTCGATGGATGTTTTCCTTAGCTAATTTGGAAAAGCCAAATCTGTAAATAGCTAACGCTAATAATATCCCGCAAAAAATGAACAGAAATATTTGTTTAATTTGAAGCACAACAAGCCACTTGTAGGTCAAAGTGTTTAAGAATATACCCACCGCTGACCACATCAGCGCGGCGGCTAGGTGAAGCCAAAATTTAGGCACCCCAGGCTTAAGTTTCTGTAACCAATCCACTTCCATTTTTACTCCTTGTCAACTTTGTACTTTTCGCCATCCCAGGAATGCGGTTACTCAAGGGAATCGCATTCTTAGAGCGAAAGTTATTTAATCTCTAGCCATATGGCACTTATGCTGAAAAACTTTTTTAGGACACGGATGAAGACGGAAAATGCGGACTTTTCTGTGGAAAAACAAAAAATCCGTGTCCAAATTAAACCTGTCGGGTAGCTCTAGTAGTGCTTTGTCAAATATGAATTGATGGTTTGTAGCCGCGAACGAGAGTTCGCCTGTGCCTGAAACGGGCACTCTCGTGCCCTACTACGAACACGTCATATTATCTTTGACAAAACAGTAGTTTAATCTTAGTCCATTGGTCACGAAAAGAGAGATGGCTCAACATTCTCGCATCTCTCTTTTTCTTATTCTGCACGCAGAAAAACTTTTTATGGAGTAGCGAGAAGTTTTTCTAAATTTGCTTTGGATTTCGCTTCTACATCATCATGGATGCTGCTCTCGTGAGCGTCCATTGTTACTACTACGGGGAATTTATTCACCTTAAGTACCCAAATTGCTTCTGGAACTCCAAACTCTTCCAGCTTGTAAACGTCTAGCACCTCTTCAACCGATTGGGCAATTAGCGTGGCTGCTCCTCCTATGGCGTGGAAGTACGCGGCTGGAACGTCATGGCAAGCTTTTAGGGTCTTGGCCGCCATTCCGCCTTTGCCAATCACACCCCGCATATTAAAGTGATGCATAACCTCGCTCTGATACGGCTCCTCGCGAATGCTGGTAGTGGGTCCAGCCGCTACAAACTCATAATCGCCAGTCTCTACGCCAGCGACAATAGGGCCACAATGATAAATAATACTACCATCTAAGATTTTCTTTATCTTTTCATAGACCTCTAAATCATCCCCTTGCGGCTCGCGTGTTTTTCTAATGAAAGTTTCAATCATCCACTTGTGAACAGTATCACGACCTGTCACCAGTACTCCAGTAAGAGCAACGGTATCACCCGTTTTAAGTTCACGAATAGTTTCTGCTTTTATAGGAATTGTTATCTCTCGCATTTTATCCTCACTTTATAAATATTTAGCTATTAGTGGAGCTAATTTTTGGCGCGTCTCAGCTGAGATAACGCTTGGGTTTGTGATTAGCGTATCTTTCAATTCGCTAGAACAAGGACAAGTTCGCTCACCAGGTGAATTTTTCGCCAAATTACAAATAACTTCCTTAATAAATTTTGTGTTCTTATTAAGAATTTTTATTACCATCTCCACAGTCACAGGTTTTTCGCTCTTGTGCCAAACATCGTAATCTGTAATATGCGCTACCACCGCGTAACAAAGCTCAGCTTCCCTTGCTAAGAACGCTTCTGGAGAAGTTGTCATACCCACAATGTCCATCCCCCAAGCTCTGAAAGTATTAGATTCTAATCGTGTTGAAAAGCGAGGGCCTTCAATGGTAATAAATGTCCCTTGAGGGTGAACCGTGGCTCCCGTAGTTTGAACCTCCTCCAATACCCGCGCGGAAAGTCTTGCGCAAAATGGTTCCGCAGAGCCAATGTGAGCTACTAGGTCATCTTCGAAAAATGTGTTGTCCCGTTTTTTTGTAAAATCAAATAACTGGTTGGGAATGACAATATCCCCTGGCTTATAATCTTCGCGGAGCGAACCGCAAGCATTCACACTAATAACTTGCTCTACCCCTAATTTTTTAAGGGCGTAAATATTGGCCCGATAATTCACTTTCGTGGGGGAAATGTGATGCCCTATCCCATGGCGGGCAAGGAAAGCTATAGGCTGGCCTTCTAACATTCCCACTAAAATAGGCGCGCTTGGCTCCCCGTAAGGAGTGCTGATATTATGCTCTTCAACTTCGCTCAAGTCTGGAATTGCATAAAGTCCAGATCCACCTATGACCGCGAAAAGAGGAATTTGAGGCATAGTTAATCCTTTTTAGATTTAATATCGAACATTTCTAAATAGCTGTCGGCTTCCGTTTCATTTACCAAAAGCGTGGTGCTGCTCTCATGCAAATTTTCCTCATTGGACATATCACCAATGTAGGAATCCATACCTTTCGTTTGTCCTTGACCAAAAATAAGCGGAACGCCCGCTAAGGAAATAATATCTCCCCCTTGGAGTATTTGTTGGCTAACACGTCT
>QMOK01000263.1 GCA_003648195.1 Chloroflexota bacterium | reverse complement strand
TCTTAGCTCCGCTAAGACACGTTCTCTCAGAGTGACACATCAACGCTTTTTTATTGGGGGGAGTGAACGGTTACACTTCAAAAAACCTGCTCAAGGGCGTTCAAATGCGTTTGCCCTGAATTGAGAACTGAGTAACCTTGCCACCTCAACAGTTATGGTAAAATTTTCACCACAGTGACATATCCGTTGCCCTGAACTTATTTATCGCGGACGACAAATCCCGAAGGAGTATCTAAACATGAGCGAACGACTGGTTATCATTGGAGGGTGTGCAGCGGGGATGAGTGCAGCCTCCAAAGCGCGGCGGCTGAATCCCAACCTCGAAATTGCGGTTTACGAAAAGACCGGTTTCGTCTCGTATGGTTCATGCGGAATGCCGTACTATATCTCCGGTGTGATAGATGATTACAATAAGCTCGTTGTGCGCACACCTGAACAATTTGCCGAAAAAAATATTGAGGTACACTTGCATCACGAAGTTATCGAAATTGATGCGGAAAATCACCGCGTGAGCGTAAAAAACATTCACAATAGCAAACGCAAATATGCTAATTACGATAAATTGCTCATCACCACCGGGGGAAGGCCATCACTATTACCAACTTCTTCCCCTGGAGAACTTGAGGGCGTATTCACCTTGCGTGCCCTAGAAGATGGAATTGCCGTTAGTGATTTCGTCCACCAGGAACAACCCCAACATGCCGTGATTGTTGGGGCAGGATACATCGGCTTAGAAATGGCCGAAAGCTTCCACTCGCTGGGGCTGGATGTCACCGTCATCGGGCGACCGCCCCAAGTGCTAAAACGCTTCGATCCAGACATGGCGAAACACGTGCAACAAGAAACCGAAGGCAGGGGCATAAAGTTCTCGTTGGGAGATGAAGTGCAGGCATTAGAAGGAGATGGACGCGGAAAAGTGCGTCAAGTTATTTCCTCTAAAGGGATATTCAAGGCCGATCTCGTTTTACTGGCGTTGGGCGTACGCCCCAACGCAGAGCTAGCAAAAGCGGCGGGCGTGGTACTGGGAGAAACGGGGGCCATCGCCACCGATGCCCAAATGCGTACCAACCTATCTGGCGTCTTTTCCGCCGGGGATTGCGCCGAGGCCTACCACACCGTAACCAAACACGGTGTCTACATCCCCTTGGGAACCACGGCCAATAAACAAGGACGAATAGCAGGCACGAATATAGGCGGCGGAGAGGCCACATTCCAGGGCATTGCAGGCACAGCCATTACCAAAGTTTTCGATCTTTTCCCCTCTATGACCGGTCTATCAGAGAAGGATGCTCAAGCAGCAGGCTACAAGGTTAAATCTACCGTGATTAAAGCTAAAAGCTGCGCACATTATTATCCGGGATGTAAAAGTATGCACGTCAAACTGGTCGTGGAAGAAGGCAGTGGGCGTCTCTTAGGCGGGCAAATAGTGGGTGGCCAAGGGGCTGGCACACGCATAAACGCGCTGGCAACAGCCTTACACCAAGAGATGACCGTTCAAGAATTAACGAAACTTGATCTGGCTTACGTTCCCCCCATCTCGCCGGTGTGGGATCCATTGCTAGTGGCTGCTAACGTGGCGTGTAAGGGTTAGTCTGTCTCGCCACGTTCTATTCCCCCTCTGTCCTTTTGCATCCTCGCCATCCCTAACTCTTATTTCGCAACTCGCCCTTCAACCGTTCCGCCAGGTCAATGATGTAGATGGCACAGGTGCGGTGAATTTGCGCGAATACGTATCTACGCCAATTAGATTTCACCAATAAAGATTAACGTCATAATCCGAGAAAGCGTTGTCTTTGCTGACCAAGAGCAATTTGTCTTCAATTGCCTGAGAAATTAATAATCTATCAAAGGGGTCATGATGATACATCGGCAAATTCTCTAACATGAAAATATGGTCTAGTGAAATGGGTAAGATTTGCAACTTGTTGATGTTTTGCTGACTTTCAATCAAGTACTTCAAGGAATGTCTCAGCTTTAATTTGCCAAGCTGCATCTTGATCTGCATTTCCCATACGCTTACCACACTCAAAAATTAAAGAGTTATTGTTGTCTTCACAGGCAACAAGTACTTTTTCTGAGAGTTTCCCAGAACTACCTGACCACCAAATAAAAGTATGCGTATCAAGTAGTAGCTTCATTTTCTTCCTAGCCAGAATTCATCTGGCAACGGATCATCAAAATCATCACTGACCCAAATTTCCCCTTTGTTTAATCCTGGAATCCGCTTAACATCGGATTCATGAATCGCTACTAATTTTGCAAAAGGCTTATCGTCTTTTTCAATAACGACATCAATTCCATTTGAAATTAGTACCAACAAATCCGATATCTGCGCTTGCATATCGTGTGCCGTTACAACTTTTGTAGTCATATAATCACCGCCTTATGCCAATACTTCTGAACTGTCCTTTATTATACCTGATTTTCAGACATCCCAAAAAATACGCGAGAATCCGTAAAGCCCGCGTCATCCGTGTTCTGTTCCTTTCCCCTTCAACCGCTCCATCAACTCAATAAAGTCTGGGGAATTCAGATTCCGTTCTAGGGTATATACTACGTAATAGCGCATCGCTCCTTTGATTTCGGGAACCAACGAAGCGGGTACACTGATGTCTTTCACGTCAGGGTAGCGATTACGCTGGAAGTGCCTGAGATACTTCAGGGCACGCGCAGAAACACGCCATAGATGGTTACCCCGCTCCATTTCACCACAAGAAGGGCAAACCACGCCGCCCAATTTCCCCGAAAAATATTGATTCTGTTCTTGAATCTCTTTTCCGCATTCTACACAATGAAAAAGCTCTGGTCGAAAGCCAACTTCTTCTAGCAAACGCAACTCGTAATAACGCAAAACGATTTCGGGGGCATCTCCGCGGCTGAGACGCTCTAGGGTGGAGGTTAATAGTTTATAAAGTGTTAGGTGTGAGCCTTCTTCATAGACGAAAGCGTCCAATAGCTCTA
Organism: Chloroflexota bacterium; assembly: GCA_003648195.1. Lineage (GTDB taxonomy): Bacteria > Chloroflexota > Anaerolineae > Anaerolineales > UBA11858 > B10-G9. Next base: position 677 of record QMOK01000263.1, on the reverse strand, counting down.
CCACGTAAGCACCGTACCCAATTCCTGTTAGGTCTTCCCGCAGGGGGATATAGGCGTCTATAGTTTCGGCTTGGGTGAGGATGTATAAATTCCTTCCCTTGGCAATCAGAAGCGTGGAGCGCATAAAAGGCTCCACGTGACCGGTTTTGCGTGAGGTGGGTTTACGAACGCCTTTGGCGATGACATTGATGCGCCCAAGTTTGCGGGTGAAGACGGTCAGCAGGCGGTCAGTTTCGCCGAAGTTTTTGCGGCGGAGGATCACCCCTTCGGTGCGGATGGTGCGGTGGCGTTCGGGCATGGGGTTATCCCCGCCCCAGCAGGGCTTTGAAGTAACGTTTTGAGCTAAAGGCCTGTCCTGAAAGGAGCGTTTGGGCGTGGAACATACGCGCCACCATACGGACAACAATCACCACAGTCGCTCCCAATAATGCACACGCCAAAAGCAGCTGCCACAATGGCACGCCTCCCGCCGAGATGCGCGTCATCATTGCTATAGGGGAAGTTAAGGGGAATAAGCTCAATCCCAGGCTCAAAGCGCCATGGGGGTCTTCAATAAGAACTGTGATCAAAAACATAGGAATAAGCATGGGAGCAATGACTATAAACGTAGCCTGCGATGATTCTTTCATATTGGGCATCAAGGCTCCCATCCCCGCCATGAGGCTGGCGTTGACGGC
>QMOK01000262.1 GCA_003648195.1 Chloroflexota bacterium | reverse complement strand
CTCAAATTTAATTATACCTTTGGGCTAGGGGGATTGCTCATCTTGCTGGGAACTATCCTAGCTGTGACCGGGGTGTTGTTAATCTTCGTTTACACACCATCCCCAGACGCCGCCTACGAAAGCATGATAGCCTTGCAAACAGAAGTCTATTTTGGCAACTTGATTCGCAACTTGCACCACTGGTCTGGAAACCTCATGGTAGTGACCGCAGTCTTACACTTGCTAAGAGTGTTTTATACAGCCGGTTTTACTCGCCCACGCGAATTCAACTGGGTTATGGGGATTGCTCTACTTTTATTAATAGTAGTCGCCAATTTCACGGGCTACCTGCTTCCCTGGGATCAGTTGGCTTATTGGGCCGTGACAGTAGGCACGAGCCTACTGGATTACCTGCCCTTTATTGGTGAACCTATCACCCGTCTCTTATTGGGCGGCTCCGAAGTTGGAGCAGCTACCCTGACCAATTTTTACGGTTTGCATATTGCGCTCATACCCTTGACCATCTTTGGCATAGTGTCATTTCACATTTGGCGAGTGCGCAAAGACAAAATCACTGTTCCCAGACAAATCAATCAAGAAGTAGACAAAGAAAAAGTGACTACCATTCCCCATTTGGTGAGTGTTGAATTTGTTTTCGCTCTGGTATGGCTGGCTCTGATAATCACCTGGTCAACATTTGTTAACGCTCCCCTAGAAGAGGCTGCCAACCCGTCCCTCAGCCCCAATCCCGCCAAAGCGGCCTGGTATTTTATGGGACTGCAAGAACTTCTAATGCACTTTCATCCCCTTTTTGGAGCCATTATCATCCCCAGCATGGGATTGCTGGCTTTAGTATTGCTGCCATATTTAGACCAAGACATGGATACAGTTGGAGTTTGGTTCCGTTCACTAAAAGGTCGCTGGCTGGCTTTGCTCAGTTTGATTTTAGGCATTGTGGGAACTTATGCCTTTGTCCTGCTCAACGAATACTGGCTAGATTTACCCGGCTGGCTGCCTTTCTTGCCCAGCGTTATCAGCAATGGATGGGTTCCACTGGCAGCTCTATTACTTTTATTAATAGGCTATTATGAGCTTTTGAAAATTTTCAAAGCCTCAAATTGCGAGGCTCGCCAATCTCTGTTTACGCTATTATTCGCCGCTTTTATAACCCTCACCTTTATTGGCATTTTCTTCCGTGGTGAGGGAATGGCACTTATTTTTCCTTGGAGTTAACTATGTCTGAAACAAAACTATCACGCCGAGATTTTATCAATTTAGCCTGGGGAGCTGCTGGCGTTTTGGCAGTGTCTGAGTTGGGTATTGCGGGATTGCGCTTTCTTTCACCTCGTGCCACTGAGGGAGAGTTTGGAGGAGAGTTCAACCTCGGACCCCGGGGCGACTACCCCCCAGGGAGCGTCACCCCCGTGGAGGCGGGTCGGTTCTACCTGGCATGTCTGTCTGATGGGGGACTCCTCGCCATTTACCGGCGCTGCACCCACCTGGGATGTGCCGTCCCCTTTGACCAGGCTGCTGGGCAGTTCATCTGTCCCTGCCACGGGTCTGCATTCTCTCCCGATGGAGATGTCCTCAACGAGCCAGCTCCACGCCCCCTAGATTTGTTCCAACTATCCATCAACGAAGATGATGAAATCATCGTAGATACCAGCACCCCCATTGAGCGAGACCACCCTAGCCCAGAACATGTTGTGTACGCCTGAGGAAAATACTATGACCAAAACTTTAACATTAACCGGCATGTTGGCGACTCTGGTAATTATTATCATTTTGCCGCTTTACGTCATCTTGGAATCTGATCAACAAAAAGAATTATTAGATGACTATTACACCAATGCAGTCCTGACCTCAACGGAATCATACGCTCAAAATTGCGCCGTATGCCATGGCGCAGCCGGGGCAGGGATTGGAGATAATCCACCTCTGAACACCGATGCCATTCGTTCAATGTCTGAAAACGATCTTGCAAAAGTGATTTCTCGTGGACGTTACGGGACGCTTATGGCAGCTTGGGCTGTTGAAGAGGGTGGCATATTCAGTAATGCACAAATTGATGATTTTGTAGCCTTCATACAGCAAGCTAATTGGGCCTATGTTGAGGCGCGTGTGGATGAACTGGGTCTGACGCCGCCCGAAGTAATCGAAATGGAAATTTCAGATGACATGCTTGCCTCTGTGATTGCCCTGCCCGATGGGGAAGCCCTGGCTGATGGGCTGCTGATTTACGCCGAAAATTGTGCCGCTTGCCACGGCAGCAACGGAGCGGGAACAATGATAGCCCCAGCCATTGACTCCGCTGATTTGCGGACCACCCCGCAAGGAGAAATTGTTGAACTCGTCAACTCTGGCGTGTCGGGCACGTTAATGACCAGTTGGGAAAATATTCTCACCCCAGGGGAAGTTGACTCCGTAGTGGGATTGATATTCCGGTGGCCTGACCTTATGAAAACTGAGATTGAATTCCCCGAAGTAGAGGTTATGAGCATCCCATCTTCGCCGGAGCTAATTATAGCGGGCGATAATCTCTTTAACATTGCTTGCAAATCTTGCCACGGCGTTGATGGCTATGGCACACCTATGGCTCCCGCTCTGAACAATCAACTTTTCCTGTCCGAAACCCCAGACGCAGCCATCTACCAAATCATTGCCGGGGGAGTATCAGACACGCTCATGCCCGCCTGGGGCAGCCGTCTTTCAGATTATGACCTCCAATCGCTGGTTGCCTATCTAAGAAGTTTGGAGCAATCGGCCCCGGTGATTGTGCCACCCATTCGAGAGCCATAAGCCAAAATTGGCCTTGACAGGTATCACATCCGTGATATACTTAGTTAGACTAACTAAATAGTCGCAAAGGAAACGTTTATGGATAACGATCTTCAACAGGCAGCGGATAAATTTCTTGATTTGAGCAGCAGATTGAGACAATTAGGGCCGGGTACACCTCCCCCTACGGAAGCCAAAATTTCGCCCTCGCTAGTGGCTGTGGTGGAGTATATTGCTGCCGCGCCGGGGTGTGGCGTTCAGGAAGTGGCGCAAGAGTTGGGATTGGCTACTCCATCGGTTAGCGTTAGCGTACGGAAACTGGAGGGCGCGGGGTTCGTGACCCGTGAGCCTGACCCCCAAGATGGGCGTGCGGTGCGGCTTTTTCTCTCCCCCGAGGGCGAGGATTTGTATCAGCGCACTCACAGTTTTCGATGTCAGAAGTTTGAGCGTTTGTTAATGGAGTTGACGCCTGAAGAAAGAAACACGTTATTAGATTTGTTAGAACGCGCCATAAGCGCTGCTGAAAATAAGTAATGGGTGTTTTTCATTATTTGAATGCGCCCCAATAATAAAGGAGATTAAAATGGATAAGTTTTTTAGAAAATGGGTTCGTAAATTGCATCGCTGGATAGCTGTTCCAACCGCGATATTGATTCCGATAGCAGTGGTTATCAAACTTTCAGGTAACCCCTCTTGGCAAATGTTCTTGAAAAAATTTGAAATGGTGCAGTCTTTGTTGATGCTTCTTTTGGCTATTTCCGGGGTTTATTTGTACTTGCTCCCTATTTACATGAAATGGAATCGCAAACGGACGCGAAAGACTAAAAAGTCGGCCAAGTAAGCTGTATGATGGATAACTCTCTGGAAGTATTGAAGCTTTCAGAGAGTTTGCGGGAGATGAGATTATGAAGCTTGTTGATAAAATTGTGGAAGTGT
>QMOK01000261.1 GCA_003648195.1 Chloroflexota bacterium | reverse complement strand
TTTCTTCAACTTCTTCAATTCCCGCGTTGGCGGCCTCGGTTTGCGCGTCTGCTCCCAGCATTTCACTTTCCGCTTCTGCAACGGCCTCTATTTCTACTTCTTTAGCGACCTCTACCTCTGCCTGAGGCGCTTGGGCTTCATCCATGGCTTCTACTTCTTCTACTGCTTCTTCCTGAAAGTTTTCACTCTCCATCATTACGGGAGCTTCTTCGGCTATTTCTAAAGCGCGTGGAGCGGCAGCCATTTGCGAGCCTATGATACCGCCTCCAAAATCTAAGACCAAAACAGCTGCCAAGAATACAGAAGCCAACATAGCAGCTAATCTAAACGCGGGGAAAAGGCGTGACCTTCGCGGTTTGGCACTTTGCCCAACCATTTCGGGGGTGAGCGTGAAATTGCGTGGAGCCAACGCGCGAGGAGCGCGGCGCAGTATATTTTGGGTGCGCCGCAAATTTTCTAAAGTGTTTCGCAAAGCTGGTTCCGATTGAAGACGCGCTTCCAAATGCTTTTTGGCTCGTGCCGAAAGTTCGCCATCTATATAAGCAGAAAGTGTTTCCCAATCGTGGGGGGAAATTTTCATTGTCATAGTTCCTCCCCTTTCAGACGCAAATCGGATGGCAAAAGTTCCTCAAAACCTCTTAGACATTCTTGTAAACTGAGGCGGGCGCGGGCAAGACGGCTTTTGACAGTTCCCAGCGGGCTGTCTATGGTTTCGGCGGTGGTCGCGTAATCAAAGCCCTGAATATCTACTAACACCACCACCGCGCGGAACTGGGCGTCAAGTTTATTGAGGCAATGCTGAATAGCCGCCGAAAGCTCAAATCGCTCTACTATTTGTTCGGGCTTTTCGCCTGGGTCTTCCATCCAGGCCGGAGATTCCATTTCTTCGCCAGCGTCATCAAGCGGGGTTAAGGGAGCGACAGGTTGTCTTTTTCGCCTGCGCAGTTCGTCGTAGCAAGCGTTGGTGACAATTCTTAGCAACCAGCTCTTAAAAGAGCCGCCCCGGTAAGTATGCAGTTTTTTGTACGCAGAAATAAAGGCCTCCTGAGTAGCGTCCTCAGCGGCGTCTGGCTCTCCCATCACGCGGTAAGCCTGGTAGTACACCATGTCTTGGAACTCAAGAACAATTTCGTTGAACGAGTCCAAATTGCCTTTGAGCGCATTTGCAATTAAACTTGCTACATCCATGTTTAAAGCTCTCTACTTCATCAAAAAAGGGCTATTTTAATATTTCGGGTGGGGCTGAGACTTCCGAAGTCTTTGCCTCAAGATATTGAGATGATGCCAAAAAAAGGATAATTAGCATGATTGTTATCGGTTTTTCGGTCTTTGTCAAGTACAATTAGGGCGTGTCTGAAAGTTTGAGGATTGGTGTGGTTTGTTTGGTTTTGAGCGTGGTTAGTATCTTGGGGGCGGGGACGTTAATTTGGCGCACCCGCGCCGTGGGGAGTGGCAGTGCCATTTCCCTGGCCATTACCATCCCCCTCGCGAACGCCACATTCCTCCACGCCAGTAAAATAGTTTATCCGCTGGGTTTTTATCTCCAAAAAGGAAGTTATTAATGGTTTTAGAAAAATCTCGTATTCAGGCTTTGTGTTTTGATGTGGATGGGACATTGAGTGATACTGACGACCAGTTTGTAGAGAATTTGACCTCTACCCTGTCGCTGGTGGGATTTCTGTTTCCTAAACGTGATGCCCGTCCCTTTGCCCGCAAAGTGGTGATGGTCACAGAAACGCCGGCGAACGTGTTTTATGGCTTGCCCGACAAACTCGGAATTGACGATGAAATTTCGGCGTTGGGCGACTTTTTCTATCGTTTGGGGTTGGGAGGCACGCCTAAGCCTTTTAAGCTCATCCCCGGCGTAAAGGAGATGCTGGCCGCGCTATTTGAGAGGTATCCTTTGGCGGTGGTTAGTGCGCGTGGGGGCAAGAGTACGCGGCGATTTTTAGAGCAATTTCAGCTCACCGATTTTTTTCAATGTATTGTGACCGCTCAAACTTGCGCACACACCAAGCCTTATCCAGACCCCGTTGAGTGGGCCGCCAAAGAGATGGGCGTTGCTCCTGAAAATTGCCTGATGATTGGCGACACTACCGTAGATATTAAGGCCGCCCGCGCGGCGGGGGCGCAATCGGTGGGCGTGTTGTGCGGCTTTGGCGAAGAAGCCGAACTCCGTGAAGCGGGCGCGGATGTTATTTTGGCAGATACTTCTCAGCTTTTGGGGGTTTTGTGAATGCGCGGGTTGGTTGACTTTCTATACTCTCTAACGCTTTCGTATAGCATACTTGGGTAATCTGACTTGTAATCTGCTTCAAAACTGTTTATAATTCTTAATGTTATGAAAAAGAACCGATGGTTTCTTCTTTTTATATTAGCTGGATTGCTCGTTGTCTTTGGCGCGCGTGTCACACAGGCACAATCAGACGAGAGCCGTTACTTTCCCGAAACTGGTCACTGGGTAGAAGGGGAGTTTTTGGTTAAATATGAAAGCGTAGAGAATCCAGAACTTGTTTTTGGAAATCCCATTACAGAGAAATTTAGGGACACTATCAGTTTGATAGATGTTCAATATTTTGAGCACGCTCGGTTTGAATTGCGCCCCGATGAGTTCCCCGTTGTTCAACTCACCCCTCTTGGAGAACTGATATACGAACCCAGACCTGCCCTTGTGGTGCAGCCCAATACTCAGGCCTGCAAATCGTTCCAAAGCGATGGGCCTCCGGTATGCTTTGAGTTTTTGCGTTTCTTCGAAGAATATGGAGGAGTATCCCAATTTGGATTCCCGATTTCAGGATTTGAAATCCATGATGGGCGGATTGTACAATATTTTCAGCGAGGCCGCTTCGAATGGCACCCCGAACTATCTTCTGGCAACCAGGTTGTGCTTTCCAATTTAGGGCAGATTTATTTTCTTATTCATGGAGAAAACCCTTATTATTTGAAGCCCGCCTCCTCAGATTACATTCCCCAGCAAAACCCTCAATCTTTGAAAATTAGAGCTTTTCCTGAACAGCCTATTATGTCTGTTCCAGGGTATCAAACAATTTATATCACTGTTCAAGACCAATATTCACAGCCAATTGCCGGGGCAACGGTTTCTGGATACGTCAATCTTCCTGACGGGCAAACAATTACTTTGCCCGAGATAATGACTAACGAAAAAGGGATCGCTATCGCGCCCGCTTTTTTGGTTTCCACTTATTCCATTGGAGTTGCTGAGGTTGTTGTGCAGGTAAAATTGGGTGAGATAGAAAAGCAAGCGGGGACATCTTTTCACGTTTGGTAAGAGTAGATTTCATATTTCGCGAGGGGGCAATAGCGTCTAAAACCAAAATCAAATTCCATTTGTAGAAGTTTTTCATTTTTGTTGTCCTTTTATGACGCGGTAGGTGGGACGCACTTCTAAAGTGCGTCCCACCTTGTGCAAATGAGGGGGTCTCGCCCTCATCTGAAAATGGTCCATTTTTAATAAAACGCGGATGTGCCTTACGATTCAACGCAGAGACGGGGAGACGCAAAGACGCAGGGTTTTTCTTTTAGTTTTTTCCTTGCGGCTCTACGTTAAGTTTATGATTTTCATTAGAAATCTTGTCTCATCTGTAAAGAATTTTTGGTATAAGGGGATCAGGCATGTCATTGCGAAGCGGTGTTTTCCCGCTGAAGCAATCTCCTAGAGCGTCTGGGAGACTGCTTCGGGGCAAAAAATGCCCCTCGCAGTGACATTTCAAGGGTGGGCTGAGTAGTTAC
>QMOK01000260.1 GCA_003648195.1 Chloroflexota bacterium | reverse complement strand
TAGGCCCAGATTTTTGGAATTTGCTCGCCGCCGGACTGGGCGGTGTCCCTGTACTTTTATACCAGTATTGGTTGTCACATACCGACCCTATCCTTATGGGATGGGATGCCCAAAACCTGACTCTCACCCCGCCCGTTTGGGATGTGTTTCTCGCTCTTTCTCCTGTTTTCGTTCTAGCCCTGCTCGGAGTTCGCCAAGCGTGGGCGAAAAAAAACACCAAAATTCTCATCCTCTGGGCTGGCCTGGGACTGGCGTTAATCTTCATCCCTTGGAATCTCCAACGCCGCTTCATGATGGGTTTATACATTCCCTTGGCGGGGTTGGCCGCGCTGGGAATAGAATCCCTGGGCCAAAAGATTAAGCTAAAATACCGAACTTTGGTAATTATCTTGTTTACCCTTGCCTTGCCCACTAACCTCATGGTCATCTTTTCGGGCTTCTACGCCGCCCAAACCCGTGACCCTCAAGTCTACTTCACCGCTGGGGAAGAGCAAGCCTTCGCCTGGGTTGAGGCCAACACCCACCCCTCTGCCCTCATCCTGACCGACTCCGAAACTGGCCTCTACATCCCCGCCCGCACCGGCAGACGCGTAATTTATGGGCATCCCTACGAAACCGTCAATGCCATCAAAGAGAAAGAGGCCGTTACTTTATTTTTCTCTGGCACGATGACGACCGCCCAATCTGAAGCATTTCTCCACACCCGAAGCGTGGATTACATCTTCGTTGGCCCCCGTGAACACTACCCTCTCCCAAAGGGCGAAGTCCCGGGGGTGAGGCCAGAAGAATGGCTAGAGATGGGGGTTGAGCTTCTTTCTCCAACACCGCTGTTCAAATATATGGGGTGCTCCCATGACCCAAAATAGCCCCCCGTCTCGCATCTCGATCTTCTTTCTCCTCCTCCCTCTCCTCATTCTCATCCCCGCCCTCTTCGGTGTCCCCTTTTCCTCCCCTGACGCCGCGTACACCGATTTGCTCATCTCTCATTACCCCAACGCGCTCTACCTTAAGCAATCTATCCTTGAATACCACACCATCCCCCTTTGGTCACCGGCTATTCTCGGCGGCTACCCCTTTGCCGCTAACCCCCTTTCGGGATTGTGGTATCCGGCAGGGTGGGGGGCTTTGCTCTTCCCTTTGCCGCAAGGATTTACAATCCTTATTGCCCTGCACCTCGTCTTGGGCGGGTTGGGCATGTACCGCCTTCTGCGAGCGGAAGGCTTGCGGCATTTCCCCGCGCTTTTCGGAGCCTTGGCTTTTGAATTCATGCCCAAACTTTTCGCCCACTACGGAGCCGGCCACCTCACTCTTCTCTACGCCGTACCCTGGACGCCCTGGCTGCTTTTGGCCGCGCGAAACGAAAAGCGGAAATGGGCTTCGGGCGTGGTGCTGGCCCTCATCTTCCTTGCCGATCCCCGCTGGGCGGCCTACGCCGGACTTCTTTGGTTGGGTTATCTTTTTGCGTATAGCCAATATAACATACCAGAAAAAATCCAACGATTATTAATCTCATTAGGAACAACTGCTTTGCTTAGCGCGCCCTTGTTAATTCCTTTGCTCGAATACGTCTCGCTCTCCACACGCAGCCGCTTGGCCCCCGCCGAGGTTTTTTCCCATTCCCTGCCGCCAGCTCAGCTTTTGGGATTGCTTTTCCCTTCTGGGGGCGGTTCCGCTGAGTGGTTTTTTTACGCCGGTGGGGCAGGAGTTGCACTCTTGCTCATTTCCCTAACCAACGCCCAATGCCGAAAAAAATCTCGTTTCTGGCTCTGGACAGCTGGTCTGAGCTTGGGTTTAGCTCTTGGTTCTCACATCCCCGGTTTAGAGTTGCTAGCGCGTCTTCCGGGCTTTAGCCTCTTGCGCGTCCCTCCGCGCACCCTGTTTTTGATGGGGATGGCTTTAGCAAGCATTGGGGCGCATGTCATTGCGAGCGTTTTTGGCGAAGTAATCCAAGGGCAGGGACTTAACCGTGCGGCGCGTCTAAGTTTGGTTGGATTGGTGACCTTCGCCATTTTCCTGGGGGGAGGGGTTTGGACGTTGGCGGGCGAGTTGCCCCTCCCCGTGGCGTGGGGCGTAGGCGCCATTATTCTGGCCGCCGCCTGGATTGGCGCGGCCCGCAAGCGACTCTCTCCCCAAGCGTGGCTGATGGGTCTTTTGTTCTTAAGCGTAATTGACTGGGGCGGAGCGGCTTTGATAAGTTTTGACATCCGCCCCAATGAAGAAGCGTTTGCCCAGCAAAGTGAACTCGCGGAATATCTAGCAGAGACGCCGGGGCGTTTTCGCGTCTATTCCCCTTCGTATAGCTTGCCCCAGCATATCGCCGCCCAACACGGGATTGAGCTAGCCGATGGCGTTGAGCCCCTTCAAATAACCGCTTACGCGCAATTTATGGAAGCCGCCACGGGAGTTCCCCAAGATGGTTACAGTGTCACCCTGCCGCCCTTCGCTGCGGGAGAGCCATCCCGTGACAACGCCAACTACATTCCAAGCCCCGAACTGCTGGGGTTGCTTAATGTGCGTTACGTCGCCGCCGAATTTGACATTGCGGTTGATGGTTTAGTTTTCCGCGAGCAATTTGGCGGAACGTGTCTCTATGAAAACACGTTAGCCCTCCCACGCGCCTGGGTGCAGCCCTTCGGCGCGGATCTCGGGCAAAACGCCACCCCCGCTGAAATTATCGCTTGGGAGCCGAACCACATCACAATAAAGGCCCCCGGCCCAGGATTGCTCGTCCTCTCCGAAATTGCCTATCCCGGCTGGCGCGTCAAAGTTGACGATCAGAAAGCGGAGATGAAAATTGTGGCTGGCATCTTGCGCGGCGTGGAACTCCCGGCGGGAGCGCACGAGGTGGAATTCTTTTTCCGCCCCTTAAGTGTCTACGTAGGTTTAGCCTTCTTCGTTATTGGTTTAATCACCACAAAGGATTTTTTAATAGGCACAAAGAATCTCGGCTCATGTATAAACAATGTGCAAGACGACATAAATTCGTTTTTTTTGGCCTGTAAGGGCGAGACACACCTCATCTGCATAGGGTGGGACGCACTTCTAAAGTGCGTCCCACCTACCGCGTCATCAAAGGAGAACAAAAAGTGAAAAACTTCTACAAATGGAATCTGATTTTGGTTTTAGCCGCCATTACCACCCTGCTGACTGGCTGCCAAACTGCGCCAGCGCCGACAGCCGTGCCAAGCCCAACCGCGACCATTGCCTCAACCTCGACTGTTGCTCCATCGCCCACGCAACCCCCCACCCCCACAGTTACCGCGACAGCGATCCCCGTCACGCCAGTGTATGAGGGCAACTTGTCCTACAACCCTGAAACCCGCGTCCTGAGCAATCCCCAAGGCACTCCGGTTTTCACTCTCTCTGACGATGGTGCGTGGGAAGAGGTTGTTCCAGAACTTCCGGAGAATTTGACGGCGAAGGAAAAAACTCAATTATCAGAGGTTGATTGGAGATTTAATAGTGCGCGTGACGAGATTTTAGTTGATGGGGAGGCGTGGTTGAGGCTAAATCCGGAAAAAGGGAAATGGGAAAATGTTTACTATCAAGAAGGCGGAATTGAGTTTTCTCCGTTGGAACTTTACGGCGGAAGAGTTGAGCTAAATCCGGAAAAAGCCGAGGCTTTTCGTGAGGGGATATTAGAAGGTCTTTATGAAATGAATCAAGTGGTGGAGAATAATGATTTTACAAGTAAATATCCGACTTTGGATAGTTTTATTAAGGCGGCCGAGCAAGGAGTTGTTTTTACGAATATAAAACTACCAGAGCCAGATTATTTT
>QMOK01000259.1 GCA_003648195.1 Chloroflexota bacterium | reverse complement strand
GAGGAAGAAGAGGCTGAAGCCTAGAACTAAAGTCAACACTCAATGATAAATTACCGAAACCCTAAGGAGTTTACCCCTTAGGGTTTTTGATATACCGCCAAGTTAGCCGGGCGTAGAACCCGGGAAGCAGCGCAAAGGGACTTAAATCCGCCAAAACTTTAGGTAACCTTTCAACTACGGCTATTATTTTAGCATGTCATACCTAACCTATCCTCCCCAGAAGCCTGCGCGAGTGATACTATCCACTATCTAAAACAACCACTAGGAGATACCATGACCGATAAAATTTTTGACGCGGTAATATTTGACTTAGATGGTGTAATCACCAACACCGCCTCCCTGCACAGCATAGCTTGGAAGCAAATGTTTGATGAATTTCTCAAAGCTCACGCTGAGGAAAATGGCACACCTTTCCAAGAATTTACGCACGAGGGCGATTACCTCCCCTACGTGGACGGCAAACCCCGCTACAAAGGTGTGGCCTCATTCTTGGAATCGCGCGGGATTGAACTCCCCTACGGAAACCCCAACGACCCACCCGGACAAACCACCATCTGCGCCCTGGGCAACACCAAAAACGAAACCTACAATCAATTTATCAGCGACCAAGGCGCAGAAATCTATACCTCTACCGTAGATCTCATTCACACGCTGAAAGAGCACGGCTATTCCCTAGGCGTAGCTTCCTCCAGCAAAAACACCGGACGCATCCTAGAAGTTACCGGCCTAATAAGCCTGATGGAAACCTGTGTCGATGGCCTAGTCTCGGCAGAGCTTGGCCTAGCAGGCAAACCCCAGCCCGACATCTTCACGACCGCCTGCGACAACTTAGGCGGCCACTACGACCGTTCCGTGGTCGTTGAAGACGCCATCTCTGGCGTGCAGGCCGGAAAAAAGGGCGGCTTTGGGCTGGTCATTGGCGTAGCACGGGAAGACAACGCTCAAGAACTCAAAAACAACGGCGCCGACATAGTTGTGAGAGATATGGCAGAAATAAGCCTAGAACGCATTGAAGAATGGTTCGCCAAAGACCTAGAAAACAAAAAATGGGGTCTCGAATATTCTAATTACGTCCCCGCCAAAGAGGGCGTCCGCGAGGCCCTGCTCACCGTGGGGAATGGTTATTTCGGTACCCGGGGCGCGCTAGAAGAAACCTCCGCTAACGACACCAACTACCCTGGAACCTACATCGCCGGCCTCTACAATCGTCTCCCATCACAGGTTGGCGGGCGCACCGTTTACAATGAAGATTTCGTCAACGCCCCCAACTGGCTGCCGCTCACTTTTCGCGTGGGGGATGGGGATTGGTTCAATCCCAACCAGGCCGAAATCCCCCACTTCACCCGCCGCCTAGATTTTCGCGATGGCGTACTGCATCGCAAATTGGTCGTGCGGGACAAGGCCGGACGTGAAACCCAGGTCACATCTCAGCGTTTCGCCAGCATGGCCGACCCTCATCTCGCCGCCCTTCGCTACACCATCACCCCTCTCAATTACACCCAAACCATTACCATCCGTTCGGGTCTGGATGGCACAATAATTAACGCCGGTGTGAATCGTTACCGTGACCTCAACTCAAAACACCTAGAAGCCATTGAAGAAGGCGGAGATGGAAACACAATTTACCTGCGGATGAAAACCACGCAATCTAAGATTGAGATTGCGGAAGCGTCTAGGCTCACCGTGATCCTAAACGGGGAGACCCTGCCTGCCGAGGGCGAGGTGGCAGCCAAACCCGGAGCGGTGTTCTCTTCCCTAACGGTCAACGCGGCGGCTGGACAAACCATTACCGTAGAGAAAATTGTCGCCATTCACACCACCCACGCCCAAGAGCCAGAAACACCCTCCCCACTGGGGGCTGCCCGCCACAAGCTGGAAAACGCACCCAATTTCGAGCAAATCCTCCAAGCCAGCACAGCCGCTTGGGGCACTATCTGGGAAAAGATTGACATCCAAATTACAGGCGACAGGCTCGCCCAACAACTGCTCCGTCTCCACCTCTTCCACATGCTGGTAACAGCTTCTCCCCACAACGTTAACCTAGATACTGGCATCCCGGCCCGCGGCTTGCACGGAGAGGCCTATAGAGGGCATGTTTTCTGGGACGAATTATATATTATGCCCTTTTACGACATCCACCTCCCAGAAACGGCGCGTTCCGTGTTGATGTACCGCTATCGCCGGTTAAACGAGGCGCGAAAATACGCCCAAGCGCACGGTTACAAGGGCGCGATGTTCCCTTGGCAAAGTGGGAGTACTGGGCGCGAGGAAACGCAAGAGCTGCACCTTAACCCTGTCTCTGGAAAGTGGGGCGAGGATTATAGCACTTTGCAGCGCCATATTGCGCTGGCTATTGCCTATAACGTGTGGCAATATGTATGGCTCACCGAAGACCTGAATTTTCTTGAAGCCTACGGCGCGGAGTTGTTCCTGGAAATTTGCCGCTTCTGGGCCAGTAAAGCTATTTTTGACAAGAACAGCGGGCGTTTTTCTATTCCCAAGGTGATGGGGCCAGATGAATTCCACGAGAAATATCCCCACGCGCAAGAAGGCGGCCTGCAAGATAATGCCTATACGAACTTAATGACTGCCTGGGTTTTCCGGCGAGCCTTTGACCTGCTAAACATGCTCCCAGAGAAGGCTAAAGAAAGCGTGCGTGCGAAAATTAACCTCAGCGAAGACGAGTTAGCACATTGGCAGAAAATAGCCGCGCGGCTAAATGTTCCTCTCTCAGAAGATGGTGTCTTAGAGCAATATAAAGGCTATTTTAAGCTAAAAGAGCTAGACTGGGACTTTTACCGCGAGAAATACGGTAATATTCACCGCCTGGATCGTATTCTCAAGGCCGAAGGCAAATCTCCCGACGAGTATAAGGTCGCCAAGCAAGCCGATGCTTTAATGATATTTTATACTTTGCCGCCAAAGGAGGTTGTGGAACTGTTGAGGCAGTTGGGGCACACTCCGCCAGATGATTTGTTGGCTCGTAACTTTCAATATTATTTAAAACGCACCTCACACGGATCTACGCTTAGCCGTTTGGTGCATGGATACCTGGCAAATTTAATTGGCGAAAGAGAGCTAGGTTGGAAACTGTACCTGCAAGCCTTAACCAGCGACTACCAAGATATTCAGGGCGGGACGACTAAAGAGGGCATCCACACTGGGGTAATGGCGGGAACGGTACTCTTTGCTTTGCGTGCTTACGGGGGCGTGAACTGGGATGGCGGGCGTTTGCGCCTCGATCCTTGGCTCCCTGCCACCTGGCGCGAGATGAAATTCAATCTCAATTTCAAGGGCGCACGCTATTTCTTTATCATCGGGGTTGAAAGCGTGAGTGTCAAAGTGGAAGGGGAAACTCCGAGGTCTGTTGTCGTTCGGGGCGATGAGGTGAAGTTAGAGCCTGGGATATGGACGGAAGTGAACTATTAATGTTAAGCAAAAGACTTAAAGCCACAAAGATTTATTTTCTAGCTACAGGACACTTTGGCAAAAGCAAGAAAATAGAACACGGATGGGCCTACGGCCTCGCGAATGCACCGGATAAACGCGGATTTGCGTTGCCAGAGGCACGCCTGCGGCGATTCGCGTTCTATCGCCAAGGCTAATTTTTAAACTGTCGGATAGCTAGTTTTTTTCTTCGCAAGGTTAAAAACATCATAACTACTCAGGCATGTCATTGCGAAGCGGTGTTTTCCCGCTGAAGCAATCTCCTAGAGCGTCTGGGAGACTGCTTCGGGGCAAAAAATGCCCCTCGCAGTGACATTTCAAAGGTGGGCTGAG
>QMOK01000258.1:0-2500 GCA_003648195.1 Chloroflexota bacterium | reverse complement strand
ATTCAGCATCTTATTAATTGTCGGGCCTCTCGGTTGATGTATAATACTGCTCAATCAAACTAGATAATCACCAAAACTTGGATTTAAGTGATGCTCAAAGATTAATCAAGGAGGGGACATGGAAACCAACCGCCTGGAGGCCATCTTTAAACCGCAGAGCGTGGCGGTCATCGGGGCTTCAACCATACCTGGTAAACTGGGACATGATATCTTGGCCAACTTGATCAGAGCTGGTTTTGAAGGCCCGATCTATCCGGTCAATCCCAAGGCCGAGGAAATTCTAGCGCTGCCGGCCTTTAAGCAGATCAGCGATACGCCCTCGCCCCCGGAGCTAGCGGTCATCGTCATCCCGGCCAGAGCAGTACCGCACACTTTAGAGCAATGCGGCCAGGCCGGGGTCAAAGCCGCGATAGTGATTACTGGCGGGTTTGCCGAAGCGGGCCCGGAAGGAGAACAGCTTCAGCAGCAACTCACTGACATCGCCCGGCGCTACGGCCTGCGGCTCCTGGGTCCCAACTGTCAAGGGATCAATCATCCCTATCATCAACTCTGCGCCTCCTGGCCGCTCTTGACTACCAAGGGCCGCATGGCCCTGGTGTCCCAAAGCGGCACGGTCGGCGCCGCCCTGATGGATTGGGCCAACCAGGAAAAATTAGGCGTCAGTTCCTTTGTCAGTTTAGGCAACCGCGCCGATGTTGATGAAGCCGATGTGATCCAGTATCTCAATCAGGATGATAATACCCAGGTGATCGCCCTCTATGTCGAAGGGGTAAAACGGCCGGTTTATTTTTTGGATGCCCTGGCCGAGGCCACCAAGCCTCTGGTCATCCTAAAGGCCGGTCGCACCGAGAAGGGACGGCAGGCCGCGGAATCCCATACCAAATCCCTGGCCGGGACAGATGCGGTCTATGACGCCATCTTCCGTAAATATCGGGTGCACCGGGCCGATAGCCTGGAAGAACTCTACGATTATGCCAAGGGCCTGGCCTATCTGCCGAAGCCCAAGGGACGCCGCCTGTTAAATATCAGCAGTTCCGGCGGCGCTGCCATCCTGGCCATTGATCAGGCCGAAAAATTGGGATTCATGGTGCCGGAGCCCAGTCCGGCGCTGAAAGACCAACTGGCGTCATTTTTGCCCCCGCACTGTGTGATCGGCAACCCGGTGGATCTGACTGGCGATGTCATCAGCAATGCCGAACTCTATAAACAGGTCATCGACGCCGCCCAGGCCGAGTATGACACCATGGTCGTCATCTTCGGCGATCCGATTCCCCGGGCCTCCCAGGTAGTCACCCCTGGGGCTGCCGAGTTGGTGGTGTTTCTGGGGGGCGCCGACATCGAGCGCCAGGAAGTGCCATTAATCCAAGGCCAGGGAATTCCAGTGTTTCCGACCCCAGAGCGCGGTATCAAGGCTTTACACCAGTTTTTCCGCTTTGAGTCTGCAGCCCCGGCGATGCCAGCGCCGACCCCGCCGCCCACCGGTCATCGGCTGCTGCCCGCGGCTGAAGCCGGACAACTGCTGGCCCGGTATGGCATCCCGGCCGCGGCGGCGCCGCTGGCAACCTCGCCTGAGGAAGCGGTGCAGTTGGCCCAAGGCTTTGGGTTTCCGGTGGCTGTGAAGATTGCCTCCCCGGACCTGCCTCATAAGAGCGATGTCGGCGGCGTCCGTCTTCATCTGGCCACTGCCGAAGAGGTCAATTATGCCTACCAGGACATCCTGGCTACGGTTCACTTGAATGCCCGTAAGGCTCAGGTTGATGGTGTGACGGTGTCGCCCATGGCCAAACCCGGCGGCCTGGAGGTGATTATCGGCATGAACTGCGATCCCCAATATGGCCCTATCCTGATGTTTGGACTGGGGGGCATCTTTACCGAAATCTATCGGGATGTGCAGTTTTCCTTGCTCTCCAACCAGGAGGAAGATTATCGGCAGATGATCCGGGGCATTACCGGCTATCCTCTCCTGGCCGGAGCGCGCGGTCAACGCCCCAAGGATGAAGAGGCCTTAATCCAGGTCCTGAAAGGCGTGGCCCGACTGGCCCAGGGGCACCCGGAATTTGACCAGATCGATCTCAACCCGGTGCTGGTCTATGAGCGGGGGGTCTTTGTGGTCGATGTCCGGATTTTCAGTTGCATTACGACTTAAATGGGCCTAGCCGAAGGTTATAGTAAGTAGAAGAGTTTGCCAAAAAATTGGCCACCTTAGAAGCAAGCCGCACTCCCCGCGGCTTCACGGTAGATGTTGATGAAGGTAAGATTGAACAAGCTGCTCGGCCTCGCCAAGGCTGGTTTCAAAAGGGTGTTCCCGCGGAAATTGACACTTCCTCCCCCGGCAAAAAGAAAATCTGGTTTTGTGCTGCGGTCATCCGTCCCTGGGGAGCGGTGATCACCATGCAGGTTGATCGCTTCAATCAAAAAAATACCGCTAAATTCCTGGCTAAAATTAGGAAGAAACTGCCTGGCCGCCGGCTAGATCTCGTTATCGATAACGCCCCTTGGC
>QMOK01000257.1 GCA_003648195.1 Chloroflexota bacterium | reverse complement strand
TTTGAATCAATTCAAAAGCTGCCAAAAGAAGTCAACTTGCCAATGGCACGCAAAGCGAAGCTGACTTAGCCTGCTTGAGCAGGCTTTTTGTAGCAGGCATGGAATTGATTCCATGTTCACATGTGATTGCGGATTGAGGGGGCTAAGGTTTAACCAACAACTTTTTAGCACACCCGCTCACCATGTTCATTCACCCTCCGCATGGTAAAATCAATACCAATATTTCTCGTTTCCCTTATTACCTGCTTCCAAATTCCCCAATCCCCAATCTGTCAAACCCCCCAACCATGAAAAAAGCCATTATCTTCGACATCAAACGCTTTTCCATTCACGACGGTCCCGGAATTCGGACGACCGTTTTCCTTAAGGGATGCCCTCTGCGCTGTTGGTGGTGCCACAACCCCGAAAGCCAGAAACGCACCCCCGAACTGTCATTTAAGCCAGAACGCTGCTTAGGCTGCGGAGCTTGTCTGGAAGTTTGCCCTGAAGATGCCATCACCATGGAGGCGGGGCGCAGCGTTACAAATTGGGAGCTTTGCACTAATTGTGGCAAATGCGTAGATGTTTGCTACACCGGCGCGCGTGAGATTATAGGCCGAGAGATGTCGGTAGCAGAAATAATGGAAATCTTGGAGCGTGACCGCCCCTTTTACGAAGAGTCCGGCGGCGGGGTGACCATTTCGGGCGGCGCACCTTTATCTCACCCCGATTTTCTGATAAAGCTGCTCACATCTTGCCAAGAGGCGGGTTTGCATACCACGCTCGATACCTGCGGCCATGTGCTGTGGGAAGTATTGAATCGCATCCGCTTGCACGTTGACCTTTTCCTTTTTGATGTCAAAGTTATCAACGATGCTTTGCACATAAAATACACTGGTGTTTCTAATAAATTACTTTTTGAAAACCTGCGCAGGCTTGCCAATTACGGGCATGCAATTGTGGTAAGAACGCCCATTATCCCAGGAATCAATGACGCTCCCGGCCAAATTCAACAACTGGGAGAATTTGTAGCTAATCTCCCCGGTGTATCTCGGCTGGATGTGCTGCCATACCATGAAATGGCGGCTGAAAAATATCGCCGACTGGGTAGAGATTACTCCTTGAGTGGACGCCGGACACCAAGCAATGAAATGATGCAGACCATTGCCCGCTCTCTGCGTGAGTTTGGGTTAGAAGTTCATATTGGAGGTTGATTTTATGGAGATGACCAAACGAGTTGCCAAACTAAGCGCGCAGAGTCGAAACGCTATCCCCACGCTTAACTCAGAGCGGGCGGAACTGCTGACAGAGTTTTGGCGTGAGAACCAGCAACAAACCACATCCACTCCCGTGCGCCGTGCTCTGGCCTTCAAATATCTACTGGAACATAAGAGCATAATTATTAATGAAGGCGAACTTATTGTGGGAGAGAAAGGCCCCGCCCCCAAAGCAGCCCCTACCTACCCCGAGTTGTGCTGCCACACCCGAAACGATTTAGACACTCTCAACGGGCGCGAAAAAACGCCATTCCACGTCTCAGACGAAACACGCCGAGTTTATGCCGAAACCATCAATCCCTTTTGGCAAGGCAAATCTATGCGGGAATTGATATTTGAGCAGATGACGCCAGAATGGAAAGAAGCCTACAGCGCCGGCGTTTTCACCGAATTTATGGAACAACGCTCCCCAGGGCACACCGTCTTAGACGATAAAATTTACCATAAAGGGATGCTGGATTTCAAAGCCGATATTCAGCGCGTGCTAAACGGATTGGATGGCCGCCGCGATCCTGAGTCTGACGCCAAACGAGAGGAGCTTAAAGCTATGGCCATCACCGCCGATGCCCTCATCCGGTTTGGTGAGCGGCACGCCGAAAAGGCCAGGGAATTGCAACAGGCCGCCACAACGGATCAGCGCCGAAAGGAGCTAGAGCGCATCATTGAAGTTTGCACCCACGTCCCAGCCCATCCTCCGCGCAATTATAGGGAGGCTCTCCAATATTATTGGTTTGTTCACTTGGGCGTCACCACTGAGCTTAATCCCTGGGATGCTTTTTGTCCCGGTCATCTTGATCAACATTTGCTGCCTTTTTATGAGCAGGGGTTGGAGGATGGAACATTGACCGCCGAGGGCGCCGAAGAACTTTTGCAATGTTTGTGGGTCAAGTTCGATAATCAGCCCGCACCGCCTAAGGTGGGAGTCACAGCCCAAGAGAGCAGCACCTATACCGACTTTGTCCAAATAAATATTGGAGGTGTTAAAGCTGATGGCTCGGATGCGGTCAATCCCCTTTCTTATATGATGTTGGACGTGATTGAAACCATGCACCAAGTGCAGCCCAATCCCTCGGTGCATCTTAGCCAGAAAAGCCCTGAACCTTTTGCCAAACGGGTGGCGGAGGTGATTCGGGTAGGAATGGGCAAGCCCGATGTTTTTAACAGTGAACTGGTTGTGGCAGAAATGGTGCGGGTGGGGAAATCTGTGGTGGATGCTCGTCAGGGGGGCACGAGCGGTTGCGTAGAGACGGGAGCTTTTGGTAAAGAGAGTTATATTTTGACGGGGTATTTCAATATGCCCAAGGTGCTAGAGATTGCGCTGCATAATGGCGTTGATCCTCGCACGGGGAAGCAACTTGGCCCGCAGACGGGTGATCCGCGCGAATTCACAAATTTTGATGAGCTTTTTGCCGCCTACGAGAAACAGCTTAATTATTTTATTGATGTTAAAATTCGTGGTAATTCTTCCATTGAGCGACTTTACGCTGAACATTTGCCCGTGCCTTTCTTATCTTTGCTGACGGATGATTGTGTTGCCACAGGCAAGGATTATCACGAGGGCGGCGCGCGTTATGATACCAGCTACATTCAGGGGGTGGGGGTGGGAACAATGGCGGACGCGCTGACCGCTCTCAAGACGCACGTTTTCGAAGAGGAAACTTTCTCTATGGATGAGATATTGGCAGCCTTGGACGCGGATTTTGAAGGCCAAGAGCGATTGCGGCAGTTGTTGCTCAATCGCACGCCCAAGTATGGCAACGATGATGACGCAGCCGACGAGGTGATGGTGCGCGTTTTTGAGGCTTATTTTGAGGCCATTGATGGACGTCCCAACACGCGAGGCGGGACTTACCGCGTCAACCTTTTGCCCACGACTTGCCACGTTTATTTTGGCTCGGTGATTGGGGCCACGCCAGACGGGCGCCGGGCGTGGTCGCCGCTTTCGGAAGGGATTTCCCCCGTCCAGGGCGCAGACAGGAATGGCCCGACAGCCGTTATCCGCTCGGTGGCGAAGATGGATCAGGTACGTACCGGCGGCACTTTGCTCAACCAAAAGTTTACGCCTCAAGTGCTGGCAGGTGAGGCAAGTTTAGATAAGTTTGTGAATTTGATTCGGGCTTATTTTCGCCTAGGAGGGCATCACATTCAATTCAATGTGGTAGATGCCGAGACGCTGCGAGCCGCACAAGTTACCCCAGAACAGTATCGCGATCTGATTGTGCGGGTGGCGGGGTACAGCGATTATTTCTGCGATCTTAGTGAGGCGTTGCAGGAGGAGATTATCTCGCGGACAGGACATGCGGAGGTGTAGTAGATAGTGAATGGTATGTAGTGAAAATATACCAAAAGCTTAAGAAATAGTTTATAATTGTTTTGCTAAAGAAAAGCCGGGATGGTCCAAAATAAACTGGAAATTAGAGGTTACATTTTAGAGTAGGGGACTTGCTTCTGTAATACATATTCCAGAAAATTTTTTTGTAAATCGCGGGAATGGTTCATTTTGAACTAGAAATTAGTGGACATTTTTTCTCATTAACCACATGTCATTGCGAACCCCCGTTTTCGCTGTGCGTACCATTGGCAGGGGGGGGCACGCTCTGCGCCCTCTTG
>QMOK01000256.1 GCA_003648195.1 Chloroflexota bacterium | reverse complement strand
TGAGAATGTCGATGGTTATTTTTCCGTCTGTTTCAGGAAAGCCTTTTGGATGTGCCCTGTGAGGCAATGGTTAGTTGGGTTGAAGGTTAAATTGCCCTGTGGGTCTGCCCTTGGCGGAAAGCTGCAGGGCTAAGTTTGGACAACGAAAAAGGCGCAGTCTTCGGCTGGCTTTTTTCGGTTTTCGTTAAGGGGGTGAGAAACGATGACCAAAACAGATCTAATTGAAGAGGTGGCCAGTCGCGCAGATTTAACTAAGAAAGCGGCCAGTGACGCCGTGAATGCCATGATTGAAATAATTGGTGAATCGCTGGCGCGAGGTGATAAGGTTACCGTAACCGGTTTTGGAACCTTCTTGGTCCGCCGGCGTGCGGCCCGAATGGGGAGGAATCCTCAGACTGGTGAGCCTCTGCACATTCCGGCTCAGAATACACCAGCCTTTAGAGCAGGTACCGCTCTTAAGGATATGGTTAAGTAAACCTGTGTAGAACAGGGTTAGTGCGTTTTTGTGGAGGTTGTTTTTTGAATGTTTAGGTGAGAATGCTAACCACGAAAACGCAGCTAGTTCCGCACCAAAGATGGTGCGGAATTAGTTTTTATGGGGCCTTGCTGGTATAATCAGGCCGGATGTCTAATTTCAGACTCAACGCTGAACAACTTAAGGCGGTAACTCACCCCGAAGGCCCCTTGCTGATTATTGCCGGAGCAGGAACCGGCAAGACCACGGTGATTACCGAGCGCATTAAGTGGTTGATAGAACAAGGGAAGGCAAAGCCTTCTGAGATTCTGGCTTTAACTTTCACCGAAAAAGCCGCCGCCGAGATGGAAGAGCGTGTAGATGTTGCTTTGCCTATTGGTTATATCCAGACTTGGATTTCTACATTTCATTCTTTTTGTGAGAAGGTTCTGCGGGCTGAGGCCCTGCATCTGGGGTTGGATCCGGCCTTTCGCATATTAAGCGAAGCCGAAAGCTATCTTTTTGTTAAAAATCGCCTCTTTGAATTTGATCTAAAGTATTATCGCCCTTTGGGTAATCCCACCAAGTTTATTTCCGATCTCATTACTCATTTCAGCCGCCTAAGAGACGAAGTCGTGGCGCCGGAGGAATATTTGGAATTTGGTGCCGAAAAGTCGGGGATTGGTAATCGGGGTTTGGAAACCGATGACGAGGAACGGGAAATGAGCAGCGAGCTTGCCGGCGCCTATAAAAAATATCAGGAGTTAAAAATAAAGGAAGGGGTTATGGATTTTGCCGATTTAATTTTTTATACTCTTGATTTGTTTAAAAAAAGGCCGCCGATTCTTGCTCGTTACCGAGAGCGTTTTAAATATATTTTAATAGACGAATTTCAGGACACCAACTTTGCTCAGAACGAGCTGGCTGGTTTTTTGGCCGGCCCTTCCGGCAATATAACCGTGGTCTGTGATGACGACCAGAGTATTTATCGGTGGCGGGGAGCGGCAGTTTACAATGTTTTAAATTTTAAGAAAAATTTCCCCGGCGCCCAAATTGTCACCTTGGTTAAGAATTACCGTTCTCCTCAGGTTCTTATTGACTACGCCTATAATTTTATTCAGCATAACAATCCCAACCGCTTGGAGGTTCAGGAAAAAATAGATAAGCGGTTGGTGTCGGTTGGGCGGAGAAAAGGGGAAAAACCAAGAATTAACTGGCAGGAGAGGGTGGAGGATGAGGCAGAGGAGGTGGCTGGTGAAATTGAGCGTCTGGTAGAGGAAAATCCGGGGATTAGTTTTAGAGATTGTGCGCTGTTGGTGAGGGCCAACAATCACGCACTGCCGTTTATTCAGGCTTTGAGCCGTCTGGGGATCTCCTATCAATTTCTTGGTCCTGGCCAGTTGTATCATCAGCCGGAGATTAAAGATTTAATTGCCTATTTTAGGGTTCTTGACGATATTGGTGATGACATTGCCCTGTATCGGGTTTTAAGTATGGAGTGGTTGAAATTTGACGCCCGCGATTTGGCGCTGATTAGAAGTTATGCACGGCGCCAAAATCTGAGTTTGTTTAGGGCTTTGGAGAAGAGTTCGGAAATTGAAGGTCTGGGCGGTAAAGCGCAGGCAAGGTGCCGCAAATTGATCCAGATGATTAATCGGCACCTTAAGTTGATGGCCAAAGAAGGGCCGGGGCAGATCCTTTATTTTTTTCTAAAGGATGCCGGCCTGCTGAAGTTTTATCGCGAGGCTAAGAGCGCGCGGCATCAGCGCCAGATAAATAATATTTCCAAATTTTTTGACAAGATAAGAGCTTTTGAAGCTCAAAATCCGGAAAGTCTGGTAGGAGATTTTGTGGAGTATCTTAACTTTGTGATTAGTCAGGGAGAATCGCCCCTGGCTTCAGAAATTGATTGGGTGGATAACGAGGCGGTGAATATTTTAACCTTTCATTCGGCCAAGGGATTGGAATTTAAGGTGGTTTTTATGGTGAATTTGGTTAATGATCGATTCCCTACACGGAATCGAGTTGATCGTATCCCTCTTCCCGAACAATTAATTAGAGAACCAATTCCGTCTGGGGATGCCCACCTGCAGGAAGAAAGAAGGCTTTTTTATGTAGGGATGACTCGGTCTAAAGAACTTTTATATTTTACCGGCGCTAAATTTTATGGAGGGAATAAGCGGCCTAAGAAGCTGTCGCCTTTTGTTTTTGAAGTGATGGGAGAAGACATTGAACCCTTTCTTTTAAGGAGGGATGCCCGGCAGATAAATCTTTTTGGGTGGAGAGGCAAGGAAGAAGAAAAGCCTATGGCGAGTGAAGACGGGCCGGCGAACAGGTCCCTGCCGGATTTCCTGTCTTATTCTCAGCTGGACACTTTTAACATTTGCCCGCTGGAGTATAAGTATAAGTATGTTCTGCGGCTGCCCGCTCCCCCCTCGGCGGCCATTTCTTTTGGCACGGTGATGCATCGGGTCTTGGCCGAGTTTTATCGGCGGCATGCGGGCTTGGAAGTTTTGGAGAAAAAAGGCCGGGTGGCAGAAGACTCACGAGAGCTTGGATTTGAAATACTCAAAGATTTGCTGGATGCCTATTGGATTAGCCAAGGGTATAAATCACGGGCTCAGGAAGAATATCAAAAAGCGGCGGCGGTAAAGATTCTAGGAGATTTTTTTGAAAAATTTTATTCTCCCGATCAGGTGGTAAAGAGAATAGAATTCCCTTTTACCATTAAGGTTCGGGGGGTCAAAATCCGCGGGGTTATTGACCGTGTGGACGAGTTGGCTGATGGAAGGATAGAAATTATTGATTATAAAACTGGCGCAGTAAAAAGAAAAAAGGATGTGGATAAAGATTTACAGCTGAGCCTTTACGCGCTGGCGGCTGCCTCACCAACCATTTTGGGGGTTCCTCTGGAAAAAATTAAGCTATGCTTTATTTTCTTAAGCGAGGGGAAAAAAATTTCTACGGCGAGAACCGAGGACGATCTTAGAATTACCCAGGAAAATATAAAAAAAACACTTCAAAAAATACATCTGGGGGAATTTGTACCCAATCCCGGGCGGATGTGTAATTTCTGTCCCTATCAGATTTTGTGTCCGGCGTATCGCGGGCGATTTAAAGTTTGAGGTTAAAAGTTGTAATTTAAGAATTAAAACCCGGCAAGAAAAATACATCCGCTTCCAAAACGGTGGAACTTTACACTTTGTATCAATGATTTTCCTTACTGTTCTTTTCCTTTTTGTTCTAATTATTTTAGCGGTTACGGCCATAGATGCTTTTCTGGTTATTCGGTTTCTTTCTGATATTTACTCCGATTTTAAAGGGGCTCCCTATGTGCCGGTTCCATATGGTGTGGGCCGAAAGATGCTTGAGTTGGCCGGTGTGGGGCCAGATGATGTGCTTTTTGATTTAGGGTGCGGGGACGGCAGGCTGTTGTTAATGGCGGTAAG
>QMOK01000255.1 GCA_003648195.1 Chloroflexota bacterium | reverse complement strand
TCTACTATCGCTTGCGGATTGCGATCACGCAAAGAGGCCGGCCACTGCACCCAAGGTTTACCGCCTTGGGATTCCTTAATGGCCATAAAGAGCGCAAAATCCTCCAGCCATAGTGCCTCTTCGGCCTGGAACTCCTCAAAAGCGTGGTGCCATTCCTGGCCGCCTGTGTGCTGAAAATGGGTATAAGCGCGATCCAAAAGACCCAATTTCCAGGGAATAATGGCGCCGTAGTCTACCTGCTCCGCCGAGAATTGAGGAGCGTCAACCAAGTCGTTGGCGTGAATCAAACCCTCGGCGAGGAGTGCGGCAGGGCTAACCAAGTAAGGGTTGCCAGCGAAAGCCGAAAAACACTGATAAGGCGAATCCCCGTAACCGGTGGGGCCGAGAGGCAACACCTGCCATAGCCCACAATTAGCTCCGGCGAGAAAATCAATCCAATGGTAAGCTTCGGGGCCAATATCGCCGATGCCATAAGGGCCTGGCAAGCTGGTGGGGTGAAGCAATATTCCTGATGAACGCTCAAATTGCATGGGGTACTCCTAGAAATAAAAGATTATCTGCAAATTCACGCCAATATGCGTTAATGTTTTGCTAGTAAAGCAGGTTTTTTGTTAAGTTTTCCCCGTTTACGTTTTTTTGCACTAATTTTACTAAATTGCCAAAAAATATAAATAGTCGCTATTTTTCAATGGATTGCTCAATAATGTTCAGTAAATCGATAATACTCAGTGACCGCCCTGGTACAACTTGTTTCTTGTCGCCTATATGGATATGATGCGGAAAATTGGCTAAATTGGGATGATGTTCGGCATTGTCCCATCGTTTAATCAGTTTCGTTTTGCCGCCATCCATCCATTGGTAACGATATTCTATTGTCGAAGACTGACCAGCTTGGATGGCAAAATACTCGGATACTTCCAAGAAATCTCCATTTATAAGATTCATATGGGCGCGAAAATAGCCACGATTTTCAGCGATTCGCTCAGTGACGATTTCTACTGTAGCAACAATTGTGGAGGCCGCCAATTTGGTCTTGATGGTAGTGATGTAATAATTTGCTTTCACTATGCCTCGCTTTCAAGGCTTTGTAAACGCTCGCGCAAAGATGCTGCCATGTCGTATAAAGCACTCCATTCAAAGAAATCGGCATCATCTCCAAATTCCCCTGCGTGAAAGCGTGTATAGAAATCTTCGGACTTTATTTGATATTTTTCTTCAAACGTTTTCAAATTGGCCTGAAGTTCGCAGAGTTCTTGACGAGAACGTGCGCTTTCTAAAGCCATGATTTTGTTTAGAGTCAAATCAATAACATCGCTTTGATACCCTCGGCTGTAGAGTGATTCTAACGTTCTTAACTTATCTAAAGTGCCAGCTTGAGAAGTCATAGTTATAATTCCTTAAGAGAGAGCATATACCAAATTGGGTTTGTTCCAAATGATTTGAAATTGTCCAGAAAACAGGTTTCTTCATGCCTAATGGTGGTGGCGCAAAGGATAGGAGCAAGTCCTATCCCTACTCCTGTCACCTCTGGGGGAGGATGAGGTGTAATCTTGTGGGCAACTAACCAATTTTATCATATCACCAATTCTTCATATAATGCCAAGTACTTCTCTGCCGACCGCCGCCACGAGAAATTGCGCTTCATTCCCCGGCGTTGTAACCCGTGCCAGCGTCTTTTGTCTTGGTAGATGTCTAAGGCACGGCGGATGGCTTGGCCTAGCGCTTCGGGAGTGGCGGCTTCAAACAAGAAGCCTGTGCTATTCTTCTGGCCTTTAGCATGATAGTCAATAATTGTGTCTCGCAACCCTCCCGTAGCTCGCGCCACGGGCACACAGCCGTAGCGCATGGCTATCATTTGCGTCAGCCCGCATGGTTCATAGCGAGAGGGGATGAGGAGCATATCCGCGCCGGCGTAAATTCGGCGAGCCAACGCTCCATCATAGCGAATGATAGCCCGCACATTAGAAAAATCATCATCCAGGCGGCGAGCGGCGTCTTCTAGGTCGGGGTCACCTGACCCCAGAATAACGGCTTGCCAGCCCCGGTCGGCGATGCCGCGCAGCGCGTTGGGGACTAGATCCACGCCCTTTTGGTTGTCCATCCGATTGATCATCGCCAAAAGAGGACGCTTGGGGGCGGCGTCTAGGTTCAATTCTTGCAACAAGGCCATTTTATTGCGTCCACGCTTGTCCCATTCCCCCAAACCAAATCTGGTTTTAATTTGCGCGTCTGTTTCAGGATTCCAGGCTTCCATATCTAACCCGTTAAGAATGCCGGTGATTGAGTCGGCGCGGGTTTTGAGGAACTCATTTAGCCCAGAACCGAACTCGGGGGTGAGGATTTCTGCCGCGTAGCCCTGAGAGACGGTGTTGATTTTATCGGCGGTGAGCAGGCCGATAGGGAGGGGGAGATTCCAGGCCCATTTGGGGAGGGGAGACCCCTGAGCGGGCGGAAGGCCAAATTTGTTAAGGGATGGCCCGGCGCCAACGCCTAAATAGGGGAGGTTGTGAATAGTGAGCAGTGTGGATGTGGAGCGGAAAAACTCGTCCCGTGCGCGTCTGAGGGAGAGGGCGTGCAAGGCCGGGCTGGTGTGCCAGTCGTGGGCGTGAAGAACGTGAGGCCGCCAATTGAGCGTGCGGGCCAACTCCAAAGCCGCTAACGAGAAAAAGGCGAACTTGCTGCCGTCTAAACTGGCGTCTAAACTATATACCGTAGGTGAGGCGGCAATGGGCGCACCTGAGATGAGGTATACCGGCGTTCCCTTGACCGTGGTTTGAAAGACTTCGGCAATGATGGGGCCGTCAGCGTGAGCGATGGTGAAACTGGCGATTGGCGTTAGGGCGTATTGCGTTTTATCAATGGCGTTGTGCAAGGGCAGAACGAGCCGAACATCTACAGGGGCGGGGAGGGCACGGAGTGCGGCGGGCAAAGTGCCGGCTACGTCTCCTAGACCTCCTATTTTTACAAAAGGAGCGGCTTCGGCAGCCAAAGTTAATACTCGCAAAGGGGCAGACATGCAGTAATCTCCTGTTATGGCGTTGGTTTAGGCAAACATATTAGACGGAGTTGATTATACCTTTTAATGTTGAACGCTCCAACGTTAAACGCGTAAATATTGGGGAATATTTTGTGGGGCGAAGAATGGCATTGTAAACATTGCAGTTTGCCAGTTGGGGTTGTATTTTGTTTGCATAAATGTTAAACTGCGTTGTTGTATGCGTATGCGAAATATGGCAATTTGTATTCTTAGCCGAGTTTGTGAGGCGTTGAATTTTGCGGGCAATGGGAAGTGGATGTGACTCTTCAATGGTATGTATTGCGCAGTAAGCCTCGTGAAGAAGATGTGTTATGGGATTATGTGAGTTCTAAAAAAGTGGAATGTTTTTATCCACGCATTCGCGTTAATCCAGTTAATCCGCGTGCTAGAAAAGTAAAACCTTATTTTCCGGGATATATGTTCATCAAAGCCGACCTGGCCGAAATGGGACATTCCGAATTTCGATGGATGCCTCATTCGCTGGGTCTGGTGCATTTTGGCGATGAGCCTGCTTCTGTGCCCGATAACTTGATTAGTGGTATTAAGCGTACGGTGGCAAAAATTACTGAAGCCGGTGGAGAAAAGTTTCTTGATCTACAATCTGGAGACGATGTTTATATTGAGGATGGCCCATTTGCGGGTTATAGGGCTATTTTTGATGCTCAAGTTTCAGGGCGGGAGCGTGTGCGGGTTTTGTTGCAAGCACTGAACAATCAGCGAGAAATGCCTCTTGAATTAGAAATTGGTCAAATACGCAAAGAAAGAGATTAGCTGTTTTAACGTTCTATTTTATAGAACTTACAACGCAAACTTAGACGTCCCGCCCGGCAAGGCAGTGGCTACGAGTTTACGAAAATATAGGCAACCACTGG
>QMOK01000254.1 GCA_003648195.1 Chloroflexota bacterium | reverse complement strand
TTGGGTTGATATTGGTTGTCGTTAACTAATATCTTGCCCCATTTGGCGGCTCCCTGCAACCCTATTCATTTGTTAATGTGTCTACTTATTTTTGAACCATCCCATCTTTTTAGGGTAGAATTGGCTTGCGTTCGCAAAGTCGGCGGGCAGCTTACGCAATTATGCGGCAAAGAGTAAAAAGCAACTATGAAAGTATTTCGTAATCCATATTGGAATGGTGAAATTTCACAAATTGCCTCAGTTTTATGGGCGGTATCAAATATTATCAAACGAGAAAATTTTGTTGAAATGTATAAATCTTCCATTCAAGGTGCTGCCAACAAAGATATCAGTGATGATGTCTTAGAGATGGCTAGTCAAATGGGTGAACAAACAGAAAATGCAGCAGATGAGATAGTCATAAGCCAAATGGTGGTATTGCTCGTAACGTACCTAGAGTTAATGATTCAAGAATACTTTGAAGTTTTATTTGCTAAACATCCATTGCGAATGTACGAATATTTATTTGTTAGCAAGCACGGTGTTGATATCCAAGGTAAGGTGGATTTAAAAGAAATTGCCAAGGCTGAATCGAAAGATGAAATTATCGATAATTTATCCGAAGGTGCAGCAATAAATGCAACATCTGGGAAATTTAAAACAATATTGTCTCGGTTGGAAAAATCATCAAAATTAACGTTAATGGAGATAGAAAAGGAAAATTTGCTTAATCTTGTAAATTATCGCAACAAGATAGTTCATGAAGCATTTCGTGACGAAAATGATCAAGGTTATTTTATGTCGGGTTACATTGCGGTTGTAAATTTTCTCTCTACCCTGATTGAATGGTGCGAAATTAATGAACTTCCGCATGGTAGTAGCGTTTGAAAAGATGCTGGTCGCGAAATTGGCTTCCAGTGAATGCTCTAGCCCGAAATAGTTTCCACGCCAACGCCGCTTTTTTACGCAACAAACATCAGAAATGTAAACCCAGTCATCACGTTTTCGGGTAGAGTTGAAAATCATCGTTGTTATTAATAGCCGAAAACGTGATCGCATTCGTTGTGTTTTTTGGTGTTGCGATTGCAAGAAATCATGAGCTATTCTTTTTCGAGCAGGGTAGAATTATAAGAACAAGCATCTTAAAAATAGAGAGCCGCACAACCCTAAATGAAGCTGACTGGGCTAAACGCCCGGAGGGTACGCGGCGCGATTTGCCAGGTTCGTTTTGGGTTCAAAGATGGTCTGGAGGTAACCCGCCCGTCAGCTTATTATTTCGTTAGGCGAGACGCTTCGCTGAGTTCCGCCATTGTGCGCCAGCGTAAGATATTAAAAATAAAGTCAAATTTGACAAGAAGAATCATTTAGATTACTTGTTGTCAAAAACTAAATGGAGGATGACTACTATGGCACTAATACTATGCCCCGAATGCAATAAAGAAATTTCTGATAGAGTAAAAGCCTGTCCACATTGCGGATTTCCATTTGAAGATAAGATTGACGGGCAAGACAGTGTTCAGCAAGTTGAAATTGCATCTGTAAATATCTCCCCAAAAGATTCCACAAAAACAAAAAAAATAGCTGTTGGGGTAATATCTGTTTTTGCTATACTTGCATTAGCATTTGCGACGTTTGGTACCATAAAGAGTAATAATGACAAGAAAGTATTCAATGCTTACATTGACAATCTACATCTTGTCCGAATGACAATGCTAGACGGTGGCAGTGAGGCAGAATCGCTACTAAATTTGACAGCAAAAGTATGGTACAACTCGATTTTTGAAAAAAGAGACTCCGAAACTGACAAGTACACAAGGAGTGGCGGACATGGCTTCAATGACAATTTTAATACCTCGCTCGGAGCTCTATTTCTTGACTCATCTACACTCGCCACTATTTCTAAGATTGAAGACAATCAGGTTTCAGTTGAAACAATGATGAAAGACTTACAAAACCCCCCAGAAGGTTTAGATAAGAGCTACGAAACTGTGTTAGAACTCTATACAACCTATAAAAGTTTAACAAACTTAGCAACAAACCCAAGTGGTAGTCTTGAATCATTTAGTCAAAATAAATTGCAGAAAATCGACAACTTTCTTGGGTTGTTTCAAAAGTTAGAAACCCAAATACCTGAAAAAAAATAGGGTGCTTTTCGTAAAATGAAAAAGTGCCCAACCACGCGTTAAGCAGTCCCGCCTTCGGCTCAGGGGATTCGGCGCAATTTTTAGGCATGGAATAAATTCCATGTCTGCTACAAAAAACCTGCTCAAGCAGGCTAAGTTGACTTTAGTTGACTTCTTTTGGCAGCTTTTGAATTGATTCAAAATCGCTTTGGGTGTTCAAATGCGATTGCCCTGCTTAGGGTATACGAGGCGGTTTTTGGTCACGTTTTTTCGGGTAAAATTGGGGTGTGTTTACAAAGTCGGCGGGCAGCTTACGCCATCGTTGGGTACAAAAAAGTAGGAGTTGATGAATAAAACAAAACAATTATCACAACTGTTAGCGAATGCGATTATCTTGCCTAGTGATAGCGAAATTGATGTTCGAAAAAAATATGCGATATTGCTAGGAAATATGGGTGGCTTTTTCTTTTCGGTTATTATGGCTCTGCTTTATATTTATAATGATCTTACAAAGCCAGCCATATTTACCGGTATTTATTTGGCATCAATTATAGCTGCGTATGGTTATTATTTTAAAACTAAACAACTAAGAAGAACTGTTTTCTTATTTTCATTTTTCCTTTTTGTGGAAATCATTGTTGTGCATATATCTCTTGGTGGGTTTAATGCTTCTGGAGCGGTCTTTATTTGGATAGTCACATGTGCGCTTATGACAATAACTGCTGGGCAGACCAAGCTAGCGGTGATATGGATCATTTTATTTCTAATTGCAACAGTGATATTAACCTATGTTGAGCCAATGCTTGCTACGCTGAGTCCAGGAATGCCAGAAGGTCTCTCGAAATTGCTCTTTGTAATGAATTTCGGGTTTGGGTTGACTTATATAAGTTCAGCATCATTTTATTTCATGCACTTGCTCGAGATAGCTCGGAAAGAGGCCGATGATTTATTGTTGAATATTCTGCCAGGCCCAATTGCAAAGCAATTAAAAGAAGAACCAGGAGTTATTGCTGACAGGTTCAACGAAGTAACAGTACTCTTTGCCGACATCGTTGATTTCACAAGGTTGTGTTCAGGCATAGACCCAGTGGATGTAGTAAATCTACTCAATACAATTTTCAGTGATTTTGATGAACTGACGAGCAAGTATGGGTTGGAGAAAATAAAAACCATCGGCGATGCTTATATGGTTGTATCGGGTTTGCCCGAAGCACGCAACGATCATTGCGAAGCAATTGTTGCCTTCGCATTTGATATTTTGGATGCCGTAACCAAATACAAGGCTTGGAACAATGAACCCATCTGCTTGCGAATTGGCATAAACACAGGTCCGGTGGTGGCAGGTGTAATAGGTCACCATAAATTCATCTATGATTTATGGGGAGACACGGTTAATACAGCTTCCCGCATGGAGTCGAACGGATTGGTAAATGTAATTCAGGTGACGAAAGAAGTAGTGGATAAATTAGAAGGAAAGTATGAATTTAAAGAACGTGAACCGATATATGTAAAAGGTAAAGGTAATATGGTGACCTACCTAATGCAATTACCGGCAAAATAAAATACGAATTAGATATGGGTAAGTATCAAAATTGGGTTTGCGCCCACCGATGAATCGCAGCGGACTTGGCTACAAAAGTGGTATGCGGCGCGATTTTTAGGCATGGACTTGCTACAAAGACACCGTGTCATCCCTAATGGCCGGATTGCTCACTTACTTTACGCTTTACAACACAGAACGACCGCATCAAAACCTGGATTACCAGACACCAGCTGAGGTTCACTTCAGTTGTTAAGGAGCGTTTTTAT
>QMOK01000253.1 GCA_003648195.1 Chloroflexota bacterium | reverse complement strand
TCGAAGAATCTCCTATGTTTACGAGAGGGAGACTCTTCGTTCACTAATCTTAGCTCCGCTAAGACACGTTCTCTCAGAGTGACACATCAACGCTTTTTTATTGGGGGGAGTGAACGGTTACAAACATCTATGGGGGCAAAAAATAATATCTTAAACATTTTCAATAGACACAAATTTACTCAAAGAACAAACAAGCTCTTGGTTTGGCCGAATGAACACGAAGCCTAAACTATTCTCTATAACTTTGGTATAATGTTTCCCAAATTAATCTTTTCGAACAGACTGAAACCGAATCAAGGAATAGAACCAACTTGCGTCATTAAACTCTTTCAGTCCGAATTTTCTCTCACATAAGGAGTACCAAAATGAATGTGCCAAAAGACTTAAAGTACACAACAAACGACGAATGGGTTCGAGTAGAAGACAACATTGCCACTATTGGCATAACCGACTACGCTCAAGACCAACTCTCCGATGTGGTTTTCGTTGAAATAGTAGCCTTTGAAGGCGATGAACTAAGCCAAGGCGAAACCTGCGCTGTAGTTGAATCCGTCAAAGCCGCCGCAGACGTTTATATGCCCGTTAGCGGTACAATTCTAGAAATCAACGAAGCTCTTGCCGACAGCCCCGAAACAGTCAACGAAGACCCATTCGGCGCAGCCTGGCTAGTCAAGGTAGAACTCAGCGATTCAGGCGAGTTAGATAAATTGATGGATGCCCAAGCCTACCTAGACATGGAACGAGACCATTAGTACATGATTAGTAACCAGTAATAAGAACCAAGTAATTAGTAAGCTCATTTTACTCTTCACTCTCAAAGGATTTTCCCTATGTATCATCCCCACACAGACGCTGATCGGGAAGCCATGCTAAAAACCATCGGGGTAGAAAAAATGGAAGATTTATTCCAATGCCTCCCTGAAAAAGGTCGTTCCCCTGACTTGGTTCTTCCCCAAGGCTTAACCGAAATGGAGGCTCTCGCCGAGCTTCAATATATTGCTGCCGCTAACGAAACAACCGAAGAGCTAACCTCTTTCCTTGGCGCGGGAGCCTACAACCATTATATTCCCGCCGCAGTCGATTCCATTCTCAGACGCAGCGAATTCTATACAGCCTACACCCCTTACCAACCCGAAATTTCTCAAGGAACGCTCCAGGCCATTTTCGAATACCAAAGCCTAATCACCGCGCTCACAGGCATGGATGTCTCTAACGCCTCCCATTACGATGGCGCCACTGCAGTCGCAGAAGCTGTCAACATGGCCTACCATCACTTCCGGGGAAAACGCATGAGTATCGTCCTCTCCCCAGCCCTCCACCCCCACTACCGAGAAACTGTTCACACCTATATGAGCGGCACCAACTTGGAAATTGTTGGGGAAGATATTGATCCCAACGCTGGGGTTGAAGAATTACTTTCTTTGGTGGATAACAACACAGCCTTGGTTATGGTTCAATATCCCGACTTCTTTGGACGAATATTCGACTACACAACCCTGGGAGAAGTGACCCATGAAGCAAAGGCCTTGCTAGCCATTCACGTCAACCCCCTGGCCCTGGGACTGCTCAAACCCCCCAGCGAATTTGACGCGGACATAGTCACCGGCGAAGGCCAAACCCTGGGCGTACCCCTCGCCTACGGCGGCCCTTACCTGGGCATCTTCACCACAAAGAAAAAATACGCTCGAAAAATAGCTGGGCGTCTGGTAGGCGAAACTGTTGATAACCGCGGGCAACGCGGATACGTACTCACCCTCAGCACCCGCGAACAACACATCCGCCGCGAACGAGCCTCTTCCAACATTTGCTCTAACCAAGGGCTAGTAGCCTTAGCTGCTACCGTTTACATGAGTCTCCTCGGCAAAAGCGGACTCCGCCAAGTAGCAGAACTCAACTATCACAAAGCACATTACGCTGCCGAACAAATCAGCACTATTCCAGGTTATATGGTCAACCCCATCCAACCATTTTTTAACGAATTCATCGTCCACTGCCCAATCCCCGCTGCTGAAGTCAATGAGATATTACTGGCCCACGACATTCTCGGCGGCTACGAACTAGGCAAAGATTACCCCGAACTAAAAAATGAACTTCTAGTAGCTGTAACCGAGATGAACTCCCGCTACGAAATTGACCGTCTAGTTGAAGTTTTAGCGGAGGAATCCTATGACTAACCAAGCAACCACATCCGCAAAAAATCTAACCATCTTTGAACTTTCTTCACCAGGACGACAAGGAATACGCTATCCCAAACCTGATGTTCCCAAAGCAGATATTCCCCAAAATTTCCTCAGGGACAAACTTCCCATTCCCGAAATATCTGAAAATGAAGTAGTTCGGCACTTTACCAATCTCTCACAACTCAACCACAACGTAGACACCGGCTTCTACCCCTTGGGATCATGCACCATGAAATACAATCCCAAAATCAACGAAGAAACCGCCCGTCTCCCAGGTTTCGCGCAAATCCATCCATTCCAACCTGCCGAAACCGTGCAAGGCGCTCTGGGATTGATGTACGAAACTCAACTACTACTAGCAGAAATCTCTGGTTTTGACGCGGTAAGCCTCCAACCAGCCGCTGGCGCTCACGGCGAACTAACCGGCGTACTCATCATTCGCGCCTATCACCGTTCCCGAGACGACACAAAACGGGTAAAGATGCTCATCCCCGACTCGGCTCATGGAACAAATCCCGCTTCCTCCGCTATGAGCGGCATGGAGATCATTGAACTTGCCTCAGACGAGCGCGGAAACGTAAACCTAGAAGCTCTTAAGGCAGAATGTGACGACACCTTAGCCGGGCTGATGATTACCAACCCCAACACCCTAGGGCTTTTTGATGAACATATCGAAGAAGTTTGCCAATTAGTCCATGACGCGGGGGGATTGGTCTACGGCGATGGCGCAAACATGAACGCGCTGCTGGGGATTTACCAACCAGCCCAGGCCGGTATAGACGTAATGCACTTCAATTTGCACAAAACGTTTGCCACCCCGCACGGAGGTGGCGGCCCCGGTTCTGGACCAGTGGGGGTGACCGCCAAACTAGCGGATTTCCTCCCCGACCCGGTTGTTGCCATCACAAGGGAAGCCACTGAAAATACTCCTTCATTCTATGAACTGGTGACCCCCAGTCAGACCATTGGACGCGTCAAATCGTTCCATGGACACTTTGGCGTGGTAGTTAAAGCATTCACTTACATACTCTCTTTAGGCAAAAAAGGCCTCCGCGAAGTAGCTGAACATGCTGTACTGAACGCCAATTACATCCAAGCCCTAATCAAAGACACATACCACATCCCCTACGAACGGCTGTGCATGCACGAATTTGTGGCCGAAGGATGCTGGAAAGACGCTCCCGGCGTCATCGCCTTGGATGTTGCAAAACGTTTGATGGACTTCGGTATCCACCCCCCCACCAACTACTTCCCTCTCATCGTTCACGAAGCGCTAATGATCGAGCCTACCGAGACCGAAAGCAAAGAGACTTTAGATATTTTTGCGAACGCTCTCCTCCAAATTGCGGAAGAAGCTCACAATGCGCCAGAAAAACTGCACAACGCTCCTGTCAACACTCCCTTTGGACGCTTGGACGAGGTCAAAGCTGCTAAAGACCTTATCCTCCGCACTCAATTACCAGAGGGCTACGGAGAATAATAAATCACCACGAGACTTGCACTAATAAAAAAGCCCTGGTGAACGAAGCCAGGGCTTTTTTTATTGAGTACTTAGTATTTCTGGCTCAATGGGAAATGGTGGGGTAGATGTCATTGCGAACCTCCGTTTTCGCTGTGCGTGCCTTGGCAGGAGGTGTGGCAATCCCTTAGATAGTCGGGGAGACTGCCACGTCACAAAAGACGTTCCTCGCAGTGACATAGCTGGGTCACTTCGTTAAGTGCAACCCCGTTATTTCCTGAAGAACC
>QMOK01000252.1 GCA_003648195.1 Chloroflexota bacterium | reverse complement strand
GGAAGACAATCCATATCTCCAACAATCTTTAGATTTTCATCTGAAGTCACATACTTAGCTTTTATACAAATATCGTAATCGGAAAAGGAATTTTTCTCAAGAATACAGTCGTTAGTACCAATAATATTCATAGGGGCAACTATTATGCTATTGAGATTTTCAGCCTCAGAAACATTTTTTTGTGGTCGTTCATCTGGATACATTAAAATACGCATTGGTTCTTGTTGATTGATTTTCACCTTTTTTGGATATTCGTATACTGCCGTCATTTTAGGCAGTGGAACTGGATTCTGCCCACCACCTTCTTCACACAAGGGAAGTGTAGGGAGAAGTTCTGGGTTAGATGATGTATGGTTGTTGTAAAACCAATTATATGCGTAATATCCTGAAGCGGAGCTTTCTAAGAGGATGGCAACTCTGTATTGCCCATGAAGAGCATCTGGAATCAAAAACGTCGCTGTGAGTGTTCCTCCCTCTTCGCTGTTGATGGTATCAACGATTGTGCCTCCAATTCCCAAAGTCCCATAGAAGTTCATGCGAACATTAAAATCTTCACCTGGGGGAAAATTCTTTGTTTGGATAGTGACGGTTGAATCTGCAACGACATCAGTTATAGTGAAAGTAGGGACATGTGGTTCAAAAGGGGGGTTGGGTGTGGGCGTGGGCGCATTGAGCAAGTTAAGATTAGGAATAACATGACTTTCTTGAACTTTGTTTGCTTGTCGTAAAATGCCCTCAAAGACTATGATAATAAACACTATTCCGAGTATACAAAGTATTTTTCTTTTTTTACTCATTATAACCTCTGCTAAAGCAATAGATTCAAAAAGTTCTTCTTAACTATATCCCCAATTTTTCTCAATCGCTATGATACCAGCTCCAAAATCGTTTATAATATGTCTATCCCATTTCCCTGAAGTATAAGCCATTTCCAACATGCCTGCAAGCATCCCAGAGGCCATCCCATGACCCGTTCCCCCCTCACACACCTCAGAAACCTCATCCTCCTCACACTCTTCTTCGTTACCACCGCCCACGCTGCCACCGCCTGGCAAGAGGACTTCAACGCCCCCGCCCTAGATGGAAAAGGCGCCACGGGCGGCTCTACTCCCACCATAGACATGGATGGAGTCACAAAATGGAGCATAGACATCAGCTCCGCCAGCCTGACCGCCACCAGCGACTGGTTCCGCGTGGAGGGCGAGCTATTCGAGGGCCGCGATCTAGATGGCCCCGCCGTTTGGGAAACAGAATCAATCGATATTTCTGGCCTCTCCAACCCCAGCTTCAGCCTCGAAGCCGCCGAATCGGGTGACCACGAAAGCAGCGACTACTTTGACGTCTACTACAGCCTCGATGGCGGCGCGTTCACCCTCATTCCCAACTGGAACGGGCAAGGGAGCGGCACGCACACCCTCGTGGGCGACATCCCAGATGATGGCGACTGGGGCACAACCACCGTCACCCAAGCCGTAGCTGGCAGCACGCTCGCAATTCGCGTTGTCATGCTCAACAACGCCGGCACCGAATATCTCCGCCTCGATAACGTACAAGTCACAGACACCACCACCCTCACCCCCATTTACGACATTCAATACACCGCCGAAGCTTCAGGCGATTCCCCCAAGCTGGGCGAAGAAGTCACCACCTCTGGCGTGGTCACAGCCGCCTTTAGTGATGGCTACTTCATTGAAGACCCAGCCGGCGGAGCCTGGAACGGCCTCTTCGTTTACGATAATGTCAACGCCCCCACGCGCGGAGACCTCGTCCAGGTCACCGGAACTGTGGCGGAGTTCAATAATCTCACCGAGTTGACCGCCATTACCGCCTACACGCTGGTTTCCAGCGGCAACACCCTCCCCGCCGCGCAAACCCTCTCCACCGCCAACGTGCCCCAAGAGCAATGGGAAGGCGTCCTCATCCGCGTTGAGACCCTCACTGTCACCAACCACGACCTGGGATTTGGCGAATGGGCCGTCAACGATGGCAGCGGCGATCTCCGCGTGGACGATAAGGGCAGCTACACCTACACCCCCGTCACTGGCGACCCCCTCCACAGCGTCACCGGCCTTGTAGATTACTCGTTTGGAAATTTCAAAATTCAGCCCCGCGATGATGCCGACATCACCCCGCAAGCCTCGTTGGTCATCAACGAAATTCACGCCGACCCCGCCGCTGATTTACCCGGAGATGCCAACGGTGATGGCACGCGCGACAGCAGCGAAGATGAATTTGTAGAGATCGTCAACAACTCCATTTGGGATGTGGATATTTCTGGCTGGACGCTGGCGGATTCCACGAGTGTGCGCCATACATTCCCTGCGGGAACAGTCATCCCCAGCCGTTGTGCCGTGGTGGTGTTTGGTGGTGGCGCCCCGGTGGGAACGTTTGGCCACTCCCTCACGCAAACGGCTAGCAACGGCGCTTTAGGATTGAACAACGGCGGGGACACCGTCACCCTCAACGATGGCATCAGCGACCGCACTGCGGTCACTTACGGCACCGAGGGCGGGGACAACCAATCCCTCACCCGCTACCCAGACATCACCGCGCCCACTTTTCAGAAACACGCCGAAATTGCCGCCTCCGCAGGGGCGCTTTTCTCCCCCGGAACCATGGTGGATGGCACCGCGTTTGCGGGCTGCATTTCCTCTGGTTACACTCCCATTTACGATATTCAGTATCCCCCCAACACAAACGGCGATTCCCCGCTAGAGGGGCAAATTGTCACCACTGAAGGAATTGTCACAGCAACTTTTTATAGCGGCTATTTCATCCAAGACCCCAGCGGCGGGGAATGGAGCGGCTTATGGGTGCATGACGCCGCTAACGTGCCCTACGTGGGAGACCGCGTGCGCCTAACCGGCACAGTGGCCGAATATTACAACTTCACTGAATTGGACTCCATCACCGATTTTGACGTGCTTTCTACCGCCAACACCATCCCCGCCCCGCAGGTTCTGCCCACTGGCGATGTTGCCCAGGAGAGGTGGGAGGGCGTGCTGGTGCGCGTGGAGGCTGTCACCGTCACTGATGATAATTTAGGCTTTGGGGAATGGTCTGTCAGCGATGGGAGCGGAGACGTGCGTGTGGACGATAAAGGAAGCTACACCTACGCCCCCTCCAATGGCGACAACCTAGACGCCGTGACCGGCCCGCTGGATTATGCTTATGGGGAGTTTAAAATTCAGCCCCGTGACGATGGCGATATTGACACTCCTACTCCGGTTTTCATCAACGAAGTAGACGCGGCTCAAGCGGGCACAGACGCCGCCGAATTTATAGAACTTTACGACACGGGAGATGGCAGCACCGACCTGAGCGGCCTCGTTTTGGTGCTTTTCAATGGCACTGACGACCTCTCTTATAACGCTTTCGATTTAGACGGCCACAGCACCGACAGCTATGGTTATTTTGTTCTCTGCGGGGATAGTGCCAACGTTTTCCGCTGTGATTTAGACGTCTCGCCGAATACAAACTTGCTCCAAAACGGGCCAGACGCAGTAGCCCTTTACGAGGGTGACGCGGCTGATTTCCCCAATGGGACGCCTGTTACCACCGTCAATCTCTTGGATGCCATTGTCTACGATACCGGCGATGAAGACGATGCCGAGTTGCTGGTCTTGCTCAATGCCGGGCAACCGCAAGTTGACGAAGATGCCGCAGAGGATGCTGATTTCCACTCCAACCAGCGTTTTCCCAATGGCTCGGGCGGGTTGCGCAATACCGACACCTACGGGCAAGAATTTCCTACTCCTGGCGTGGCTAATTTTAGAGGCTGCGGCAATCCGGCCACCCTCATTCACACTGTGCAGGGCAGCGGCGACTCCAGTCCCATGGAGGGGCAAGCTGGCGTTGCTCTAGAGGGTGTGGTCGTGGGCGATTTCCAGGACACGACCTCGGAACTGAGCGGATTTTTCCTCCAGGAAGAG
>QMOK01000251.1 GCA_003648195.1 Chloroflexota bacterium | reverse complement strand
TATCTTTTTTCCTCTTGCAACAAATGTGAAAATTCGGTACACTCCATTATATCAATTCTTCATCAACAAGGATAAAAGATGTTAGGAAACTTTAGCCCTGTGAGTGTGGAAGTCTTCCCGACCGGGTCGCTGTGTTTGGATGTTGCCTTGGGCGTGGGGGGCCTGCCCCGAGGCCAAATAGCGGAGATATATGGCCCTGAATCCTCTGGGAAAACCACTCTTGCCCTGCATCTAATTGCCGAGGCGCAGCGGCGCGGCTTTACTGCTCTATTTGTTGATATGGAGCATAGCCTTGACGCTGCTTATGCCAAGAAATGCGGTGTAGATATTGATAGTGTGTTGTTATCGGAGCCGCAAAAGGGAGTAGAGGCTCTCCAAATTATCAAGCGGGCGCTAGTCTCAGGAAATATTGATCTTGTGGTACTCGATTCGATAGCCGCCCTGGTCCCTAGCGAGGAGGCTGAACGCCAAACCATGCACCCCGCCTCGGGGGGTATCAGCCAACTTCTCCCCACGGCACTACGTGAATTGTCTTTGGCTTGTATGCGCAACAATGCTTCTCTGGTTTGCACCAATCAGCTCCGCAGAAGGCTCAAAACCGGCTACGGGCTTCCAGAAACCACTCCTGGGGGGTTGTCGGTTAAATTGCACTCTGCCGCGCGTATCAGCCTAAAAACAAAAAAACTCCTCCGCCATGAAG
Organism: Chloroflexota bacterium; assembly: GCA_003648195.1. GTDB lineage: Bacteria > Chloroflexota > Anaerolineae > Anaerolineales > UBA11858 > B10-G9. The sequence goes on along the minus strand of QMOK01000251.1, from coordinate 3,285 downwards.
GAAAGATAATTGGTTCACAAATTGAAGCTCGGATTACAAAAAACACAGTTGCGCCGTCTTTTCATAGCGCAATTTTCAATATAGTGTATAATATGGGCATCTCTAAGGGTAACGACTTGTTGCGCTTGGGACAAATTGAAAAAATAATTACTCAACGAGGCTCTCAGTATTGGTATGGGGAGCAAAATCTCGGACAGGGCCGGCGACAAGCAGAAAAGTTTTTAAATGGGAATTCGGTTGCGGCGCAAAAATTAGAGCAGGTACTCCGCAGCAAATTACTACCCAAGCCGCCTATGTCAATGAGAGATTTATAAAATGAAATATTAGTTCGCAGGTTACTGCTTCATTGCCCGCGGACACGACTGCGCAAATAAAATCTCTAAATCACTTTACAGTGGTAGAAATACTTACTTGTTTTCAGCAAGTTTTTGTAAGAAAATTTAATGTCAAACTTAGTCGAAAAAAGACTCCCGACTTTAATGTGGTTATCTAGGACTTTACTCAAAAGTTAACCTTAAAAACAAGTTGTTCGACCACTGATACAAGCGTACAGAAATTCAAAAGAGTTCATTTTCTATGCAGCCGTGTCCTGTTAAGGCAATATCACGGCTGTTTTATGTTTAAAATCACTGACATCAAACCGCAAAAGCGAGATGCCCAACGGCTGAATGTTTATTTGGATGGAGAGTTCGGTTTTGGGGTTGCCCGCGCGGTTGCTCCATGGCTAAAGATTGGCAAAGAACTAAGCCGCGAAGAAATAGAAGGGCTACAAGCCAAGGATGAAGCCGAGAAAGCGTATCAGCGTGCGCTCAATTATCTTAGTTATAGAGAGCGCTCTGAGGAAGAGGTCTGCGGCAATCTACGCAAACACGACTTCCCAGACACGGCTATTGAAGAGGTTTTAGAACGTTTGCGGCGTAATACTCTCCTTAGCGACAAACGTTTTGCCGAAAAATGGGTAGAAAACCGAGATGCCTTTCATCCCCGCAGCCGCCGTGCATTGGCTATGGAGCTCCGGCAAAAAGGGATTTCTAGCTCTATTATTGATGAAGTCCTTACCGAAGTAGACGATCATAAAATGGCCTATAACGCGGCTCAAAAAAAACTGCGGCGCTTACAAGATTTAGAATGGCCTGAATTTCGAAAAAAATTACACGGATACCTGGGACGGCGCGGTTTTTCTTATGGCGTTACCGCCGAAGTTACTAAGCAGGTATGGGAAGAAAGGGAACTAGAGGATTAGGGGAACAGGAAAACGGGAAAACGGGCAATCAGGAAACTAACGAACACAAAATTAATTCACGGCATTATTTATAGTATTTCATGACTTTACCAACCCTAAATCACTCGGCTTGAAGGCTGAGATATCACACAAGCGAGGTTACTATGACCGGTTTACCACTTATTATTAGTATATTATTTACGCTATCAATAGGCATAGCAGTTGGATATTTCTACAAAAACTATCAAATCATTCAAAATAACGAAAAAAAGACCAATAAGGCCAACACTCTCCTCGCCGAGGCTGTAAAAAAGGCCGCGGAAATTGAGAAGAGTGCCCAAGACCAAGCCCTAAAAATTCATCAAACCGCAGAAAAAGAGTCTAATCGCCGCCGAACAGAGCTAGGCCGCTACGAAGAGCGATTGCAAAGCAGAAGCGATCAATTAGACCGCCGAGCCGAGAAGCTGGAAAACCGTGAACACGCTCTGGGCAAGCGACAAAGTTCACTGGATAAAAAAGCCAATCAAATAGATGAGTTACACGTCCAAGCTTCAAGCAAACTAGAACAGGTAAGCAACTTAACACGGCAAGAAGCGCGTCAGATATTATTAGAGCAAGTAGAAGAAGAAACACGAAACGATATGTCGCGAATTGTGCGCGAGATTGAGTCGGAAGCCCAAGAAGAAGGTGAACGCCGAGCCAGAAAATTGATTGCCGATGCCATTCAGCGGGTAGCATCAGACCGCGTGGACGAAGTAACTGCCTCAACAGTGCCGCTCCCCTCCGATGATATGAAAGGCCGCATCATTGGACGCAATGGACGCAATATTAGGGCCTTTGAGAAAGCCGCTGGCGTGGATGTGATCGTGGACGACACTCCAGAAGCAATCACAATCTCCTGTTTTGACTCAGTTCGCCGGGAAGTGGCAAGACGCGCCATGGCCAAACTGGTTATAGATGGGCGCATCCACCCCGCTCACATTGAAGAAATTATCGCTAAAGAAAACGAGGGCATAGAAAAAGTTATCGCCGAAGCCGGTGAAGAAGCGGCGTATGAAGCCGGTGTCCCTGGCCTCCATCCAGAAATCCTCAAGAAGTTGGGTCGCCTGAAGTTCCGCACCTCGTACGGGCAAAATCAACTTGCTCACTCTGTAGAAAGCGCTCAATTGGCCTCCGTGCTGGCTTCAGAAATGGGTGCCAATGTTGAAATTGCTAAAGCAGGCGCGTTATTGCACGACCTGGGCAAAGCCATGGATCACAACACAGAAGGCACTCACGCTCAAATAGGCGCCGAGTTCGCCGAACGCTACGGCATCCCCCCCCTGGTGGTCAACGCTATCGCCGCCCATCACCATGAAGTGGAGCAAGAAAGCGTGGAAGCCGTGATTGTAGAAGCCGCGGACGCAATCTCTGGCGCACGTCCCGGCGCCCGGCGTGAGAGCCTGGAGCACTACCTGAAACGTGTCCGCGCCCTGGAGGATGCCGCCAACTCATACGATGGCGTCAAGCAATGCTACGCCCTGCAGGCTGGACGCGAGGTGCGCATCTTCGTCCAACCCCAACGAATTGACGATTTAGCCGCCTCCCGTCTGGCTCGCAAGATTTCCAAAAATATTGAAGAAACGATGCAATATCCAGGGAAAATCAAGGTGACGGTAATCCGCGAAACAAGAGCCGTGGAGTATGCTAAATAAGGGTATATTAGGAAAATAGTAAACTGGGGATTAGGAAACACAAAACCCCTCCTGGCGTTGGCAGCTAGGAGGGGTTTTGTGTTTCAGGGAGGCTAGAGGCAGGGATTAAGCTGGTTCGTCAACGCGGAGGAGAATGCGTTGGACTTCTAGGTAAAGAACACACGCATTAAATTGAAGCGGCTATATCCGTCATATCACACTTGACAAGCTAGTAATTACTCATAATATTCCCAGCCCTTAAACAAAAAACAGCCTCGTGGATTGGCGATTCCACGAGACTGAGAAGGTGTTCTTGTGGGCGCAAATGGACTCGAACCATCGACCTCACGGATGTGAACCGTGCGCTCTAACCAACTGAGCTATGCGCCC
>QMOK01000250.1 GCA_003648195.1 Chloroflexota bacterium | reverse complement strand
GGATTCCATTTACGGGCACGGTGGCCAAAATGAACTCCCACCGCCAGCATTTTCTGCAAATTCGGCCTTTTCATATTTAAAGAAGTAACACACGGGATTGTACCACAAGGGAGGTAAATAGAAAAGCCCCGCTCGTGCGGTGTCCAAGACGAGGTCAAAAAAAGGCTCCGGTCGAATTTGCGTAACCGGAGCCAGGCGTTACCCAACACGCTACTGCTTGGCAAGGAAATCCGTAACCTTCTTTTGAAGGTTCCGAACCTCCTTTGCAGGATCGGTTGCCCCGAGCTTACGGGCTGCTTCAACTAACTCGTCGAAGCAAAGCCTGTCAAACTCGAAGGTCGGAGGTTTAGCAAACCCACGCTTGTAACCATACGTACCCTCGACTCTGAAGGTTTCGCGCCCCAAAGCCACTACCACTCCCACCTTCCTCGGCCAAGCCCCTCGGCTTTGCAGTTCAGCAGGCAACTCTTTCGGCACACCACCCATACTCACCTTTACGATCTTAAACACTTTTAACCTCCTCTTTCTTTTTGACGCCCAATTGGGCCTACGGATAACCGGTGTAAACATTGTACCATAGCGTTAGTCATACCTCAACTTCATATTGTATGGTAACTGTTTCAAAATTGGGGGCGGCATTTTTTAAAGACATTAATTTAGGAGTTGTTTCCCATAAACACCACGTGGCAAGAAGGGCTCAAACCATCCCTTCACCAGCCCCTATTATTGAAACAATTGCATTTTTAGTTGGCCTGAAGACGTTACTCAAGTTTTGTAAACTTGACATGCGGCCGCATAGGAAATTTACAAATTTTTTGTAAAGTCCTCAAGGATGAGTTAAAAGTGCTCAACTCAGTCAAAGTGCTCAACTCAGTTGTAGTCATCATGACAATAACCAAGCACCAAATGACAAACAAATTCAGAATTCAGAATCCAGAATTCAAATGACCGAAACTTTCCTGCGTTTGGAATTTGGAAAATTGTCATTTGGTGGATATTGTTTGAAATTTGTCATTTGGATTTGGTTTGGCATTTGGCATTTTTAATTTGACATTTTACAGATTCGCCCTTTTCGAGGAGTGACCTCTGTCTTGTCGCTGAACTACAGGCTTGGCTTATTGCGCGCCAGTAACAGACTAAGTGCAGTACCATTCGGTACACGGCAAGAGTCTGCTTTTGCGGTTAAATTTTGAAATTATGTCCCGGCCATAAGGATTACTATGACGACTGGAACATCATGCTACGCATACCTATCGGCAACACTGCTCGCCCCAAATGATTCCGGCTTTGTCCTAACATTAAACCCCATTCCACGAACCATGCCGATGATCTCGGCCAACATATCACGAGTTTCCCCACCGGCTCCAATATCCACATGAATTTCCAATTCATATCCCAAGATTTCCTCCCCGGGGAAGGCACTTATAAACTGCTGAGCCAAACGCAAAGACCTTAAAGCTTCTTCATAAATTCTCTGACGCAAAAAGTACTTTCTCTCTTCAACAGAGCGGCGCCAAAAGTAAATACCCCCCGCCCCAACCCGATGGACGACCACCGCACTTACAAAATCTACCCTCCTGGAATTCTTAGTCTGCGAATCGGTACCAATAATTATGCGGTAGCGACAAGCAGGCTCTTTACGAAGGTAGGCCAAAATTTTCTCCAAAACCCCAGTAAAACTCAATTGGCCGTAGGTAGGACTATTAAAGGAAAGCTCCATGGTTCGTTATTCTTTTCCCTCCGTTATCAGTCTCTTATAAATCTCCAAATACTTTTGGCCAACCACGTTCCAGTCGTACTGTTCTACTTCCCTTCTTCCCCACTCTGACATCCGCCGCCTTAGATCTGAGTCCCGACAAAGCTGGATCAAAGCTAACGCCAGCCGGTCAACATTACCACTTTCCACCAAAAAGCGCCTCCCCTCCCCTGTCAAAACATCCCGATATCCCGCATTATCAAAGGCCACAATCGGCAAATTGGCCGCCATAGCCTCGACTAAAACTATGCCAAAACACTCACCGTGCACCGCCGGAGAACAAAAAATATCCGAACCGCGGTAGTACGAAGGCAATTCATCATCGGGGACATAGCCCATAAAACAGACATCTTCCAAATGGTTCCGGCGGACAAATTCCTCCGCCTCATCCCTAAGAGACCCCTTACCCACAACCAGCAGACCCGCCTCATCCACTTCACTTTTTACCTTCAAAAAGGCCCGAAGCAAATGCATTAAACCTTTACGCTTATCCAACCTGCCCACATAAACAATCTGCACCCAACTTTTTGGAAAAAAACGTTTTCCTCGCGCCAACCGAAAACGCTCCACATTTATTCCAGGCGGAATAATATAATAATCTCCGGGAGCAATTCTTTGCATTAGCTCTCTGGCGGCGGTGGAATCGGCTATTTTAATCTTCATTTTCCCCACATAGTGGCCAAAAATGGGAAAACTTAGGCGAAAGACTTGAGGCAAGCGCTCGGGCTCCCAAAAATTATGAAATGTCCCCACCGAAGGCAGTTGACCGACATCTAAAAAACGAATCCCCAGCAAGCCAAAAACCCCCTGAATGTGAAGCAGATCCACCCCCTCGTCTTTAAGGAGAAACTTAATATCGGCCTCTTCCACCCAGTCGGCAAACACCGAAATTTCGGCATCATTTCCGGGGAGATTTTTCACCCGACCCAAGCGGCAAACCTTAAAGCCCAACTGCTCACTTTCCCCTTTAGCACCGCCTGTAAAGATCACCGCGTGATGCCCCTGTTGAGTAACAAATTTGTACAATCCCTTAACAAATCTTTGGACGCCTCCGGGATGATCTATATCGCTGTCAAGAACAAAACCGATGGTCATAGAAATATTATAAAGCGCAAAGCTCAAAACTCAAAGTTCAAAAACTCAGCCTAAACTTAAATCAGCCTTGTTAATCACCAAAACTTCACAATTCCCGATCAAGCATCATTTAAATGCGGCTCTAGTCTGCGATCTTAAACGCGCAATAGGCCAAGTTTGTAATTCAGTGATTAAAATAGGAGTTACTCCTTGAAATTTCCAAACAAGTATTGACCCAGCCTACTCCTTTATATATACTTGAAAGCAAGATGAAGAAACTGTCCCGGCCGGCCGCCATCATCGCCTCTCTAACCCTTGTCATCCTCTTTGCCGGTTCCCTGCCGACCGCCGGCACTTGGGCTTTTCAGTCTCCGCCGCCAAACAGCATGTTCGGCGGTCTGCCGGACTCCGCCCGCGGGTTCTTTGAAGGAGTAGGTCAGCTTTTTAACCGTTGGTTCTTCGGCGGCCCGGCGCCTCAAGAAGGGGGATCAGAGCCCTACCATCCTCCCGCCCCCACCTCTTCACCTACCCTGCCCGCAGGAATTACTCCCACCCCCACTCCGGCTTACTCCGGAGAAGGAGATCTCATCAAAATGCAGGCCAAGGTGGTGAACTACAGCTGTATTGCCGACAACCCACCGGATGAACTTTATGATGCCACCTGCGGAGATGAAGTTGATGATTTGCAGCAAGACTGCGGCAATTTCTTTATAAGTGACCAAAACCGGCAGTCTCCACTAGCCGAGCAAGACCAATCTAACGAACCCGCCGGGCCTATCAGCAGCCTGCTTGGCGTAAGTCAAGTCCGGGCGCAAGCCCAGCCAACTCTCCCCCCTTTGCCAACAGTGCCTGTCCCCCCGCCATTTACCACCAACGCCTGTTTGGCCAACCCCAATGAATTTAATACCGACTATGATCCTCTTGCCATTACGGAAAACGACTGCAGTCCCTACCTGGAACCCGCCCCTCTCGCCTACAACCCCTTTGACCGATGGGACGCCTGTTTCGTCGATAATCCAAACCAAATCTGCGCCTACAGAGTCCGGTCACAAAACATCGTTGAACAAGATGACACCTGCAACGAATACACCCCGTCTGAACACGGAGAACGGCTGAACCGCGACGAAGAGCTTAATCGCGATTACCCCGCCGGAGC
>QMOK01000249.1 GCA_003648195.1 Chloroflexota bacterium | reverse complement strand
TTAGCACAAGTACACTACGGTCGGGGAGATTGCCACACCCCCAAAAAGCGGGGGTTCGCAATGACATTTGGTCAACGAGAAAAAAGTGTCCACTAATTTCTAGCTCAAAATGAACCATCCCGACAAAAATAAGAAAAAAGCACGCTCCCTCTCGAAGAAATTATACCGTGTCCGCAACAGGGCAGCATATGCTCCCCTTTAGTCTCTCTTCCATGATATTTCTCTCAAGAATGATAATCTATTAGGGTTTCCGTATCTCCATACTAAATCCATTATTTGCGCTTGTCAGTGACTCCCTAAAACACAAACCCTCCGAGATTTTCATGCCATCTCGGAGGGTTTGATTTGCATTCACCCTAGCCCTCTCCCAAAGGGAAAGGATTGAGGCGTATGCCTAGACTACAATATTTACCAGCCGTCCGGGAACGACTATCACTTTGCGAATTTCTTTCCCAGCAATGTAAGATTTAACGCTCTCACTTTCTAAGGCCAGTTTCTCGGCGTCTTCTTTGCTGATTCCAATAGGAACTTGGATGCGGTCTCTGAGCTTGCCGTTGACCTGAACAATCAGGGTAAACTCCTCTTCCACAATCGCTTCCTCGTCAACTTCTGGCCAGGGCTGGTTGTGAATGGAGTAAGGGTTTCCTAGTACTTCAGTCCACAACTCTTCGGCTACGTGCGGCGTGGCGGGAGCCATCATGCGCACGTAAATATCTAAGGCCTCGTCCCAGGCTTCTGTGCCAGCCGCGCCTTGCTTCTGAGCATCGTACATATCATTCAGAAGTTCCATTAAACCAGAGATGATGGTATTGAACTCAACCTTTTCGTAATCATCGCCAATTCTCTTTAGGGTTTGGTGTACTTTGCGGCGCAGGGTGCGTACCACCTCGGCATCTGCGTTTCCTTTGGAGGATTTCTCATTGTACAAGGCCCAAACACGCCGCAGCCAACGCTCGGTTCCATGGATACCGCCACTGTTCCATGGGCCGCCCAAATCCCAACGCGCGAAGAACATTAGATAGGCACGCACAGTATCCGCGCCATATTTTTCTACCAAATCATCGGGGGCGACAACGTTTCCACGGCTCTTAGACATTTTCTCGCCGTCTTCGGCCAGCACCATGCCCTGATTCCATAACTGTAACATCGGTTCAGGGCCTTTGGTAACGCCAATATCTCGCATAGCTTTATGGAAGAAGCGCGTGTAGATGAGGTGCATGGTGGCATGCTCAATTCCGCCCGTGTAGGTGTCTACCGGCATCCAGTAGTCATATTCTCGGGGGTCAAAAGGCCCTTGGTCGTAATGGGGGCTTAGGTAACGCAAGTGATACCAAGAAGAACACATGAACGTATCCATGGTGTCTGTTTCTCGAGTGGCAGGGCCTCCACATTGAGGGCAGGTGGTTTCTTTCCAGGTGGGGTGCAGTTTTAGGGGACTCTCGCCAGTTGGCAGCCATTCCACGTCACTGGGCAGGGTCACGGGTAAATCCTCTTCTGGGACGGGGTTCCACCCACACTTCTCGCAGTGGATCATGGGGATGGGTGCGCCCCAGTAGCGTTGCCGCGAAATTAGCCAGTCTCTCAGTTTGTAGCTGATGGCTTCCTTGCCAATTCCTTTGCTATTCAGCCAATCAATAACTTTGCTAATGCCGGGGTTAGCACGTCCTTTGGCGTTGGTCACAGCCGTCCCATTGAACTGAGCGCTGTTGATCATTTTGCCTTCGCCTACATAGGCTTCTTCCATGGTTTCGCCATCAAATTCTATCCCATCGGGCTGGATGACGGGGATGATTTTCAAGCCAAATTTGCGAGCAAAGGCGAAATCGCGTTCATCGTGAGCGGGAACGGCCATGATCGCCCCTGAGCCATAACCCATCATCACGTAGTCTGCTATCCAGATGGGGATGCGTTCTCCGTTGACGGGGTTGATGGCGTATCCGCCGGTGAAAACGCCGGTTTTCTCTTTGTCTACCGCTGTGCGCTGGATTTCGCTTTGGCGAGCGGCTTGCTGTTGATAAGCGTGGACGGCCTCTTTTTGCTCTGGGGTGGTGATTTTGTCTACCATGGGATGTTCAGGAGCAAAGACCATGAACGTTGCTCCCCATAGCGTATCGGGGCGGGTGGTGAAAACTGGAATTTCCGCACCGTCTTCGGTGTGGAAGATGACATCCGCGCCTTCTGAGCGGCCAATCCAATTTGTTTGCAGGGTGCGCACACGGTCGGGCCATTCCAAGTTGGAATAATCCAATAGTTCATCGGCATAATTTGTGGTGCGGAAGAACCATTGCGACATATTTTTTTTGACGACTGGGGTTTTGCAACGCTCACAATGGCGGTCATCGCCCCACACTTGTTCATTCGCCAGGGTGGTGTTACACGATGGGCACCAGTTAACGGCGGAAAGTTTGCGGTACGCTAATCCATGTTTGTATAGTTGGATGAAGAACCATTGCGTCCATCGGTAATACGATTCGTCACAAGAAGTTGCTTCTCGCCGCCAGTCCCACATGGCTCCCATGCTGCGGAGTTGTCCCCTCATTCGTTCAATGTTGGCGTAAGTCCACGTTTGGGGGTGAATGCCATTTTTGATCGCCGCCCCCTCAGCAGGGAGACCAAAAGCGTCAAATCCGATGGGGAACATGACGTTGTAGCCTTTCATGCGTTTGTAGCGAGCACGGGCGTCAGAAGGTGTCATTGCATACCAGTGACCAATGTGCAGGTCTCCGGAGGGATAGGGCAACATGGTCAGGGCGTAGAATTTCGGTCGGCTTTTATCAATATCGGCCTGATAAATACCGTCCTCTTCCCATTTTTTCTGCCATTTAGATTCAATTTCTTGAGGTTTATAATCCGTAGTCATTTTCTTCTCCGAGTTTATTTTCGTAGTTCCTTTGCTGGGCGATTTGGTAGTTCCTTAATTGAGTAGTTAAGGGGTGGGGAGGAGGGCGAGAAGGCAGGGTAATGTCCAATTCATATAACAAAAATTAGTGCGTTTTCTTTTCATCTCTAACCTCCTTATAAAAAATCTTAACGGAAGACAGAACGCAGATAACAGGATCGGTCATCAAGCCTCCATCTTCGGTCTTAAACAAAAAAACCTCCGCCGCTCAGGGACGAAGGTGTTAACTCCGTGGTACCACCCTGGTTGTAGTTTAGTTAGGTAGTTCTTAGTTTTGCTAGTTCTTAGTTGGGTGATTTGCACTACCAAACTACTCAACTACCAAACTATTTAACTACTCAACTAAATTACCACTCAGTTCGCTGTAACGGGCGAAAGCCGGCGTTGGTTACTTATGTTCACCAACGAGCCATCCCATTGCTGGGAACCAGGCGAGTTCGGTTCAAAAATCTTGTGCTCTGCAGACACGTTTGGAATGCTTTCAGCCGGTGGCACATCCTCTCTGGCAGATAACCTACTACTCCCGAAATGGCTTTATATATGTTGAAACCCGGTTTTGGAACCGGGCTTCGTTGTAGTGGACCCAGTGGGACTCGAACCCACGGCCTTCTCAATGCCATTGAGACGCGCTCCCAACTGCGCCATGGGCCCTGATTAAGCGAAAGGCATTCTACCGTTAACAAGCGCATTCGTCAATCAAATGGACCTGGCGGGATTCGAACCCGCGACCTCATCAGTGCGATTGATGCGCGCTCCCAACTGCGCTACAGGCCCTTTTAAAAGAAGCGTCCCCATTTTAGCGGAGCGAGAGAGAGATGTCAAGGAAGAATTTGTTCCTCAGCAATTCTCAAGCGCCATTGCCAGTCAAAGTTTTTCGGTACGGCAATCTCCTTAACGATGCAGAGAGTTGCCTATCTAACCACATGACACTTATGCTGAAAAACTTTTTTCGGACACGGATAAACACGGAAAATGCGGATTTTTCTGTAAAAAAACAAAAAAAGAATCCGTGAAAATCAGTGTCAATCCGTGTCCAAATTAAAACTGTCGGGTAGCTAGTTACCTATTCAAAAAATATGCTTGGCTATC
>QMOK01000248.1 GCA_003648195.1 Chloroflexota bacterium | reverse complement strand
TTGGTGTAATTGTTTTCTTGATTGTGGTTTTCGCGGCAATTTTTGCTCCAATAATTACCAGCCAAAGCCCGTTTGACCAAAATTTGCGCGCCAGTAAATTGCCTCCGGCCTGGAATGAAGGCGGTGATTGGACACATCCTTTTGGTACAGACAGTTTAGGCAAAGATATATTTAGCCGCGTGATCTATGGAGCACGCGTATCGCTGATGGTAGGCCTTTTTGGAGTGCTGATTGCTGGCGTCTTGGGCTTAGTGGTTGGCGCTATTGCTGGATATGCCGGAGGACGGTTAGATGCAACCATTATGGGTGTGGTCAACTTGGTTCTGTCTTTGCCCTACTTGCTATTTGTAGTTTTCATAGCCGCTGTGCTGGGACGCAGTTTACTTAACGTAATCCTCATTTTCGGTATTACCGATGCACCGATTTTTGCCCGTGTTACCCGTGGTGAGGTGTTGCGGATGCGCGAATCAGGCTATGTCGAATCAGCTATCAGTGCCGGAGCACGCTGGCCGCGCATTATTTTCAGCCACATCATGCCTAATTTGATTGGCCCGCTCATCACGCTGGCTACTTTTGAAATGTCGGCCATGATTTTCTATGAAGCAGGGCTGGGATTTTTAGGCTTAAGTGTCCCCCCCAACGAGTATCCAACCTGGGGCAATATGCTTTCGGCTGGTCGAAAATATATGACCAGCTACCCCTGGATGGCTTCATTCCCCGGATTGGCAATCATGTTCACCTCTCTGGGAATGAACTTATTAGGCGATTGGTTACGCGATGTGCTTGACCCGCGCTTACGAAGGTCGAGGAAGTGAGGAGGTAAAATATGTCAAAAATACTAGAAGTTAAAAACCTCGTCACTAAGTTCTATACCCTGGATGGTGTTGTTAATGCTGTTAACGGTGTCAGCTTCAGTTTAGAGAAAGGCGAGACGTTGGCTATTGTGGGTGAAAGCGGCAGCGGCAAAAGTGTGACCATGATGTCCCTGTTGGGATTGATACCCATGCCCCCCGGCAAAATAGAGTCCGGTACTGCGTTTTTCAGTGGGGATGGAACCCCGCGCGATTTGCTGCAAATGCAACCCAATGAACTGCGCGATGTGCGTGGAGGACAGATAGGGTTCGTTTTTCAGGATCCCATTTCTACCCTCAATCCGATTTTAACCATCGGTGAGCAAATCTCTGAGATACTGACCCGGCATAAGGGCATTAGCAAAGAAGAGGCTCGAAAACACACTATCAAGCTCCTCACCCAGGTAGGTATCCCCGACCCTGAACTACGCTATAAAGCTTACCCATTCCAGTTTTCTGGAGGGATGCGCCAGCGGGTGGTGATTGCCATTGCCATTGCATGTACGCCCAAAATCATCATCGCCGATGAGCCGACCACGGCTCTGGATGTGACTGTTCAAGCTCAAATTGTAGACTTGTTTAAACGGCTGCGCAAAGACCTTGATGTGGGCGTAATTTGGATTACCCATGACCTGGGCGTTGTGGCTGGGATTGCGGAACGAGTGTTGGTCATGTACGGTGGAAGGCCAGTTGAGATAGCTTTAGTAAACGATCTTTACGAACGCCCCCAACATCCATACACTTTGGGTCTACTCGGAGCTTTACCTCGCATGGACGTGCAAGAAGCTACTCGGCTAGTGAGCATAAAAGGTTCCCCCCCCGATTTGCTAATTCCTCAGCGCCATTGCCCCTTTGCGTGGCGCTGTGAACACGTTTTTGAGCGCTGTTGGAAAGAAATTCCTCCACTAGTAACCGTAGGCGAGCGGCACAAGATAGCTTGTTTTTATGATGTAGAGAAAGGAGAGCCGCGCGATGTCTGAGAATAACGTATTATTGCGAGTACAAAATCTTAAAAAACACTTTCCCATTGGAGGAGGTTTGTTTGGCCGTAACACACGCGCGGTAAAGGCTGTAGACGGGATTTCGTTTGAGATTAAAAAAGGTGAAACGCTGGGGATGGTAGGCGAGAGCGGCTGTGGTAAATCTACCGCAGGGAGAACCATTCTGCAATTGTACAAACCCACTGATGGCAAAGTTTTTTTCGAGGGGCAAGACCTAACTCAGATGAACAGCGCCGAGATACGCCGACTGCGCCCGAAAATGCAGATGATTTTTCAAGACCCCTATGCTACGCTCAATCCGCGCCACTCGGTGAGAAAAATAGTTGGCGAACCACTGGTAATCCAGGGAGTGATGAAAAAAGGTAGTAGTGAGTTAGAAGACAGGGTAACGGAATTGATGGAACTGGTAGGGATGAATCCGGCCTATATGCGCCGTTTCCCGCATGAGTTTTCCGGCGGGCAACGCCAACGCATTGGTATCGCGCGAGCGTTATCTCTAAACCCAGACTTTATCGTTTGCGATGAACCCATATCAGCATTGGATGTATCTATCCAAGCGCAGGTAGTGAACCTGATGCAAGACTTGCAAGAACAATTGGGCATGGCTTATCTTTTCATTGCGCATGATTTGAGTATGGTCAAGCACATCTCACACCGCATAGTAGTGATGTACCTGGGCAAGGCGATGGAACTGACCGAACGTAATACCCTTTTCGATAACCCTCTGCATCCCTACACCCAATCGCTCAATTCAGCTGTCCCAATACCCGATCCCAAATCTGAGCAAAAAAGGCAGCGGTTCATCCTAGAAGGTGATCCGCCTAGCCCTGCTTCTCCACCTTCAGGCTGCGTATTTCACACTCGCTGTCCATTGGCCGAGGAAAAATGTATCAGGGTTGAACCAGAATTTCGGGAAATCCATCCTGGGCATTTTGTGGCTTGTCATTTGGCCGATGAAAAGGGCAGCAGTAAAATATTTGCGTGAACGATCTCAGCGTCCGCGATAACTTAAAATAGAGGTAATATTATGGACTTAAATTTTCCCCTAAATGTTGAAGTGCATTGCTCTGATGGTCTCTGTGGTCGTTCTACCCATATTATTTTGAACCCTGCTACTGAACGGGTGACTCACCTTGTGGTGGCCCCTCAACAATCCTCTGGCGTTGAACGGTTGGTTTCAATAAAGTTGGTTGCCAACACGGCGGCTGAAGTGATATTGTTGAATTGTACGCGAACAGAGTTTGAGAAATTAGAGGTTTTCAACCAACCGGATTTTGTTTACACAGATATTCCCCAACATGCCACTGCACCGAATTTGACGTTGTTATGGCCTTATGTGGTACCCGCAAAACGAATTGTTGATGACAAGATTAGGCGTATTCCCCCCGGTGAGCTGGCAGTACGCCGAGGGGCGCGGGTACGTGCCACTGATGGGTGGATTGGGCGAGTGGATGAATTTATTGTGGGGCCGGTAAGCGGTAATATCACGCACCTTGTATTAAGAGAAAGTAATCTGTGGAAAGAAAAAGAAGTGACTATTCCCGTGTTGCATATTGAGCATATTGAGGAAAATGTTGTTTATCTAAATATAGATAAAAAGACTATTGCCTCAATGCCTAGCGTTCCTGTAAAGCGGCGCTGGAAGTGATATTGAGTAAATAGGATTTTTGTTAACCGTTTTTAACTACCACTATGTCTTTCACGGATGGCGAGTTAGAAGCTGGCTACAGTATTCATGCGCGGGTGACTTTGCTCTCGTCCTGGTTCTCCAATAAATCATCCTTGGCAGGGGAGTGATGGAGCAGTCGTAACTTTTCCCCCAGTTTAGAAATTAGCATTATTAATAGAACGCGGATGCTTCAGGTTGAGCAGATTTATGCGGATTTAATACAGTTTCTAAGTCTTTAATCTGCGTTTATCCGGTGCGCTTGCCAGTCCCGCGTTCTATTTTTTTCTAGCTCCCCGACAGTTTTGATTTGGACACGGATTGGCACTGATTTTCACGGATTCTTTTTTGTTTTTGTAACCGTTCACTCCCCCCTAATAAAAAAGCGTTGATGTGTCACTCTGAGAGAACGTGTCTTAGCGGAGCTAAGATTAGTGAACGAAGAGTCTCCCTCTCGTAAACATAGGAGATTCTTCGGGAAAAACGCCCTCAGAAT
>QMOK01000247.1 GCA_003648195.1 Chloroflexota bacterium | reverse complement strand
GCGAAAACTCTTGCTTCACATCTTAGAACATTCACCGATGAACTTAGTACTATGCTCACCGAGAATGAAATTTTCATCTCTCGTGCTGTAGATGTAGGCATTTTGCCCGCCGAGCTTGCTATTAATTCCGCTATTAGCGGCCCTATGCTGCGTGCATCGGGGGTTCCTTACGACATTCGCAAAGTGGATAATTATTCTATCTACGACCGCTTCGACTTTGATGTACCTACATGCAAGCATGGCGACATTTGGGATCGCTATTATCAGCACATTTTAGAAATTTATCAGAGCGTACGAATTCTTGAACAAGCTCTTGATGCTATTCCTGAAGGTGAGGTGATGAACAAACGCGCGGGAAGAGCACTACGCCGACCCCCGAAGGGTGAAGCCTATGGGCGCATCGAGGCCCCCAAGGGCGAATTGGCATTTTATGCGGTCAGCGATGGCACAAAAAATCCCTATCGGTTGCGTATCCGCCCGCCATCCATGATTAATCTTACCGCTCTCAAAGAGATGTGCGTTGGACAAAAAATCCAGGATCTTATCGTTATTCTGGGCAGCGTTAACATAGTTTTGGGTGAGGTTGATCGTTAGGAGAATTGTATGGAATTTTTGAAAGACTTTTTCGTCAATTTTGGCATTTGGTTTTCCGAGTGGCTGGCAGGATTTATGCCTGACTGGGGCGTAAAAATAGTCACGGGATTTAGCGTATCTATTGTTCTTGTCCTCATTGGCTTGTTTGCCGTGCTGATACTCACTTGGGGAGAACGCAAAGTTATTGGACGCATGCAAGATCGTATTGGGCCTAACCGTTGGGGACCTTTTGGTCTTTTTCAACCAATAGCCGATGGCATCAAGATGCTCACCAAAGAAGATATTATCCCGGAAGGAGCTGATTATTGGGTGCATCTTTTAGCTCCTATTATTGTTGTTATTCCAGCGGTGCTCGTTTATGCTGTAATACCTTTCGGAAACAAGTTGTGGGGAGTAGACCTTAATATTGGTATTCTATACATTGTAGCCTTGAGCACAATTGGCACCATTGCCATTTTAATGGCCGGGTGGTCATCCAATAATAAATATGCTTTGTTGGGCGCTTTCCGGGCTGTGGCCCAGCTCATTAGCTACGAAATACCGATGGTTTTGAGCATTATTGCTGTTGTATTGATGTCGGGTTCAATGTCAATGGTAAAGATTGTGGAGCATCAAACTATACCCTTTATAGTGTCTATGCCGCTAGTTTTCTTGGTTTATCTGACTGCAGCCTTCGCAGAGTTATACCGTGCTCCATTTGATATGATTGAAGCTGACTCGGAATTGATTGCGGGATATTTCATAGAATATAGCGGTATGAAATTTGTGATGTTCTTCATGGCTGAGTATATTAATTTGTTAGCTATGTCCGGGATTATTACAACGCTTTTCTTGGGTGGCTGGCGTTTCTTTGGTTTGGAGCTTCTTCTACCTTTCCTTAGCCCATTCATTTTCTTCGCGAAATGTACGTTGGTTATTTTTATCTTTTGGTGGGTGCGTTCCACATTCCCGCGTATCCGCATTGATCATTTGTTGGGGATGGCTTGGAAAGCCCTTGTCCCCTTGGCGTTGGTCAATTTAATGGTGGTTGCCCTGGTGATAAAATTAGTGGAAGGCGACTTCCTGACAGGGGCTATTCTATTGGTGACTAATATCATCGAAGCGGTGATAGGGATTATTATTCTAGAAAAATTGCAGAGCAAGACACACTCTGAGAAAATGCAGAGTGTCGCCGCGCGACAAGGATAATTTACAGAGCAAGAAACTCGCAACTTGAGGTGTTTATGTTTTTTCAAGGTATGGTAAAAGGGTTATCGGTTACCCTCAAACACTTTATTCAGAGCTACACAGGAAATACTGGTATTCGTGAAGGAGTACGCATTGAAGATCCCACTTTAGGCGGGATGTTCACGGTGCAATATCCTGAAGAAAAATTACCCATGTACCCCCGTTTCAGAGGGGCGTTGATGCACTTGCGTGACCCTGAAACTGGTATGCATAACTGCACAGCTTGCGGAGCGTGCGTTCAAGCTTGTCCCCAGGACTGTTTGACGGTAGAGGGTGATGAAGGTAAAGGCAAAGAGCGCAGAGCCGCAACTTTTACCTATGAACTGTCACGCTGCATATTTTGTGGTTTGTGCGTGGAAGCATGTAACTTTGACGCCATTGAAATGAGCCCCGATTATGAATTAGCTTCTGGTACCGGAAATATTGTCTGGGATCTTGATAGGTTATTGGCTCAGGGGGATAAATACGCTGTTCGTGAGTCCGAGAAGGATGAAATTAAATGATGGTACAAACAATTGTCTTTATCATCTTGGCTATAGTGACATTAGGCGCTGCTCTTGCTGTTGTGATTGTTAAGAATCTTTTTCACAGTGCTCTTTATTTGATGCTTTCTTTTGTAGGCGTAGCTGGACTTTATATTCTCCTAGAAGCACCTTTTTTGGCCGCTGCGCAAATTTTGGTCTATGTGGGAGCTATAGCGGTGTTGATTATTTTTGCTATTATGCTCACTCGTCGTCTGATGGACAAAGACCTTGTACAACGTAATGCGCAGTGGGGATGGTCGGCTTTAGGTGCGGTTCTTCTCTTTGGAACTTTGGGCATTATTTTGTTTCGGGCAAATTGGCCAGTTGTAGAAGCCGTTGTCCCATCAGAGACAATTGTCATTTTGGGCAAAGAGTTAATGGGCACTTATGCAATACCTTTTGAGGTTGCTTCAGTATTGTTATTAGCGGCCTTGGTGGGATCAATCATCATTGCGCGAGAAGAAAAGTAACCGCTTGTAGGAGGAGTTACATGGACTTATATTGGTATTTGATTGTTGCTGCTGCGCTTTTTTGTATAGGTTTGTACGGTGCTTTATCGCGCCGGAACGCTATAGGTATTTTGATGGGTATAGAATTGATGCTCAACGCTGTTAATATTAACTTAGTAGCTTTTTGGCGTTATGTAAAACCAGCGGTCTTAACTGGACAAATTTTTGCTATTTTTGTGTTTACGGTAGCTGCTGCTGAAGCTGCTGTAGGTCTAGCACTGATTATCGCCATTTACCGCAACCGCGATACAGTCATCATTGAAGACATTAACTTACTTAAAGAATAACCGAGAGGAAACTGATGCGAGAATTCTTCTTTAACCTGACTTGGCTAATCCCGTTTTTTCCTTTAGCGGCCTTTGCCATTATTATTTTGTTCACTACAAAAAATCGAAAACTAAGCCACAGCATTAGCATTGGTTCTATGATTATAGCTTGGATTATCGGATGGGGTGTGGCCTTTAGTGCCTTTACATCACACTCAGAAGGGCATTCCTTCTACCACATGAGCAAGCCCTGGTTCCCGGTTGGCACAACAACCTTCGACATCGGAGTTTGGGTTGACCCCCTCATGGCTATCACCCTCTTCATGGTGACTATTGTGGTACTGATGATTTTCATCTACTCCATTGGCTATATGGGATACGGCACCGACCACGTTGATCCTAATTATTCTCGCTTTTTTGCATACATCTCTTTATTCGCCGCTGGGATGTTGGGATTAGTTATCTCAGAAAACTTACTCACCCTCTTCATTTCATGGGAGATTATGGGGCTGTGTTCTTATCTCTTGATAGGATTCTGGTTTGAGAAAAATTATCCCGATCCCAATAAAATTACCCCACGTCAGGCTGGGCTTAAGGCATTTTTAGTCACAAAAATAGGAGACCTTTTCCTATTGCTGGGTATTCTTTACCTTTACAACCAAGCCGGGACATTGAGCTACGCCGACACACTCTTCAACCACGAATTCCTTCATCATCTAGCTACCACTTCGTCAGCATTACCTCTCTTTGGAGGATGGTCAGTGGCATCGGTCATTGGCCTTCTCATGTTTGGCGGCGCGGTGGGGAAGTCGGCCCAGTTCCCTCTCCATGTCTGGTTGCCAGACGCTATGGAGGGTCCCACCCCCGTTAGTGCCCTCATCCACGCCGCGACAATGGTTTCCGCGGG
>QMOK01000246.1 GCA_003648195.1 Chloroflexota bacterium | reverse complement strand
CGTCAACTTGGTGCCGAATCGGGAATTTGCAACAGCCCGGCAACAGCTGCCATTTTTGTTGAGGATTTCATTCGCAAACGTTTCATGGATGGTCAGCAAACCATGCCGTTGAAATTGTTCAATACTGACGATCCGCCTGATCGCCGCCAAAATTTGCTGCAAGGGGCTCGAATTATCGATACATCGCATGAAGATGCGGCATACGCCACAGCCATCCCCATTCTCGCCGAACCACGCACCTTCATGATGCTCGTGTCGGCCGATAAGGCGCTAGAAGTGATCAAGGCAATCAAAACAAAATACGAGACCGAGATGGGCAAAGTGCGCAATCGCCTGCCCCTGAGCCTGGGCGCGGTCTTCTTCGGACGGCGCACGCCCCTCTTTGCCGCCCTCGATGCCGCCCGGCACATGTTCGACCGCCCTTCGACTCCACAACCCTGGCAAGTTCACTCCAAAACCGACCTCGCCCCCACAGATGATGGCTGGCCGCGCCGCGTTGCGCTCACCCTCGAACGAGATGGCTGCAGCATCACGCTTGAAACCCCCACCGTCATGGGCGATGACAAAACCAAAGACCTGTGGTACCCCTATTGGCGCGTAAAAGGCAAGCCCGCCGACCGCGAGCATTGGTTCATCGGTCCCGATGGCAAACACTGGGTGCATGTGAAAGACCTGCGTGAAGGCGACACCGTCCACCTGACCCCCTCCACCTTCGACTTCGAATACCTCGACGTCACCTCCCGCCGCTTCGAAATCTACTACAACGAAGACGGCAGCCGCCCCACTCACCCAACACGTCCCTACTACCTCGAAGACCTGGAACGGCTCGATGAACTGTGGGAGGCGTTCTCCCAACTCAGCCGCACCCAGCTCAAACAAATCCTCCAAACCATCGAAACCACCCGCCAACGCTGGTTCGGGCGCGAGAACAAAAAATCGCTTGATGATGGAACTTTCCAGAAATTCGTCCGCAACACCCTCGCCAACGCCCAATGGCCCAAAGCGCACCCCTGGAAGAAACTCCCCAACTGCGACCGCCTGGTGGAAGCCGCCCTGCGCGGCGAATTGACCGACCTGGCCGAACTGCACTTAAGCATCCTCAAAGAGAAAAAGGAGTAACCCCATGACTGCTAATTACTGCGTGCAACGCTACCTGCTGATGACCCTCGACCCCGTCCACCCCGGCGCGGGCGGCTACCGCCTCGGACGGGTGGATAACAGCATCATTCGCGAACCCGGCACACGCCTGCCCAAAATCCCCGGCACAAGTATGCACGGCGCAGCGCGTGCCTACGCCGCCTACCTCTACGAAACGCCCGAAGCCGCCGGGCAGAGCCATGACAAAATTGACAAGCCGCAAGAAAATCCTATTTGCTACACTTTTGGCTATGTCACAAAAAATAAGCAAAGCAACAAACAAAACGCCTTTTCCGGCGTGGTCAACATCTTCGATGCCCACATCCTGCTCTTCCCCGTCCATTCGGCTGCTGGCCCGGTCTGGGTTAGCACCAAAGAACGGCTGGAAGAAGCCGGTTTTACGGTGGAAGACGCGCCAGAGGAAGACGCGCCAGAGAAAAATGAGCAAGCAACCCTGACATGGTCATATCCGCACGACAAGCGGCTCAACCTGGGCTGGCTGATGCTCGATGTCGCTCCTCAAACCGCTACAATTACCCCGCCCAAAAACGCTAATTGGGGCAGCGAAAAACCATGGCAGACTGTCTCCAAACGCATCGCTCTAGTGCCCGATACCCTCTTCAGTGCCATCGTCAACAGCAACCTAGAAGTGCGCACCTCAGTCGCCATCAACCCCGAAACCGGCGCAGCAGAAGATGGCGCCCTTTTCACCTACGAAGCCATCCCCCGCGCCACCTTCCTGACCATCGAAGTGGTGCTAGATGATTACATTATTGATGAAAAACGACCGCGCCCCTTCCCAACAGAAAAGACAGATAAAGGTAATCCCCTGCCCGGCGGCAAATGGGAAAACCCGCTAGATGTGGTGCGTGCCGGACTGGGCATGATCGCACACCTCAGCGTGGGCGGGATGGGCACACGCGGCTTCGGGCGCATGAAAATCATCGGCGACCCGCTAGAGAAAGATCCACTTGCCAGCGAATCACAGGAGGTGCAGGCATGAACCCCGAACAGAATCTCGACTATCTGGCGGCAAAACATGCCCAAAAAACGGTGGAAGCCGGGCTCGATGAAAATCTTATTACCAAAACCTTAGGCGTATTACAAGAAAACGGTGTATATGCTTGTTTCCTCTATTTGATGGCAAATAACAGCAGCACCGCCGTTGATCAAATACTCGACATGCTAAAAGAAAAAGCGTTCGGATTTAACCCGCCGCCTAGAACAGATACAGACGCTACGGATACAGACGCTTTGGAATTTGCCACATACATCACCGCTGACCTGCAGCGCCTGCTCCTCGCCAAAGAATGCCTCGAACAAATGCTGATCTACGCCCGTTACGGCGCTAAAGCCGCAGACAAACAATAAGGAGGAAGCTTTTATGACTTCAAATTGGCACTGGACTGCCTATCAGGTGATCTTACGTCTGCACAGCCCGTTGCACATTGGCAAGGGCAAAGTGGGCTACCTGCAGCGCACCTACCCCTACGTCACCGGGCGCGTTCTGCGCGGCGCACTGGTCAACCGCGTCGGGCGTAATCAAAACATCCGAGGAAAAGACTGGCACGATCCATTCCGCTGCATCAGCAAAACCTTCGCCCAATTCCTGACCTTCACCTACTTCTACCCGGCACTAAAAAAGGGTGACGTCTGGAAGGCAGCGTTTCCCTGGGAAAACGAGGCAAACTTCCGCCGCCGTTTTCTGAGCAGCTATACCGCTACCGCTCTATCCTACCCATCACAATCCGCCGAAGAAAACAGCCTGCACGAAATTGAATTCATCTCCCCTCATACCCTGGATGATGGACAGCCAGTTTACCTGATGGGTTACATTTTTGTAGAAGAACAGCGTCTGACGCGCGACAAATACGATTGGCTCGGCGCGGTTAATCGCTTACAACTTGGCGGTGAACGCGGCTACGGTTGGGGCGATGCGCGCTTAGAGAAACTTCAGCCGTTGAAAGAAGGTCAGAAGCTTTTCGAGAAAATTGCCCCACCCGCCCTGAAAAAAAGATGGCCGGTTTTGCAACTTTTCAAAAACGACCCCCTCCTGGCGCACACCAAAGCAAAAAGCGGAAAAATCGCCGGGCAGATAGAACCAGTGGTCGGACGTGAGTGGCACGACCGCCAGCGGATAGGGCAACATCTTGCCTTTGACGGCGTTCACTTTATGCCTGGCAGTAACTTCCTTTGCAATGCCAAATTCAGCATTAGGGAAGCCGGGTACTGGCAGCTCGAAAAGAGTCGTGCCCAATCAGGCGGGCAGCGGCCATGATGGTCCTAATCACCTACGACGTCAACACCCAAACCAAAGCCGGCCAAAAACGCCTTCGCAAAGTAGCCAAGCAATGCCAGAACTATGGGCAACGAGTACAAAACTCGGTCTTTGAATGTCTTATTGACTCTGCAAGATTAAAACAATTAGAAAACAACCTAGAGAATCTTATTGATCCTGAGAAGGATAGCCTGCGTTACTACTATCTGGGCAATAATTGGCGCAAGCGTATAAAACACGTGGGTGCAAAAGAGAGCATTGACTTGGAAGGAACTTTGATAGCATAACTAATGCCTGAAAAACAGATGCTCATCGTTCTGCGAGCATAAAGCGAACATAAAAGTACCTTTAGGCTCGCAGGATTTTTGGCCTAAAACCAGGCTGATTATTACTTTTTTAGCGTGAAATAGAACCATATCTAAATTATTTGTGCTAAAGCAATCAATATATAGAGTTCGCGCGTCAAAAGAGCCTATATGTTGCGGTAGCCCCCCTCGCGGGGGCGTGGATTGAAACTTATGAAAGACCTCGCTGAAATAAATCTCAAAGTCGCCCCCCTCGCGGGGGCGTGGATTGAAACTTCAATAATGTCTGATGAAGAAAGTATTTTTAATGTCGCCCCCCTCGCGGGGGCGTGG
>QMOK01000245.1 GCA_003648195.1 Chloroflexota bacterium | reverse complement strand
GTGAGGTCATAATCCTCAACATGAGGTATGAAAATTTCAGTCGCGCCGTGTTCGCGGAGCGTCTTTTGAACATACGAGCCTAAAAAGCCGGCCCCGCCCGTCACGCAAACACGTTTATTGGCCCAAAATTCTTTAGAATTCGGATAATTTTTATTCGCCATCTTTCACCTCTCCATGCTAATAACTTGATGTTCCCAGTCGTGCCAATCATCAAAACGCTCGGTGACAATCTGTTTGCCTTCACCTGGGGCTTCTTGCCCTAGACGTTCCAAATCAGCGTCAACCATGATGCGTACTAAGTCATCGTAGCGGACTTTCGGCTCCCAACCCAGAATTTCCTTGGATTTACTGGCGTCAGCTTGCAAATAATCCACCTCTGTGGGGCGGAAATAACGCGGGTCAATTTTTACGTAGTCTTCATAATTTAACCCTACATAACTAAACGCAGCATCCACAAATTCCCGCACGGTATGGGCCTCTCCCGTGCCAATGACAATGTCGTATGGCTCATCTTGTTGAAGCATCAGCCACATGGCTTCCACGTATTCAGGAGCGTAGCCCCAATCACGTTTAGCCTCTAAATTTCCTAAATAGAGTTTATCTTGCTGTCCGGCCACAATAGCAGCCACAGCGCGGGTGATTTTGCGAGTGACAAATGTTTCTCCACGCCGAGGAGATTCGTGATTGAAGAGAATACCGTTACAAGCAAACATTTTGTATCCCAAAGAGTAATTGCGCGTCATCCAAAAAGCGTAAAGTTTAGCGACAGCGTAAGGGCTTTGGGGCTGGAATGGCGTTTTTTCGCTTTGGGGAGGAGTTGCACTGCCAAACAATTCGCTGGTGGATGCCTGATAAAAACGGGCGTCCGTCCCGCTTCGGCGAAGTGCCTCTAAGATGCGCGCTACGCCCAATCCGGTGACGTCTCCTGTATATTCTGGCATATCGAAGCTAACCCGGACGTGGCTCTGTGCGGCTAGGTTATACACTTCGTCTGGCTCCACATCGTGGATCACTCTCTCTAGGCTATTAGAGCTGGCTAAGTCTCCATAATGCAAAAATAGCTGTACTTTGGCTCCATTGTGAGGGTCGCGGTAAATGTGGTCTAGTCTGCGGGTGTTGAATGTACTTGAACGGCGAATGATGCCGTGAACTTCATATCCTTTTGAGAGCAGCAATTCGGTCAAATACGAGCCATCTTGTCCGGTAATGCCAGTAATTAAAGCTTTTTTCATATTTTCTCCTTTTTCTAAGAGCAAGACTTTCGAGGTTTGCATTGCGAAAACTTCGGAAGTTTAAGCCCAAAATAGTCACTCATTGTACAATAAAACGAGCATTGCGATAATGCTCATCGGCAGGGTTTTTTATCAATCCTTGTTGAATAGCTTCTAAAACTTCTCTAACGCCATCATCAACTGTTTTTTGAGCCTTAAATCCTAGTTGGCGCTGAATTTTCTCGAATGAGATTGTTAGATCGCGCATGTCACCACCGAATGTAATGTCTTTGTAGTGGACAAGCGTTTGGGGCAAACGTTTGAGGATAAGTTTTATTATTTCGTCTTTCGTTAGATTTCCTTCAGGAGTGCCTAGGTTATAAACCTCGCCACGGATTTTCTCTTCGGGAGCTTGTAATCCTAGCAAGATGCCTTGTACCGCATCTTGGATATGCACAAATGAACGCGAATATCCTCGTTGGTAAATCACCAATTTATGATTGCGAAAGGCTTCCCAGACGAATTGGTTAATGATCATGTCAAAACGCGGACGCGGAGCAAGGCCATACACTGTTGCTAAACGGAAGATCAACGGCGCGCAAGGAGCATTTCTTTGCTCTAGCAAATAACGCTCAGAGGCTATTTTAGTTTCCGCATATAGGGATTGGGGGTTGAGGAATGTGTCTTCTGTAACCGGTTCGCCGCTTTCTGATAGACCGTAATTGCTGTAAGTGGAGATGTAAATAAAACGCGGAATACCTAATGTGAGCGATTGTTCGTAAACATGCTGGGTGGCTTCTACGTTATAACGCCAGGCTACTTGCCGCCCCACCGCTTGGCAGGCTGGAAAACCGGCCAGTGCGGCTAAGTGAAGCACTGCGTCTGGTGAGGGCCAATCACCCCTAGTTGCAGCACGGATAGCCCGGGGTTCCCAAACATCTGCCTGAAAAAAACGGAAGTTAGGATGCGGAAGGTACGAAAGCAAGGATTCGCCGCCAAAGAGCAGCTCATCCACAACTGTGACGCGATAGCCTTTTTGCAACAGCTCTCCGGTTAGAAAGGAGCCGATGTACCCCGCTCCTCCGGTGACCAAAATATGCGGTTGAAGCGTCATGCGTCCTCCTTGAATTTGAGATACACGCGGTAGCCTTGGATGGCTAGCACGGGAACCTTTCCTTGGGTTACCACTTCCATTCCTTGTTCCAAGCAGGTTAAGTAGCAAACGTCCGCTATTTCGCTGTTGCCTTTTATTATCACTTGGGTATAACCAGCCTCTTTTACCTCGGCTAGCAATAATTTTACGTCACTGCGTGTCTGGTGATACAAACGCATTTGGTTTTCAATATATTTGATAGTCAGTTTGGCTCTGAGCGCTAGGCCTTCGGGGGTGATGATATAACGCAGTTTTTTGCGTTGAGCGCGCTTGGCTTTGATGTATCCTTTGTCTATCAGGCGTTTGAGATGCCAATTGACTGTCCCCACTGCTACATCAAGTTTTCCCGCCAGAGTAGCCTGGGTGATATCGGGGTCGTTTTCTATGTGTTCTAGCAGAATGCGTTCGCGTGTT
The DNA here is from genome assembly GCA_003648195.1 of Chloroflexota bacterium. Lineage (GTDB taxonomy): Bacteria > Chloroflexota > Anaerolineae > Anaerolineales > UBA11858 > B10-G9. The sequence continues at coordinate 1,276 of QMOK01000245.1, read as the reverse complement.
TCTTGCGTAAAATCTAAGCTCATAAATAAACCTCTCCAAAATTCAGCCTTTGAATTATAGCCTGAAAAGGGGAAAGGTCAAGGGAGAGAACTCTGCTGGGCATCCAAACGATGCGTATGGTGAGGGTGTTAGCTGTTCACTTTTTACTCGCTAGCCGTTTTTCTTTCCAACAACTCCAAATCATTATTCACCATCATTTGCACCAACTCCTCGAAGCTGACCTCAGTCTCCCAGCCTAAATTTTCACGCGCACGTTGAGGATCTCCCACCAATAAATTAACTTCGGCTGGACGATAGAAGCGCTGGTCTTGCACCACGTAATCGCGATAGTCTAGACCTAAATAGTCGAAGGCCGCCTGACAAAAATCCCGCACGGAGTGGGTTTGCCCAGTGCAGATGACGTAATCGTTCGGCGCGTCCTGCTGAAGCATAAGCCACATGGCGCGGACGTAGTCGCCCGCAAAACCCCAGTCCCGGCGAGCTTCCAGATTTCCCAAACGCAGTTCATCAGCCAAACCAAGTTTAATGCTAGCTGCGCCACGGGTAATCTTACGGGTCACAAATTCCAAGCCGCGCCGAGGACTTTCGTGGTTGTACAAAATTCCAGAACAAGCAAACATGTCGTGTTTTTCACGGTAATTAACCGTAATCCAATGCCCGTAAACCTTGGCAACCCCGTAAGGCGTTCGGGGATAGAAAGGCGTTTCTTCGCTTTGGGGCACTTCACGAGCCTTGCCGAACATCTCGCTAGATGAGGATTGGTAGAAACGCGCTTCGGGGCACGCCAAGCGGATGGCTTCTAAGAGGCGTGCCACGCCCAAGGCGGTGGCATCCCCCGTTAGCACGGGCTGATTCCAAGACATGGGCACAAAAGATTGCGCCGCGAAATTATAAACTTCGTCTGGGCGGTAACGTTCTATAATAGAAACCACAGAACCTTGATCGTGCAAATCCCCCTGCACAAGCTCAATTTCGTCTTGGATGTGCGCCAAACGAGAGAATGTCAGCGTGCTTGAACGGCGCACCATGCCCACCACACGATAACCTTTCGCTAATAAAAAATCCGCCAAATAAGAGCCATCTTGGCCGGTGATGCCGGTAATTAACGCAACGGGCATAGATTACTTTCTCCTACTTGCTTGTATCGATATCTTGCACCCATTCACGGTTTTCTTCGTATCAGGTCACCATGAGTCTAATGCCCTCTTCTAGGGAAGCTTGCGGTTCCCAGCCGAGGAGATTGCGTGCTTTTGCAATATTGGCGTGGTTTGCCATG
>QMOK01000244.1 GCA_003648195.1 Chloroflexota bacterium | reverse complement strand
TACTCTCTTTGTCTTGGGCGATAACCGTAACAATTCATCTGACTCGCATAACTGGGGTATGGTTCCTTTGGACAATGTGGTTGGGAAAGCTATTTTTATCTATTGGCCTCCACCTTATTGGGGGGTGGTCAATACTTCTGTAGTAGTATCAGCCTCTGATTGAAGAAGTAATATCTTTTAAAGAAACAACGGGTTATATGATTATGGCGGATAAACATTCCTCAGAAAACAAAACGTGTCCGCGTTGTCAAACTGGTTTGATGTCGCTTAAGTACCAAACTTACTTCACCTGGGTAAAAGAGACCATGTTAACCGTCCCCGATTTTCCTGTTTGGGTATGCTTGATGTGTGACTACAAGGAATACGATGCGCGCGCAATAGCTTGGCTTCAGCATGTTTTAGAACGCCGTGACCAACAAACTCGCGTTGACCAAGGAACCAGCCCTAAAATTCAATACTATTCTCCTGCTCCAAATTCCTTTTTTACCATAAACTAAACTGGCTCAATGGGAAATAGCAGGGTAGATGTCATTGCGAACCTCCGTTTTTTGGAGGTGCGGCAATCCCCCCGCTAGTCGGGGAGGCTGCTACGTCACAAAAAACGTTCCTCGCCGCGACATAGTTGGGTTACTTTGTTAAGTGCAACCCCACTATTTACTGAAGAACCACTAAACTTTTGACTACGGAATAAAAACATGCCGCCACGCTCACTCACCCGAAGAATAATTCCTGTTGACGTTTTGACTGCTAGTTATCGTATTTGCGGCTCAATTGAGGTTACCAGCACGGGCGTAACCGGGGCAATGAACGATGATACTAGTGGGTTTTTGAAAATTCAGCATGTTACAATGGCCCGTGTTCACATGCCTGATAAGCTTGTAAAAGAAGTTGACGTCTTGCGTTTGGTGAAAGACCAGATACACATGATATGCCTGCAACGGCGGCAGGATGTTGGACCTCAGGCTCTTGCTAGAGGTGGGTTTGAGCGAGTTCAGAATTATAATATTGAAGTCACCACTTCAACGTACGAATACGAAGGGGTATTAGAATGGGCTGGGAGGTTTGACTTTTCCACGGTAATGGCGGAAGGTACACGAGACTTTGTCCCTCTCTACGAGGCACGGATTCGAGCGGTTATGCTCCCCAATGTGAAAATAAAATCCCCGGTCGTTCTCTTTAATCGTAAACAGGTTGCCACTCTTCTTGCCGCACAACAGACATAGAGCGCAAATCCGGGGGAATGCCGCGAAAAACAGACCCAAAAACACTATCCTTGGCCTTACCGTGCAGTAAACCGTTCCCCCCACATACCAATCTCCCAATTTGCCAATCCCCAATATACCAATTTGCCAATTTACCAACCTCCCACCCTGTGATAAAATACTATTCAGATACTAAATACTCAAACTCTGAATATGTCACATTCAAACTACTCTCCCCCCACAATAGAATACATCCTCCTGGGATTGCTATCCCAGGAGCCAGGTCACGGATACAGCCTTTACGAGAAAATCAAAGGCGATGAGAGTCTTTCTTTAATTTGGCAAATAAAACGGAGCAAACTCTACTATCTGCTCGAAAAACTAGAGAGCCAAAAACTGATCGAATCCACGCGCGTCCCCGGAGAAAACCGCCCCGCCCGCAAAGAATACCATCTCACCGAAAAAGGCACCCACGCCTTCCTCCATTGGGTAGAATCTCCGGTAAAAAGTGGCCGGCATGTGCGTCTGATATTTTTAGCCCGCCTTTACTTTGCCCTGCAATTGGGCCACGATAAAACCCTGTATCTCATAAATAAACAACGCGCCGAATGTCGCGCCTGGATAGAAAACCTGCAAACCCAGCTCAACGCCATTGAAACCCCTGACCTCATCACCACTCAAGCCTTCACCTTCCGCATTGGACAAATTAGAGCCATGCTAGACTGGCTAGCCGAATGTGAAACCCACATTTAACCCTCTTAGTGATTCCTGGTGCGCTGCACTCTGCACGTGAGTGCATTGCACCTTCACCCCTTACACCCCTCACACTCCTCATATACCTCACTATGAAACCTCTCGCACTCCTCACACTCCTCGCATCCCTCATCTTTTCCGCTTGCACACCCGCTCTTTTGCCCCCGCCCCCCACCCCCCTGGAGATCACCGACACAACCGGTCACACCGCTCAACTTCAGAACCTCCCCCAACGCATCGTCATCGCCGGAAAAGCCATCCCCATGGTACAAGACGCTGTCTATCTCTTCCCTGAATCCGGTGAAAAAATTGTCGCCCTAGAAAACCGTAACCAATCCGCCTTTGCTTTTCTCCCCGTTGTAGATGACGCCATCCCCGAGATTGCCACCTTAGATTTCAACGCCGGCCCAGAGCAAATTGCCGCCTATCACCCCGACCTGGTACTCATGAAAAGTTACCTGGCCGGACAATACGCCGAACCTCTCCAAAAACTAGATATTCCCTCTCTGTACCTTGACCTCGAAACTCCCCAAACCTTTTATAGGGATATTGAAGTCCTTGGCCAAATATTCGGCAACCCCGACCGCGCTCAAGAAATTGTGGGTTTTTACCAAACCCGCGTGAGCAGCATTGAAGAGAGCCTGGCATCCCTTGACGAGGCTCAAAAACCCCGCGTTCTTCTCTTAAAATACAGCGACAAGGGTGGAGAAATTGCCTTCAATATTCCCCCCGCCACATGGATTCAAACCACGCTGGTAGAAATGGCAGGTGGAATACCGGTCTGGACGGACGCGAACCTGGGGCAAGGCTGGACCGTTGTCACCTTTGAGCAAATTGCCGCCTGGAACCCCGACCAAATCTTCATTATCGACTACGCCGGTAACGCCGACCAGGTTGTGGCCGACCTCACCGCCGCCCCTCTCTGGAGCGACCTAGCCGCCGTCCAAGCGGAGCAACTCTACGCCTTCGCCTCTGACTTCTATAGCTGGGATCAGCCCGACACCCGCTGGATACTCGGCCTCCAATGGCTGGCAACCAAAATCCACCCCGACCTCACCCAAAACCTTGACATCATCGCCGAGGTAGAGAATTTTTATTCCACTCTCTACCGCTTGGATTCTTCCACCATTGAGGCTGAAGTTAAACCTCTTTTGATGGGAGATATACCCTAACCTGGGGGAGATTCCGTGCCGCGTACTGAACCTAAACGTTTGTTCCTTGTTTTGGGCGTAATTCTTCTGGCATTCGCGGTGGTCGCCGTTTTCGTGGGGCGTTATCCTCGTCCCTATGGAATGACCCCGGCCCTGCTTTTCGCCGATCCCCTTGCCAAACGCCTTGTCCTTAATTTGCGTCTTCCCCGTTTGCTCACTTCTATACTATTGGGAATGACTCTCTCTGCCTGCGGATTGACCATGCAAATGATCTTCCGCAACCCTTTGGTAGAGCCAGGCTTCTTGGGAGTATCACAAGGCGCGGCTTTTGGCGCAGCGGTGAGCATTTTGTGGCTGGGCCGCCACCCTCTAACCATTGAGCTAACCGCCACCTTTTTTGGCCTGACGGGACTTTTTGTTACCTATATGTTAGCCAACCGCCTTCGCTTTGGAGGCTGGGTCTTGCGCTTGGTTTTGTCGGGCATTGCTGTTTCGGCCTTCTTTTCTGCTGGAGTAGGGTTTTTGAAATACGTCTCCGATCCCATGACAGAACTTTCTGAGATCACATTCTGGCTTTTGGGCGGGCTTTGGTCGGTGGGATGGAGCGATTTCCTTTACGTCCTCCCCTTTGTTGCCCTGGGGCTGGGAACCGCCTTTCTTATGCGCTGGCGCCTCAATTTGCTTTCTCTCAACGATGCCACCGCGTTCTCGTTGGGGGCGGCCATCACCGGCGAGAGGTTAATTCTGCTAATAGCCCTTGTCACTGCCACTGCGGCCATCACCTCTCTTAGCGGCATCATTGGCTGGGTGGGGCTGATAATCCCCCACATTGCCCGGCGTTTGTCGGGGGCCAGCGCTCACCTCTCCTTGCCGGTCGCCATGCTCTTGGGCGGAATATTCACCCTCATTTGCGATACCATCGCCCGCACCCTCTTTCCCGGCGAAATCCCCCTTGGCATTCTCACCTCCCTAATTGGAGCCGCATCGTTTG
>QMOK01000243.1 GCA_003648195.1 Chloroflexota bacterium | reverse complement strand
GCTGAGTTTTCAAAGGTGTTGAAGCTTTTTAGCGATAGCAGCAATTTGCCCATTCTAATTCACTGTACAGCAGGGAAAGACCGCACTGGTTTTTCTTGCGCGGTGGTACAGTTAATTCTGGGAGTATCTCAAGAGCTGGTTATACAAGATTATTTGCAAAGCAACAACCATTTGCAGCGGATAAAGGCAGAGACCGCTCATAGAATTAAGCTTCCTGTTATGCTCGGTTTTCCAGCCGATAAATTTCTTCCGCTTATTGAAGCACGCAGAGAATATATAGAGGCCGCGATAGCTCAAATTCATAACAATTACCAGGGGATTGAAAATTATGTGTGGCAGGGCTTAGGTTTAACAGATGAAGACGTGCTAAAATTGAAAGAAGCTCTACTTGAAAAACCATAAGAGTTATGAAAGAATGTTGCTGAAATCCCCCAAATTCCCAATCTGCTAACCTACCAACCTCTAAGGAGAAAAACATGCTCAAGACAAATGAAGACCGTGTCGTAGAATTTTTGTTACAGTGTCAGCCAGGGCCGCCCAGATCAAAGGCAACTTGGCGGGTAGATCACGATGGTAACCCTTATATTCTTCCTGGAATTGGCGGCATCACGGTGAACATTGAGGCCGGAGACCCCGCTTTTGGCTGGGCCGGCGATCACGTTGAGCCGGGCGTGAGCTGCACCGCCGATACTAGAAAACCCTTTGAGCACCCCAACGTATCTTTTCAGCTATATGCTTGCGCGGGGAATAAGGCCGAGGTGATTTCGGGGAGAATGAAAGGAGCTGCCGGCTGTGTTATTGGTCATCACGGCGGCTCAGAGCATGTCATAATTGATTTCCCCCGTGAAGCGAAGAAAAAAATGTCTTACGATGACAAAATCATTGTCCACGCTAAAGGCCAGGGTTTGGCATTGACCGACTATCCCGACATTATGCTTTATAACCTTGACCCCCGTCTGCTGAAAGAGATGAAAATTGAGGAGCTTGGGAATGGCAAACTTAAAGTTCCGGTGACGACCCTTATCCCAGCGCAGTGCATGGGGTCTGGGGTAGGAGCAGCGCATGTAGCCAAGGGCGATTATGACATTATGACCAGCGACCCTGAAACCGTAGAAAAATATAAGCTGGATGAGTTACGGTTTGGAGATTTTGTAGTCCTCATGGATCACGATAACCGTTATGGGCGAGCTTTCCGCCAGGGCGCTGTTAGTATTGGCATCATTGTTCATAGCGATTGCCGGGGCGCGGGACACGGCCCAGGCGTGACAACGCTGATGACTTGCAAGACACCCTTGATAGAACCCGTGATTGACCCGCAAGCCAACATTACCAATCTTTTAGAAATGGGGTCTACACCTGAGGATGATTAGCGAGGTGTGGGCTAGACGTTAGGAAGTTAGAGCAGAATGTAATTGACCCCGGTCTTGGGAATATAGAGGCCGGGGTCAATTTTGTGGGTTAGGGAATGGCAACACTTATCTACGCTGTGTGAACGTGGGGATAAGGTTTCCATCGGGAGGAGAAACCCCAGTGGGGGTGGTTGCAGCCTTTGGGGTGAGGGGTGGCTGGGAGAGGGGTTTTCTCCCCCAGAAGTTTAGGCTGTTTCCCCAAACGTGGCTGCTAGTTTCATCCCATCTTGAAGAAACTGGTTAGTTTCATGGCTAAGTTGAGGTCACCGGCCAGTTGAAGTTTGCCTTGCATGAAACCTTGCATGCCGTCTTCCTTGCCCAAGAGGACGTCTCCAAAATAGCGTCCGTCAGCGGTGAGGGTCATCACAGGGGCTTCAGCGGTTCCCTCTGTGACAGTGCAGGCATCGTCTTTGATGTTGATGATGTAGTCTCCGCCCTCATCGCCGGTGAGGTGGTACTGGATTATGGCTTCTAGGCCGGCGGCTTTATCGGCTCGGAAAGCTTTTTCGAGGTTGAAGATAAGTTCTTTTACGGTGTATTCTGCCATTTTTAATCTCCTTTATAGTAATGAGGTAACGAGGGATGAGTAACCTTACGTTTTACTCATTACTCATCACGTTTTACGTTTTACATATTTTCAAAAATCCCTGCCGCTCCCATGCCGCCGCCGATGCACATGGTGACCATGCCTAGTTCTGTGCCACGGCGCTTCATTTCGTAGAGCAGTTGGACGGTCAGTTTGGCGCCGGTGCAGCCCAGGGGGTGGCCGAGAGCGATCGCTCCGCCGTTGACGTTGGTGATTTCTTGGTTGAGGCCCAGGGTGCGGATGACGGCCAGTGATTGAGAGGCGAAGGCTTCGTTCAGTTCAATTAAGCCGATGTCGTTCAGGGACATGCCGGTTATTTCCAGCACTTTGGGAACGGCTGCGGTGGGGCCAATGCCCATAACTTCTGGCGGGACGCCGGCGGCTGCAAAGGCTACAAAGCGGGCCATAGGCTTTAATCCCAAGTCTTCGGCTTTGGCCTGTGACATGATGACTACGCCGGCTGCGCCATCGGACATTTGAGACGAGTTCCCGGCTGTAACTGTGCCTCCTTCTTTGAAGACAGCCCTCAATTTTGCCAAGATTTCAAGGCTGGTGTTGGCCCGGGGGCCTTCATCACGCGCGAATGTGAATGTGTGCGTTTTCCCTGGTTTGACAATTTCTACTTCAAGGGGAACTAGCTCTGGGTCAAAACGTCCCGATGTGACCGCTGCGCTTGCCAGTTGGTTGCTGCGCAAGGCGAAAGCGTCCTGGTCTTCTCGGCTGACGTCATATTGTTCGGCGACATTCTCTGCTGTGAGTCCCATGTTGGTGAACGCTTCGGGGTAGTGGGCCGCCAGGTAAGGGTTGGGGGCGAATTTGACGCCGGTCATGGGAACCATGCTCATCGATTCCACTCCGCCGGCGATAGCTACGTCCATTTGCCCTGCCATAATGGCGAAAGCGGCATGGGCGATGCTTTGCATCCCAGAGGAGCAGAAACGGTTGATGGTCTCGGCAGGGACAGAGACAGGCAATCCGGCCCGAAAACCAATCAGCCGTGCCATATTCATGCCTTGTTCGCCCTCTGGGAAAGCGCAGCCGAGTATCAGGTCATCTAGTTCTTCTGCTTTAAGCGGAGCAGCTCTTTGCAGTAATTCTTTGATCACCGCTGTTGCCATCTCTGCGGGGCGCACAGTGGTCAGACTGCCGCGCTTGGCCTTTCCTACGGGCGTGCGGGCCGCCGCGACAATGACGGGGGTGTGTTTGGGGTCTAGTTTTTTCATATTACTTTCTCCTTATTGAGTTGCGAGGTGCGGAGTGCGAGTTGCGAAAAATGAGATGTGTTATTTGGTGGCTAGATTATTAGAGTGGTTTTGAATGTTGGTAACTAACAAGGCGATAACTTGATCTAATACTTCTGTTCGGTGTTTGATTACCTTTTCATCAAGAAGATGATGAGAACGGAAATACCATCCTTGAGTTTCTCTGGCTTCACCAAGGGCGATTCGTATGACACGGATATAATCCCGAGTTCCTACTCCTCGTCCATAGGCCTCTTCTTGGTTGGCGCAAATACTTCCCGAACTTCGGATTATTTGATTAGCTATTGCCTTTCCACGAAAATCCTTGTGAAAGTTTTGGCAATCTTTCCAAACCAAATCATAAAGATACATAGAGAGCCGGTAGTATTTTGACTCCCATAAAGGGCTGTTTTTCAAAGTGGCTGGAACAGATTCTTTCCACTCCTTGAAACTCGAAAACTCCTTTTGTACCATCCTCCACCTCGCACTTCCTAACTCCTAACTCGCAACTCCTAATTTCTCTTCACTTTACCAGTACGCAGCAAGTTCCACATCCGCTCTTGTGTCTTTGCTTCGCCGCACAACGACAAGAATGCCTCGCGTTCCAGGTCTAGGATGTATTGCTCGTCAACCCAGGTGGGTGCGCTCAGCTCGCCGCCGGTCATGGCGTAGATCATCTTCTCGCCGATATGGGTCTCGTACTCGGTGATGTAGCCGCCACTGGCAAACATGTTCAACCCGACTCGGAGCGCGGCTAATGTGTCTCTGCCAGCCGCGTAGATTTTCTCTGGAGCGGGCGGGGTATAACCCGAATCCAGCATATGCAGGACTTCTTTCTTGGCTTCAGCTAAGAGATGATCGCGGTTCATGACGATTC
>QMOK01000242.1 GCA_003648195.1 Chloroflexota bacterium | reverse complement strand
TGACACTGATTTTCACGGATTCTTTTTTGTTTTTTTACAGAAAAATCCGCGTTTTCCGTGTTCATCCGTGTCCGAAAAAAGTTTTTCAGCATAAGTGTCATGTGGCTAGTCATTTCAATATTTTGGGGTAGGGCAATTGCATTTGAACACCCAAAGCACTTTTGAATCAATTCAAAAGCTGCCAAAAGAAGTCAACTTGCCAATGGCACGCAAAGTGAAGCTGACTTAGCTACTTGAGCAGGCTTTTTGTAGCAGACATGGGATTGATTCCATGTTCACATGCGATTGCGGATTGAGAGAGGCTAAGGTTTAACCAACAACTTTTTAGCACACCCCCAAAAAACTACCTAGCCTTTGCTGTATGCTCCTATGGTAAAATTACTCCCTGAATTAGCCCGCTTATGCCCCCAGGAGCCATTAATGCGCCGCCTAAAAATATTCTCAAAAATCCTACCCATAATTTTGATCCTAGTCCTCTTTTCTACACAAATGGTTCAAGCCCAAGAAGAGATCTCTGTTGTGCGAGCAGTCTTATTTTACTCTCACTCTTGCCCTCATTGCCGCACGGTCATCAACGAAATTCTCCCGCCTATTTTCTTAGAGTACGGCAGGCAAATAGAAATTTTTTATGCTGATGTGCAGTCAGAGAAAGGCCGCGAACTATATGATAACGCCATCGAATATTACGGGATTCCCAACGACAGGATAGGTGTTCCCACTTTAGTTGTTGGAGATGTTATTTTGGTTGGCTCTGGCGAGATCCCAGACGAATTTCCTGGCATTATTGAAGAAGGACTTAAAAATGGCGGCATCCCTTGGCCCGATTTCCCTGGCATTGGAGCGGAAATTGCGAAAGCGATAGCCCGTCTTACTGCTACTGCTCAAGCCTATGCCACTTCCCAAGCCGAAGCGACCGAGACCCCAACTTCAACTCCCACCCAACATTCAACGACTGATGCATCAAATATTAACATTCAAACCGCGACCCCAACGCAAATAGAACCTGCCGAAGAAGTTATCGCCAGCCCAATTGCGCCGACCCAGGAAGAATACACTGGGATTTCAGACGTCATTTCCTTAGAGCCTGTTCCACAAGAAATGACACTGGCCGATAAGTTCCAACGCGACCTGACGGGAAACATAATAGCGGTCTTTGTGCTAGTGAGCATGATATGGAGCATAATCATGGTTGGCATTCGCACGTTTTCTCCGTCCCCTGCCGGCAAACCGTGGCCTAAATGGGTTATTCCCGCCCTCTCGGTGATAGGGCTTCTAGTGGCGGGATACCTGTCTTATGTAGAAATCACTCTTACAGAGGCAGTCTGCGGCCCGGTGGGGGATTGCAACACCGTCCAGCAGAGCGAATACGCCCGCTTATTTGGAGTGCTGCCAATTGGCGTGTTGGGCATGGCTGGCTACGTGGCTATCCTCGCCTCATGGGCAGTGCAACACTATGGGCCAAAAAACTTGCGAACCCTTGCCAGTCTTGCGCTTTTGGGAATGGCGTTATTCGGAACCCTATTCTCTATTTACCTCACCTTTTTAGAACCTTTTGTCATTGGCGCAACTTGTGCCTGGTGCCTCACCTCAGCGGTCGTAATCACATTACAACTCTGGGCCGCCTCTGGTGTGGAGCTGGAAAAATAAGCATTTCAATTTCCTTTCCCATAAAGAGAGAAGAGAGGGGACATACCAATATAATCCCCAATTTTGGGGATTACAAACTGCCTTTATAGAAGGTATCCTAAGGGTATTACCTCCGCGAAGAATAAGAACCTTATCTGCACTAACGGGTTGCCAAGTGTATGGTGATGTGTTTGTAGTAGGGCACGCGAGTGCCCGTTTTAAGGGATAGACGAACTCTCGTTCGTTACTACAAACTATCAACTCATGCTTGACAAGATACTAGCGGGCTGCCAAATATAATTTGATGGTTCGTAGTAGGGCACGCGAGTGCCCGTTTTAGAAGCTAGGCAAACTCTCGTTCGCTCTACAAACTATCAATTCATGCTTGAAAAGCCACTAGATTCTGCATTCAATTATTAAACTTTATCGCAATGAGCAGGTAAGTAGTAATAACAAAGAACTAGTGAGCAGCGTGTCCCCATTCCCTGATACCTAGCACCCAACCCATTCCATGACCACAGTCAAACTTGACCTCAACAAAAAAATCTGGCCTTTTTTGATAGTTCTATCATTAGGGATGCAAATTGTATGGCCCGATAAAATATGGATGATCTTTTTAGTTGGGATGACGGGAATATTCATTCTCAGCTACTTTTGGGCGCGGTCATTGCGCAAAAACTTGCTCCTAACCCGCGAGATGCGTTTCGGTTGGTCGCAAGTTGGAGATCGCCTTCAAGAACGGTTCAACCTCTCTAACAAAGGCTGGGCACCCGCTACGTGGATTGCCATCCTAGACCATTCTGATTTGGCTGGCTACGAAGCGAGCACCATCGCCAAAATAGGCGGAAATGGATTTCAGCATTGGTTCAGAAGTGGGGTTTGCAGCCGGCGAGGGTTATATACCATTGGGCCTACCAGTTTGCGTACCGGCGATCCCTTTGGAATTTTCACAGTAAGCATTAAATATTTAGCCACTACAAATATGGTAGTTGTTCCTCCCGTGATTGCGCTCCCGGCCATTGAGGTTGCTCCTGGGGGAAGGATTGGTGAGGGCGTGAGAGTGGTTAAAACGCTAGACCAAACGGTGACAGCCTCTGGGGTGCGGGAATACCGCCCTGAGGATAGCTTGCGCTTCATTCACTGGCCCACCACAGCCCGCAGGGACGAGTTTTTTGTCCGCACCTTTGACAGCACCCCGGCCAGCGATCGTTGGATATTCCTAGACCTTTTCCAAGAAGCACAAGCCGGCAGAGAGGAACAAGCCACAGAAGAGCATGGCATCATCCTGGCCGCTTCTTTGGCCAATCGCGCTTTAGAAAACGGCAAAGGCGTGGGATTGGCTCTTCACGGCGAAACGCTTACTTGGCTTCCCCCCTGCCTAGAAGAAAGTCAAAAATGGGCTATCATGCGTGCTTTGGCTATGGCGCAGACCGGAGAACTATCTCTGAAAGCGTTTTTAGAGCGTACCCGTAAATCTATCAAACACCGCAGCAGTTTGGTCATTATCACCCCCGACTTGAGCGGCGAGTGGCTAGACCCTTTGGGCTTGTTGATGCGGCGTGGAATTGTCCCTACCGTGCTTTTGATAGATGCTGCCGCTTTCGGCGGAGAGGGAGACGTAAAGCGCGTGGAGGAGGGTTTGATGGCTTTGGGCGCCGAGCATTATCTAATTGGCCCAGAATTTTTAGATGGTGTAGAAACTCGTTTCGTTGATCTTGGCCAAGATGACGCGCCGGCACAGCTTGAGCCTCGCAAAGTTCCTTGGAGGTCAATTGCATGGTGAAGCGTTTTCGAAGTTATTGGGGTTGGACCGCGCTCCTCCTGAGCTTGATTTTTGTCATCATCAACTCGTTGATAAAAGGTATTGACCTTGTTATTCGAGGTGTGACCGATACCATGCTTCTACCCATTGCCATTGTGGGCATTCTGGTAGGTTGGCTGCTGGCAAGTTCTAATCTGAATGGATGGTGGGCGGCGCTGGGAGGTGGAACGCTTGGGTTTGCCCTGGTCATGGGCCAGATGGGGCGTTTGGGCGCGCCGCTTTGGAGAGTTATCCAAGAGATAGGGCGGATACTTTGGGTGTGGCTGCGCTGGATAGAGACGCGAAAACCAGCCTCCCCAGAAGCCTTGCGGTTCGCTTGGGGGGCGTTTGCCATCAAAACAAGCGATGCCGCGCTCTCTCTTTGGTATTGGCTGAAGAGTATATTTCTGGGCTTCCCAACCTACAACTATTTAGCAAATAGAGTCTTTTGGGGCATAATAATTTGGACATTGGCGCTTGGCTTTTGTTGGGCACTGCGCCGTTATTATCGCCCTTTGTGGGGAATGTTTCCCGCTGGCATGATCCTGGGCATATTGCTTACCTATGTTCCTGGGCATGGGCGTTTGTGGGCGTTTTTAATTCTGGGCGCGGGTCTGATTCTAATTGGTTTGGCCTCTTATAACGAACAAGAACATCACTGGACGCAAAAAGGCATTGCCCTAGCTGGCAGCGTGCGCGCGAATA
>QMOK01000241.1 GCA_003648195.1 Chloroflexota bacterium | reverse complement strand
GGATTGGAGTAAGCCGAAAGAAATGGATAGGTCTCAGCAACCCAGAAATCGGAGGCGAACGCCCCGAATGGAATTGCCAGCCATCCCAGACCAGACGCCAAGGCAGAGATAGCGAAGGCAAGTTTGCGCCGCTGGGGAGACGGGAAGAGCGTCTCGTAAAAATGCGCTAACGCCCACAACATGCACATCGCTCCGAGAATGCGAGTCACGTGAAATACCAGCAAAAGCGGAACGTTTAGGATGCGGGCCACGTGTCCTAATCCCAAGTAAAAGAGGAATATGTATCCGCCTTCTCCGGGGTCGGCAGTGTAGGGCAAGGTAAACCGCCAATTTCCCCGCCAGCCTTGGTACATTTTGGCGAGATAGGAGTTGCCGTCTTGGGTGTTCATTAAAAATCCCCCAAAGATGTGTTCGGCGCCCCCTGTCTGAGCGGCGTAAATGTAGGGAATGGTAATTGCTAAAATTAGCACCAATCCGATGATAAAATAGAATTGTTTCTCTCTCATGTCCTTATTTTATCAGGTTTTCTCCGCTCTCCCTTGCTTTCCTGATAAACCGCATCTATAATCTCATGTAATTATATAAATGTTCTTTGTTCAATCTGGGAGTTATGTTATGAGCCGTTCCAAACAACTTTACCGCTTGCAACAACTCGATTCAACAATAGCTCACGCTCAAGTTGAGATTAAGGAAATAATGACCATTCTTGGTCAAGATGAGGTTTTGCAAAAAGCCCTGCTAAACGAAGCAGCGGCGAAAGGTGTTCTTGAGAAAAAACAAAAATCGCTCAGAAAAGCCGAGAATGATGTAAAAGACCAAGAAGCAAAACTCAAACGAGTAAAAGCCAAACTTTACGGGGGAAATATCACTAATCACAAAGAATTAGAAGATTTGCAACAAAAATCAGCTTCGCTTCAACGTTATTTAGAGGTGTTGGAAATGCGCCAGTTAGAGGCGATGATGGAAGTTGATGAGGCGGAAGAGAACCACGAACAAACAACCCAAGCTCTAAGTGAAATCCGTGCCAACAGGGAAGAGCAACACGCGGAGTTACTGTCTGAAAAAGCAGCCTTAGAAACCCAAATTAGAGAATTGGTCGAAAATCGCCCTGGCCTCTTAACGAATATCCCTCCCAAAGATTTAGAACTTTACGAAGAGTTGCGCAAGTCACGGGCAGGCATTGCGGTGGCCACTATTGCCAATAAAAGCTGTACCGCGTGCGGCACTCGTATTCCCTCTGCCATTTACCAAATTGCCCGTTCCCCAAGCCAAATTGCTCAATGCGGCACTTGTAAGCGAATATTGCATGGAGGGTAGAGAAGCAGGGAACTAGGAAACTACTCAACTACCAGGTGTCATGCACTTTGGATTACAAGTGCAACGCACCAAATTAACGGGCTAACGAGCAAACAAACTATGTCTAACTTTCTACGTAATTTCCGCATTCACACTTTGTCATTTTGGCTAGGATTTTTAGCCGGAGGTCTGTTGTGGTGGTTAGTAGGCCATCTGCGTCCGCACGCAAAAAAAATCCAGAAACGCCTAAAAGAACGCATCCAAAGCACTCAGGAAAAAATGTCTGCCAGCGCCGAGCAACGGCATCGCCAAAACACCCTAGAATTAGCGCAGCGGCAACACCTAGCGGCTCCTCTTTTCTCGCTAGACGAGATTTTAATCCCGCCCCGATTGCTGTCCCCTCCCCCGCTGGTTACACCCGGAGAAGAACTGCCTCCCGCGCCAGACATCGTTCAAAAATGCGTGCCGTACATGCCAGACTATCCAGCCTTTGCCGCCGAATACAAAGCGCCCACCCTTACGCTCGCAGAGGCTCTCCATAAAGGCGCGAACCTAGCCATCATCGGCGCGCCCGGGAGCGGAAAAACTGTCGCTTTGGCCCATCTCGCCTCGCAAATCACTCGCAAAGAAAGTGAAACCGAAGACCTCAATCACCTCATTCCATTCTTCGTTTCCGCCGCGAACCTCCTGCCCTACCTCCCCACCGAAACGCCCATTGAAACACTGGTTGAAGCCATCCAAGCCAACCCCAGCGTTCGCGCCATCGGCAAACTGCGCGAATTAGTTCAAGCCGTGCTAACACAAAACCGCGTTTTATTGCTGGTAGATAACCTAGATGAAATGCCTCCCAAGGATATTCAGGCCGTAACCCAATACTTAAAACGTCTTCTGGAAAAATACCCAAGCGTCCGCGTAGTTGTTGCGGCGTCAGATCAATACTTTGACGGAATACTGGACCTTGGCCTAGCACCCCTGGCAATTGTGGGGTGGAGCAGACGCGAGCGCGTTGCTTTCTCCCAAAAGTGGGGCAGCCTCTGGCAACGGTACGTCGAAAATCCCAACGACAGCGAAGCATCCCCCGTTAACCCTCTCTTGCTCAATGGATGGCTCTTCAACGAGCATGGAGCACCAACTCCGCTTGAATTCACCCTCAAAGTATGGGCCGCATACGCCGGAGATGTGCGCGGGCCAAGCACATCAGACGCCATAGAAGCCCACATTCGCCGCATGACAATAGATATTAAACAAAATCCAATTTCGGCGCTTAAAAACATTGCCTGGCAAGCCGTGAACGCCCGCCAAGTCATGTTCACCGAAAGTGAGGCACAATCGTGGATAAAGTCTGATGAGTACATGCTTCTCGAAGAAGAAAAAGGCAAAACCAGTTCTCTCAGCAAACTAATACTTCCACTCCTCGAAAATGGTCTTTTGATCTCTCGCGGCGACAACAAGATCAGTTTCGGGCACATTGTCATTGCCGGGTATCTTGCCGGCCAAACCACGACACAATACCCCGAAGAAGCCCTTCAAAAGCTATTCGACCAACCAGCTTGGTCATTCCAGCGTCAAACCATCCACTACGCGGCGGCAACGTGCGAAATGGAAAAATGGATAGGTGAATACGTACAAACAGAAACAGATACCCCGCTCGCCAGAAAGTTGCTCCAGGCGGGAGAATGGTTATCCACCCTCCCCAAAGAAGCAAAGGGAAGGCAAATCATCCTCAAAACCATTAGCCAAATAATAAGTGGAGACGAACATTCCATTGAAGTCAAAGTTCGCCTGGTCTCGATGTTATCGAACGTGGACGACCCGCAAATAGCTAATCTGTTCCGCTATTTGTTGAAATCCAGACAAAGTGAAGCCAGAAAGATAGCCGCCCTAGGAAGCGGCTTCATCCGCGATACGAAAGCGGTTGCGCAATTGACCAAACTGCTAGGAGGAAACCCCGAGGTTGACCAAGCAATATGCCTTGCCCTCGTCAACATAGGAACCGTCCCAGCGCTAGACGCCATAGCTACCGCTCTTCTAAGCGGAGATGAACAACTCCGCCGCTCTGCCGCTGAAGCCTTAGCCAATGACCCGCAAGAAGGATACCCAGCACTGCAAGAAGGCAGCGAAATGGAAGACATCCTCGTCCGGCACGCGGTAGTGTATGGTCTAAAGCGAGTTAAAGAACCTTGGGCCATTCACCTGCTTACCAAAATGCAGTTAGAAGAAGGCCAATGGATCGTGAAAAACGCAGCTCAACAAGCGCTAGAAGAATTGCAGCAACCATCATCGCACATCCCTGCCCCGCTCCCCGCCCTAGAGGATGTACCTTGGTTAATTGCCTTCGCAGGGGAAGAAGGAGAAGGTATCTCGTTCGGAGACTCAGCACACAATATGTTGCTCAAAGTATTAGAGAAAGGCTCTGAAGAACAGCAATTGGCAGCTCTTTCGCTCATCCAACGAAAAGGGATTGCCAATGTTTTCCCCATTTTGTATCATTCTTTGTACGGCGAAATACCAGAGGTCAACAGCGCGGCATTCAATACCCTCTGGCACCTAGCCGCGTCTGGAGCCGAGATACCGCATCCCAAGCAATATGGGCTAGGATAAGAAGTTAGCTCATCTGCAAAAACGTGCCAGGGCGACATAAATGTCGCGCTACGTTCCATAACGCAAGATTTATCTTGCCCTGTTGCACAAATACACAAGAGCCAAGAAGTTTTCAGGGCGAGAGACTCTCTTTTCGCCAAAAGCGACAACTTACCAACACGCACAAAGCCCCCGCAGGGATTAATTCTCCCTGCGAGGGCTTTTGTTTTTTTATTGAAGTGTCTAATAAAATTAGAATCAGGCCAAACTAG
>QMOK01000240.1 GCA_003648195.1 Chloroflexota bacterium | reverse complement strand
GAGGCGTACTGGCCTGCCGAAACCAAACGCTACGTTTACTGGGGGATGGGCATCTACAAAGCCGCCAAAGCGGGAGATACCACCAGCGCGCGTTTGAACGAATGGCTAGCTAGTGGAGGGGCTAGCTTGTGCGCTCAGGCGGCAAGACGTCAGGGTTCGCAGTAACGCCTGGAAGCGATTCTACCATCCCCTGCGCGTTAAAACCTTTGGGGAATAGCCTTAAGTTTGAAGATTGTTAGCACGTTTTTTGGGGGTTCTACGCCTTTGTTTTCCCCCATTCAGTTTTTTCAGGATTAAATAAAAAAAGGCTGCCCATAGAGCAGCCTTTTTGAACCTGTTCAGAAAGAGTTAGGTAAGCTCAACGGTTGCGCCAGCGTCTTCAAGAAGTTTTTTCGCTTCTTCGGCTGCGGTTTTGCCAACACCTTCCAAAACATTAGAATCCGCGGTTTCGGCAAGTTCTTTGGCGTCTTTGAGGCCTAGGCTGGTCAATTGGCGAACAGCTTTGATGACCTGAATTTTCATTGGCCCAATGTCTTTGATGACAACGTTAAATTCGGTTTTTTCTTCAACAGCTTCTTCTGTAGCAGCGCCAGCAACGGCCACGGCTACAGGAGCTGCGGCGGCAGAAACGCCCCATTTCTCTTCAAGCATTTTGACGAGGTCAGCAGCTTCAAGAACACTCAGTTCACTCAGTTCTTCCATAATTTTTTCTAGTTCAGCCATTTTAATTTCTCCTATTGTTAAGTAAGTTTTATATTTTTAAGTATTGAGACTTTCTCTGAGCACGAGGGATTACGCAGCCTCTGTGGCAGGTGCTTCTTCAGAGTAAGCTTTGAGTACGGCAGCCACTTGGCGGCCAGGTTCTGCTAATGTTCGAACAAGTTGGGAAGCAGGCGCAAGAATGGTCTGAAGCAATTTTGCCCGCATCTCGTCCATTGTTGGCAAGTTAGCTAAAGCGTTGATTTCGGCGACGCTCATCATGCGATCGGCTAAGTAGCCGCCTTTGATTTCAAGCGCATTGGATTCTTTAGCAAAGTCTTTGATGGCTTTTGCTAAACCTGTGGGGTTTCCAAAAGAGACTCCGACCGCGGTGGGGCCTGTGAAGTATTCTTCTGCCCATTCGCGTTCGGCGTCATCCAATGCCATTTTTACTAATGTGTTTTTTACGACATGGAACTCACCATCTGTTTCTCGAATGCCAGCTCGTAATTTGCTGATATCGCTCACTGTGAGTCCGTGGTATTGGGTGATAACTAGTGCATCACTCTCATTTAGCCATTTTTTGTACAGTTCAACTAGTTCATGCTTTCGTTGTTTTGAAATAGCCAAAGTATTTCACCTCCTTTAAAGTAGGTTCATAAATAAAAAGTCTTTACCTCGCCAACAAGATAAAGACTTTAAAAATCATACGTTAATCAAAATCTTCACCTCGGCCGGGAATTAAGCTTTTGGAAGCACCGGCGGTCTATGGCGAAACCGTTCTCATATTCTATTTTCAAACTAAGCGTTTCTTAGCCTTTCATGTTTTCAGCTTGCGTGGGATCGACATTAATTCCTGGTCCCATACTTGCGGAAACAACAACTCTCAATATATAGCGCCCTTTTGTGACAGCGGGGCGATTATGTACTATTGATTCCATGAGGACGGCCATGTTATCGACCAATTTATCTGTATCGAATGATATTTTTCCAATTGGGGCGTGGATGTTTGCTGTACGGTCAACGCGATATTCTACACGACCGGCTTTTGATTCTTTAATCGCACGGGGGATGTCATCGCCAGGAACCATGGTACCTGCTTTCGGGTTAGGCATTAAGCCTCGAGGGCCAAGTACACGCCCCAAGCGTCCAACTTTTCCCATCATGGGGGGGGTAGCAATAGCGATATCAAATTCCAACCATCCCGCTGCAATCTTGTTGATGAATTCGTCGTCATCGGCAACGAAATCTGCGCCAGCGTCTCGTGCAAGTTGTGCGTCTTCCCCTTGGGCGAAAACCAAAACTCGAACCGTTTTTCCCAATCCATGGGGAAGGACAATTACATCACGGACTAACTGGTCGGCATGACGAGGGTCTACATTCAAGCGAGCGTGGATCTCGACTGTTTCGTCAAAGCTTGTGTAAGAAAGTTCTTGCGCTAGTTTTAACGCTTCTCGCGGGGAATATAAACGATCGCTATCAATTTTCTTTACTGCATCTGTATATTTCTTACCATGTTTTGCCATTGTGTTCTCCTTGTGGTACGAACGGACGTTGTGTCCTCCCACGGGAAATTACTAGTCTATTACTCCGATTCCCATATTCTTTGCTGTGCCTTCAATTTGGCGCATAGCGCCTTCAATATCTACAGCATTCAAATCTCTCATTTTGATCTGCGCTATTTCTCGCACTTGAGCGCGAGTAACATTGCCCACTATTTCAGTATTAGGATTAGCAGAGCCTTTTTCGACACCAGCAGCTTTTTTCAATAAAATAGCGGCTGGCGAAGTACGAAGAACAAAATTAAAGGAACCATCGGTGTAGACGGTAATATCGGCAGGAATAATTTCGCCCATGCGATCGGAGGTACGGGCGTTGTATGCCTTACAAAAAGCCATCAAGTTAATCCCGTGCACAGCAAGAGCGGGGCCAATGGGAGGAGCAGGGTTGGCTTTTCCTGCTTCTATTTGTAGTCTAACAATTACTTTTACTTTTTTTGCCACTTGATACTCCTTTGTGGTCTTAGCGGATGTAAAAAACATCCTCCCACAAATTATAGGGTCTTACATTTTCTCTACTTGTAAAAAGTCCAACTCGACTGGAGTTTCCCGGCCAAAGAAATTTACCATAATGCGCACAATTGCTCGATCCATGTCTAGATCGGCCACGGTGCCATGGAAATCTTTGAAAGGGCCTTCCACAATCCGAACTCGTTGGCCGGGACGAAAAGTAACTTTAATCCTCGGAGCTTCGGATTCCATACGCTTCAAAATACGGGCGACTTCTTCTGGTTGAAGCGGGGTGGGATCGTCTCCCATTCCAACAAAACCAATAACTCCTGGTGTGCTGCGAACCACATACCAAGACTCTTCTGTCTGCAACATATTCACCAAAATATAGCCCGGAAATACGCGCCGCTCCACAGCCTTGCGTTCGCCATCTTTTACTTCAACTTCTTCTTCTGTGGGAACTATGACGTCAAAAATATATTCCGCCATCCCCATAGATTCAATACGCTGTTCAATGTTATGTTGTACTTTTTCCTCGTTTCCAGAGTAACAGTTTACAACATACCAAGCACGCCCGTCATCTACTGGTTCCGCTTTTTCAATAGGATTAACAACTTCAGCGTGAACTTCTTCAGAAGTAGCCAAACCTGGTTCCAGTATATCTTTTTGTTCCTTTTGGTCTTTAAAATTCATCTTCCACTCGCCAACGAGCGTAGTTGTACACGGTAATTAGCTTAAAATAAAGCCAAATAACCGTGAAAAAATAAAATCTGCCATGCCTAGAAAGACACCGACAGCAAAAATAACGATGATAACAAGCTTAGTGAGACTAATCGCTTCTTTTTTGGTTGGCCAAGAAACTTTGCGTAACTCAGCCATTGTTTCACGATAAAAACGATAAACGGCGTTAGTTTTCTTTCGCTTCGCCACGGGAAACTCCTTTTCCTTACGGTGAAAACGCCGTCTCCAAGGACGGCGTCAGACAAAAAAGAGAGGCAGGCCAGGCAGGAATCGAACCCGCAACCCCCGGTTTTGGAGACCGGTGCTCTCCCTAGTTGAGCTACTGGCCTATGTCAATTTTGTCAGGTGACCAATTCTAAGGCAACCGAACACGATCACCTGACTGGTTACTTACTTAGTTTCACGATGCAATGTATGCACCCGACACCGTGGACAATATTTCTTTAGTTCCAAACGGGTTGGATCATTGCGTCTATTTTTTTCAGAGGTGTAATTACGTTCGTTGCATTCAGTACAAGCGAGTGTGATTACAGGTCTAATGCCTTTTTTGCGCGCCATATATTATACACCATTCCTAACGCAGGTTTACTCGATAATCTCAGTAACAACACCTGCACCAACGGTGAGCCCACCTTCGCGAATTGCGAAGTCCCCACCTTCTTCCAAAGCCACCGGCACGATCAACTCAACTTGCATGTTTACGTTGT
>QMOK01000239.1 GCA_003648195.1 Chloroflexota bacterium | reverse complement strand
TCAATGCCGGTGCTGAAACAAGCCTAGAGAGTGTTCTAGAATCCTTGTTAGCAGAACTGGCTGATGATAAAAACAAGAAAATTAATCTCATCAAACGCTGCGGGTTAGACGATTTTCTGTGGGAGCAACTGAGAATCCATTTTGGATACATCTCCGAGACTCCAGGAGTTAAAGATTTTGTCATTGACCTTTTTGAATCTTGTTATGCTATCAGCCTAAAAGAAAAAACACGGTTGTCGCAAAACGCTCTCGTTTTCCTCAATCGCTGGAAAGACAACGTTCATCACCAAAACGCTTTTAGAGCCTTGTCAGAGTATTGCGCCAATATTCTAAATATCGAAAGTAAATTACAAAAGCAAGACATACACTCCCTGGCAGAGGTTGATTATTTTGAGCTTATAGATAAAAAAATCCTTAGCTGCCTTGTACATCAAGTAGCAGAGCGAACCATTTCTTCAGGAGATTGCTCCAATCTAATTTGGCGCAGACGCAGCACCCACTGGTATAAAGACTTTAAACACATTTACCAAGCCATAGATAAAGGCTCTCAGTTTTTGGCAGCTTTAGACAAAAGTGATCTGCGAATGCAATCCTTGCCTGACGGCATCCATAAATACATCAAAAATTGGTATCAATTAGATCAGTTCTACCGCAAGTTTATCTATCATCTGCGAGCATCAAATCAAACCACCTTGCTACAGCCTTTGACAGAATTGGTAGAGAACTTATACACCAACAACTACTTGCTAAAAGTCAACAATAATTGGCAGCAATTTATAGATACCAGTCAAGTTTGGGCAGCTGCCCCAATAGTGCGCCAAGATCAATTTTTTAATCATTGGGTGGGGGAACTCCAAAACAATCACGTCAAAGTCGCAGTAGTAATTTCAGACGCGCTGCGATACGAGATAGCCCAAGAGTTAACAAAACTAATTGAGGAAGAAAGACGCTTTACCGCCCAAATAGAACCCATGCTGGGGATGTTGCCCAGCTACACCCAGTTGGGGATGGCCGCGCTGCTCCCCCAGGGGGGCGTGTCTCTCGACCGGGACGGAGTCGCCCATGTGCAAGGGCAAAGCACCCAGGGGACAAAGAACCGCGCGGGGATACTTGACTCCGCCATTGAAGGTGGTGCTACCGCCCTCCGCTCCTCCGACCTACTCTCCATGAGCCGCGATGAAAGTAGAACAATGGTCAAAAATCATCAAGTCATATACATTTACCATAATCAAATTGACGCTACTGGCGATAAACTAGGGACAGAGGAACGTGTCTTTGATGCCGTTGAAGAATCACTTGAGGAACTTGTAGACATATTTAAAAAATTAGACAATGCTAATTTGTCAAATATCTTGGTAACAGCAGATCACGGTTTCATATACCAACATCAAACCCTTGACGAAAGCGAATTTGCCAACACAGATGTTCAAGGGCAAGAAATATTTCGCCATAACAGACGCTATGTTCTGGGGAAGGGCTTAGTTCCTGATTCCAGTGTAAAACTTTATCAGGCCGCAGACCTGGGTTTGATAGGAGATTTTGAAGTTGCCATTCCCAAGTCTATCAACCGTCTCCGATCGAAAGGGTCTGGTAGTAGATTTGTTCATGGTGGGGCATCATTGCAAGAAGTGATTATCCCTGTTATAAAAATCAATAAAGCCCGCACTGGTGAGATACCTATTGTAGAAGTGGACATCATCTCCAGTTCATCTTCAATTATTACCACCGGTCAACTATCTGTCGCCTTATACCAAGAAGAGCCTGTCTCAGCAAAGTTACAATCTCGAAAACTTCGGGTTGGAATCTACACCCAAAATGACGAGTTGATTTCCAATGTCCATGATTTGAATTTTGATTTCACATCTGAGAATCACCGTGAACGAGAAGTTCGAGTGCGCTTCATACTTAGTACAAAAGCAAATAAAATGAACAAACAAGACGTTTATTTGAAACTAAAAGAGCGAGAACCTGGCACATCTCGCTACACAGAGTACAAATCTAGAGCCTATAAACTGCGCCGTTCTTTCACTTCCGACTTTGATTTCTAACAGGACAAAATGATGAATTATCTTGACCAAAAAATCAACCAACACTTTGAAGGTCTAGTTGTTCGCAAAGACCTTGTCAAAACAGTCAAAGGCAATGCCATTGTCCCAACTTATGTTTTGGAGTATTTGCTGGGGCAGTATTGCGCTACTTCCGATGAAGACAGCATTCTATCTGGAATTGAGACCGTCAAAGACATTCTTAGAAAACACTACGTCCACCGCAGTGAGGCAAACCTCATCAAATCTACAATCCGTGAACGAGGGCGACACCGTGTTATTGATAAAGTTAGTGTAGTGCTCAACACCAAAACCGATTCCTATGAGGCAACTTTCTCAAACTTAGGAATCGATAAAGTTGTAATTGATACCGATACCATAAAACGTCATCCAAAATTATTGGTCAGTGGGGTGTGGTGCATCTCCGATATTGAATACATGTATACGGATGAGGTCAATAAAGTTCCATGGATTTTAGATTCAATCAAACCAATCCAATTATCGCATTTTGATTTTGACCTCTATTTGGAAAAACGAAAGCAGTTCACGTTGGAAGAGTGGATTGACCTGCTCATCCAAAGCATTGGATTCAACCCGGATTTTTTTGACCTGCGCGAGAAACTTTTCCAATTAATGCGTTTAGTTCCCTATTGTGAGCGCAACTATAACATGATTGAATTAGGACCCAAAGGGACCGGTAAATCGCACATCTATTCAGATTTCTCTCCCCACGGCATCCTAATCTCAGGTGGAGAAGTTACTGTACCGAAGCTCTTCGTTGATAACCGAACGGGAAAAATCGGGTTAGTTGGTTTTTGGGATGCAGTGGCCTTTGATGAATTCGCGGGCAAGAAAAAACGATCTAACAAATCCCTTGTGGACATCTTGAAAAATTACATGGCGAATAAGTCATTTTCAAGAGGAATTGAAACCATTGGGGCGGGGGCCTCCTTAGTGTTTATTGGGAACACGAGTCAGAAACTTTCCCATTTATTAATGCATTCCAATTTATTTGAAGACCTTTCTCCACAATTTTACGACTCGGCCTTTCTTGACCGCCTCCATTTTTACATCCCTGGTTGGGAAGTAGACATTATCCGGGGGGAGATGTTCTCAGGCGGATATGGCTTTGTAGTTGATTATTTAGCAGAAATTCTAAGATACCTCCGAGATTACGACTACACCCACAAATACACAGAGCATTTTGAATTATCTAGCGCATTATCCACTAGAGATAGGGACGGCATCAATAAAACATTCTCTGGGTTGATGAAAATCCTCTTTCCAGACGGCAGCGCCTCCAAAGAAGATATGGAAATGATACTTGAATTTGCGGCAGAAGGTCGGAAGCGGGTAAAGGACCAGTTGATGCGGATTGATTCCACTTATTCAATGGTAGAGTTTAGCTACGTCTCCCTTGCAGATGGGGTTGAACATTCCTTGAAGACGCTTGAAGAGACGACTTTTCCTCGGCATTATTATCAGCAGGCAAAATCAAACGGAACAGATGACGCAGAATCAGCCTTGCTTGATAAAAACCGGCGGTCAACCCGCAAGGAAACCGAGGTTGAAGAACTTATTGACAAAGGCGAAAGTGACCAGGTTGAATTTAAATCTACCCTCCGCTGGAACCTGCATGCAAAGCGCATTGATAAGGGCGTTGAACATAGCGCGCTGAAGACAATCGTGGCTTTCCTGAATAAAGAAGGCGGCACACTCTTGGTTGGAATTGGGGATGACGGCAACGTGCTTGGTATTGAACCTGACCGCTTCCCAAATGAGGATAAGTACCTGCTGCATTTTAGCAATCTGGTCAACGACAAAATTGGTAAACAACACTCCGACTATATTCGGTGGGGATTGCGTGAGATACAGGACAAATTCATCCTCCGAGTGGATTGTGCCCCCAGCCCCAATCCTGTGTTCCTAAAAGCGAAAGATGGGGAAGAGTTTTATATTCGCACGGGGCCGTCCTCTGTGCAGCTTAGTGCGCGAGAGGTATTGGAGTATTCTAAGAAGCATTTTCGGTAATAAATAATGGAGATGAAAAATGGCAAAATACACGCCCCTCTATGAATACTTATCACAACTACCACAATCTACAAATACTATA
>QMOK01000238.1 GCA_003648195.1 Chloroflexota bacterium | reverse complement strand
TCTCGATACGCGCGGAGCAATTGGCGTCACCGAGCGGGCCGGTTTTTTCCGCAGAATGCGCAACCTTTCGCTTCGGGTCGCCGAGGCGTATGTAGAACAGCGCCAACGCTTGGAATATCCGTGGCTTAGTGATCAGGCATTAGTGACTAGTGACAAGGAATCAGGAAAGACGGTCACTAGAGAAACCCCTAGTCACTTATCCCTAGACGCTAGTCACCTGCTCGTAGAAATCGGCACCGAGGAACTTCCCCATACCGAGTTGGAAGACACCATTGCGCAACTTCGCGAGCGCGTCCCAACCTTGTTGGATGAACTGCGTTTAGCTCACGGCGAAGTAAATATTTACGGAACTCCCCGCCGCTTGGCAATTTACGTGGAAGATTTAGCTCCCACCCAGGCCGACCTGGAAGAAATTGTCAAAGGGCCGCCCGCTAACCGCGCCTTTGACGCCGATGGCGCTCCCACCCGCGCCGCGCAAGGTTTCGCCCGCTCCAAAGGTATTGAAGTCTCCGACCTAGAGGTACGCGAAATTGACGGCGGCGAATACGTGACCGCCGTAGTGCGCCAACAAGGAAAGCCCGCGCACGAAGTCCTGCCAAACGCGCTGAATAAACTGGCCGCAAATCTCCATTCTCGCAAATCTATGCGCTGGAATTCTACCAATGTCGCCTTCTCGCGCCCCATCCGCTGGCTGCTGGCCCTGCATGGCGAAACCGTCATCCCCTTTGAGTACGCCGGTCTAAGGGCCGCCAACCTCACCCGTGGATTGCGTTTCATTGAACCCCAAGAGATCACCGTTCAAAGCCCAGCCGATTATTTCGCCGCCCTCAAAAAGCAAGGCATTATCCTTGACCAAGCAGAACGCAAGGGAGAAATCCAACGCCAAATTGATGCCCTGGCCGCCGAGGTGGGGGGTGAAATCTCCCCCGACCCCGGCCTGCTCACCGAGGTCACGCACCTGGTAGAGGCTCCCACCGCACTAAGGGGCGAGTTCAACGCCGCCCACTTGGAACTCCCCCGCGAGGTGCTCATCTCCGTGATGAAAAAGCATCAACGCTATTTCCCGGTTGAGCGTGCGGGCAAGCTTCTCCCCTACTATATCACCGTGGCTAACAAACCTCCCCGCGAAGATGCCGCCGAGGCTTACGAGCTAGTTACGCAGGGGAACGGGGACGTGATCCGCGCCCGTTTCACCGATGCTGCCTATTTTGTGCATATTGACACTCAAAAACACTTGGCAGAATACGTTCCCGCCTTGGATTTGCTCACTTTCCAAGTTGATCTCGGTTCGATGGGGGATAAAACCAAGCGCATTACCAAATTGGTGGATGTGCTAGCCCCTATGCTCAATCTTAGCCCCAGCGAATTATCTGTAACCCGGCGTGCTGCCCAGCTTTGCAAGGCCGATCTCGCCACCCAAATGGTGGTGGATATGACCTCGCTCCAGGGCGTGATGGGCTATCATTATGCTCTCAATTCGGGGGAGGGAGAGGGGGTAGCCGTGGCTATTAGGGAACATTATCTCCCCGCTTCGGCGGATGACCCCGCCCCGGCGGAAAAACCCGGTCTGGCCGTGGGGGTGGCAGACCGTTTGGATACGTTAACCGGCCTTTTTGCGGCGGGACTCGCTCCCACGGGGAACAAAGACCCCTTTGCCCAACGCCGGGCCGCCCTGGGGCTGGTTGGCAACTTAATCGCCTGGGACACGGATTTTGACCTCCGCGCCGCCATTGATAAGACTGCCGAGTTTTTGCCTATTGAGGCTTCCGCAAGCGTCAAAGCCGAGTGCCTGGATTTCATCCAAGAACGCTTACGAAATTATCTCCTGGACGAGAAAGGTTTTTCTTACCACGTGGTAGATGCCGTCCTAGCCGCCCAGGGACACAATCCCGCCGGCACATTGCACGCCGTAGAGGAATTGAGCGCGTGGATAGCCCGCGCCGACTGGGTAGACATCCTCGATACTTACGCCCGCTGTGTGCGCATCACTCGTGATCAGGAATCAGGTACCAGGTATCAGGTTCTTCCGAACACTGAACCTGCCGAAGAGACACTCTTGAAAGCATTAGAAGAAGCCGAAACTGTGGAACGAGTCCCCGGCTCTGTGGACGATTTCTTTGAAGCATTCTTGCCCATGATGCCCGCTATCAAGGGCTTCTTTGACGATGTGCTGGTCATGGCCGAAGACGAGGCTCAACGCGCCAATCGGCTGGGGATTTTGCAGCGCATTGCAGGGCTAGCGGAGGGCGTGGCTGATTTTGCGAGGTTGGAAGGGTTCTAAAAGGTGCAGAGAAAAGAGCGTGACCAAAAGGATGTCACAGATGCGCTGAATGCGATTTATGCTGAAGAATCGGTTAGGTTAGACGAGGTTGTGCAGCGGTTACAGTTTGCTTCCTTGGCAGAATCGCCTGATTCTATGCCTTGGTATCGCTGTGTTGACATTGAAGCAAATGGAATTAATAGAAGATGGTTTGCGCTTGGCATTGTTTCTGTAGCCGATAGCAAAAAACTTGATGGGGGTTGAAAATTTATAAACAGTTCCCCTTAATCTCACGGAGTATTATCTATTACTTGGAGAGAAACTACTATGCCCAAAATAGACAACGTTGGTTACGGCGATTGCACAGGAATCAAGATGGAGCATTTTCCTCGAATAGTTGCTATGCACTTAGCAGTAACGCAAGCCGTATTGAATAAAAACAGCTATTTCCGCCAACACTACCGGTATATTGATCTAACCGCTGGCAAAGGGTTTTCCCCAAATGGCGACAAGGGAAGCCCAATTGTCTTTTTAGATCAAGCTGAATCTACAAAATTCCAAATCCCCTATAGAGCTGATTTCATTGAACAAGAAAGCAAAAATATTAATGAGTTAAAGGAAGCTATCAATAGAGAAAAGAAGAAAAATGGATGGGTTGCACGTGATATTCATTTCCATAACAACACATATCAGATAGAAATTCCTATACTGTTGAGCGAGAAAAATGATAAGGAATTTGGGCTGGTTTTTGTTGATCCATCTGGCGAATTACCAGATTTCGACTGTCTTCGCTATATTGCTAAGATGCGACCCAGAATGGAAATTTTGATATACCTATCATCAACTAACGTCAAGCGTACAATTCAATATACAGGGAAACGATTATCTGATTACATTGGTAATATTGAAAAAAGTCATTGGTTGATTCGAAAGGCTATTTCTTGGGATCAATTCAAATGGACATTTTTGCTTGGTAGTAATGCTTCCCTTTTTAAAGATTACAAGAGTATTAATTTTTATCAGTTAGAAAGCCAAGATGGTCAGACAATACTTGAAAAGCTAGACTTCACTAAGAAAGAACGAGTTGAAGCCAAGCAATATAAGATGGACATCTAGGCTTGTTACAACTACGCGAACATTTGTGCTATAATAAATGTGTAAAATGCACATCTATCACGTTAGGAGGCCAGTCATGAGCAAATCAACTATTGAGTGGACAGAATCAACTTGGAATCCGCTGACAGGCTGCACCAAAGTCAGCCCCGGATGCAAGAATTGCTATGCCGAGCGCATGGCGTATCGCTTGAAGGCTATGGGTCAGGAAAAATATAAAAATGGCTTTAAGTTGACCTTGCACGAAAGTGTCTTGGAAGAACCTCTTCAATGGAAAAAACCTCAAATGATCTTCGTCAATTCCATGAGTGATCTGTTTCACAAAGATGTCCCCGTGGAGTTCATTCAACGCACATTTGACGTTATGCGCCAGGCTCATTGGCACACATTTCAGGTGCTTACCAAACGGTCTAAGCGGCTATTGGAAATTGACTCCCAAATTGATTGGCCTGAAAACGTATGGATGGGAGTAAGTGTAGAAAATCAAGAATATAAATTCCGCATTGACCATTTACGTCAAACTCACGCTCAGACTCGTTTCCTCTCATTGGAGCCACTTCTTGGCCCAATTACAAAAATGAATTTAGACAGGATACATTGGGTAATTGTGGGGGGAGAATCAGGGCCAGGTGCGCGGCCAATGGACAGGAATTGGGTTACTGATATTCGCAACCAGTGCTTACAATTCAATACCCCCTTTTTCTTCAAACAATGGGGCGGCGTGAGAAAAAAGAAAAACGGCCGCACACTTGAAGGACGTACATGGGATGAAATGCCTGCTTTAG
>QMOK01000237.1 GCA_003648195.1 Chloroflexota bacterium | reverse complement strand
TGTTCTATTCTTTATTGTTTACTGACACTGTCCAACAGGAGCCTCACGAATTATGTAATCTGAACTGAATTCGCTATTAATCATCCAAGGGCCAAACCTGAATTCAGGCTCTTGCTTACTTCTATCTTTGAGAGTTCCACGAATAACTACACATTTACCTTGCCACTCCTCCAAACTGTCTCCAACCGACACTACGCGAAACGTATCATCCGCCATGCTAAAACGTGCTCCCCATATAGTTTCACCTGATAAATCGTCGTAATTACTGTCAACAAATATAATTTTGCCAATTACACAAACGGTTTCTCCATCGTGGTATTCGGTTTCTTGCCAAGTGATGCACTCTTCGTAAGGGTTTACCGTAGGGTTATTTTGTTGAGATGTTGTGGAAAATGATTGGGTTTGATCATTTGAAAACAAGTATTGAAGCAATAGGACAATTACTATTCCAATTAATATATATGTTAATGGGCTGGTTTGTGATTTCTTGTCATTCATAATTGCTCCTTGTACCGATTTTGGTCATATATCACGAGATGTATTTTATTTACACTTGGTTTCCCATTTTTCCGCTGCCCAACCTTTTATACCGTCGTCAGTTACTACTTCTTGCCAAACATGCCAGTCAATACTTTTTCCTGATGTGAGCGATAGATGGTCGCCTTCACTCAAAACGGTCATCACATCATACTTAATGTCAGGTCCCGCGTATACTCGCACATACTGGGCGTATGCAATTTCACAATCATTTGGGGATGAGTTTGAAAAGAATAATAAGTAAGCCAGCATTAACGCTACACCAATCAAGATATAGGTTAAAGGGGTAAATTGTGATTTCTTGTTTTGGTTATCCATAATTTCTCCAGGCGCCCAACCATCATTATACCGCGCTTCCTCCACCCTATGACTTATTCGCAAAAATCATATTAGACTTCTACCCCTTCAGGATGAATAATCCCCTCTGCCAGAGCATTGAGAGTTTTTGCTTCGGCGGGCGGGGTGTGGTTGGCACGCCAATAGTGGATGAGAAGTTCAAGCGGAGAGAGACTGCCAACGGTTTGGTCTTCGGGGAGGCGGATGCGTGCCTCAGAGGTGGGACGTTTGACGAAGTGAAATTCAAAGGCGTGGTCGCGGTGTTCTTGGAGGGCGTTCTCGTCTATGAGCGGAGACCAGGCTCGGGGGTATTCCAACACCAAGCGAACAATAGCACCTTGCAGTTCTTCGGGCGCGGGCAGGGCGGCGCGGAGCTGGGCGGTAATGTTTTCTCTCGTTTTTAGGCTGAGGTATCTATCTACAAAGGGGCGAATATGGTCTAGTTTTCGCCAATTTACCAATGTTTTTCCGCGCTCAATTTCGGCAATGACAAAGAATTTATCATCCTTGGCTTCGCCGAAGTCTACCCTTTCTATAGAACCGGGGTAAATTATGGGCGGCATTTCTCCCTTTGGGGTAAGGTTCTGAGCTTTGTGGATGTGCCCCAGCGCAACATAATCTAAGCGTGGGTCGCGAACCAATGAGCCAGGCAACACTAAATCTTTGCCGAGCATCACTGTGCGTTCTCCGCCATAGGTCGCGCCCTGCACCGAGGCGTGGGCGGTGAGAATAGTGGGCAAATTTGGGTCAGCTTCTGCCAGCCATTTGTCTATGATGTTGGAAAGCCGCTCTTCGAGGGCTTCGTAGATTTTTTCCGGGTCGCGAGTGGAGAGGTCAAGGGAGGCCATCATCCGCGAGCGGGTGAGCCAGGGGATGGCTAAAACCTGAATGGGGAGGTCTTCCAATTCTGACGGGGAGAGGAATTGAGGTTTGTCGATGATCTTGATGTGAGGCACGCTGAGGGTGCTGAACTCGGTTAGGGCGTGGGCGCGTCCCAAGGCGGGGGAGAGGTCGTGGTTGCCAACCAGAAGCAGAGTGGGAATCTCAGCGTTAGAGAGGCGCATAATCCTTTTTCCCCATTCGCGCTGAAAGGTGGGAGCAGGGTTGCGGTCTTTGTAGGCATCTCCGGCAAAGATAACCAGGTCTACTTTTTCTTCTACGGCGGCATTAACAATAGTATCAAGCGATTTGAGGAAATCCATCACCCGCATGGGAAGTCCCGTTTCGGGGTCGTGGCGGCCATAGTTGGCCATATCTATGTGCGCATCGGCAAAATGGAGGAGTTTTAGCATAGTGGTTGGGTAATGGGTGCGCTGCACTTGTAATTCAAAGTGCGTTGCATCTGATAGCTTAGTAGTTAGGTAGTGGCGGAGCTAATCTTCTGTATAGACGCTCGGCCAGCGGTAAGCAAGCAAATTATCTTTGTTCTGGGGGGCAATGTTGACTTCATTGCCTTGGTTGCCGCCAAGCACAATGATTTTTGAGCTGTTTTGGTCAATATAAAAACCGACATGTCCACTAGTGGGACTGGGGGGACGCTTGAAAACGACTATGCACCCTCGGCGAGGAGTTGTGATCTTTTTTCCCCAGTTAAGCCATGACCGCGCCCATGCAGAATCTGTACCTTCGTAACCACTTTGTTCAACGCACCAATTGGCAAAAGATGAACACCATGGGGTTTCATCTTGTTTCGCGTATTCATGACTCAAAGTAGTCGATTTGTGGTACTCCACTATGCGCGGATTATCGGCCTCGCCAGCAAATTCTTTTACGCCTCTCTCTTGATAGGCAATTTTCAACCATGGCGGATCGTCTGGTGTGCCTCCCCCGCCGTCTTGCACGGGAACCAAAAACTTATGGGACGCCCAGCCTATTAAATCCCAGGTCGTTTTAATCTTGAACCAATATAAATCTGGGGATTTTTCAAGCAAAGTAACAACATCATCTTTGCACAAAGAACCTATCACCTTACCAGTAATTGAAGGTTCTTTTCTCACGTTCAAACTAGAAGCGGTGACTTTATATTTATCGTTTGTAGCCTCAGAGACTGTGAAATAAGAAAGGTGATAAGCTATTTTGCCATTGACCAAGCCTAAAGTGTCATTCCCATTTAGAACGTTCCCCTGCGCAGATTGAGCCGTCCAGGTTAGGTGACGGGAACTTCCTGTTCCAGAACTCCCTGTCAATTGGAAAGTGGCATTAGGCAAAATCTGATTAAAGAACAAAAGGTACCAATTTTTTATATTCGCTTTCCCCTGAATGGTGCGCTTGGGAAGAATATGAACGGCATTAGAAACATAAAGTTCCGCAACTTGATCATGAGAATTGGTGTTGAGCGCCTGAATATACAACTCTGCTATATCGCCAGTAGCGTCACTTAGCGCCCGAATGTCTGGGCCAGCTATATCGGCTGGGGCTAACGCGCCATCCCAAGAGAAATCACAAATAGTTTGCCATACATTAGGAGGTAACTCCGCGTGGCAATTTGCCCACTCCCAGAAATTGGCCGCCGGCAAATTGAGTTCTTTGGCTGTTTCTAAGAATTCTTTCACCTCAGCCGCGTTAGGCGACCATCCGTGTTCAGTAAAGGCCGCTCCCGTGGGAACAATGATAGGCGTGTGGGGCAATTTTTGAAATTCACGAACGCAGTATTTCAACTGCTCTCCCGGATTATGCGCTTTCATCCAATAAAGCTGCGGCATGTTGTAATCACACTTAGACAAAAACTCATCCCAGGGAAATTGAGAATGATAAGAGGGAGACCGATAGGAGCTAAGAGCGATAGGTATACCCTGAACGCCGTTGGTCAATTTTTGCATGAAAACTTTAGCCGCTTGATGCTTACCCTGATAAGAACCTTCGGCGTCAATAACGTAACCATCTATATTTAGTTCATGGATCCGTTGAATAGCCTTTTGCGCTTCCCTGGCGGGTTCAGTCCCATAAACGAAATGCCACCCCCAAACCTCAATGCCCCGGCTATGAAGCTCGCTTGCCAGCAGCGGGACGAGGTCAAGATGACGATTCCAATCATAGTTATAGGTATAAGGACCATCAGCAATTTTAACAATCACATGACTAAAATTACCGTCAGCCGCTTTCTCTGCAATTTTCTCTATATCGCCGTTTTCACATTCTTTTATCTTCCAAATGTAAAATCCTTTGCCTTGTAACATGCTTAGAACCTCCTTTGATTAGGGAAATCAGGAAATAAGGTAATGGGGTAACGAGGTGATGAGGTAACGAGGTAATTGGGCGACAGAGAACTGCCTGGGAATCTATTTTGTCTACCG
>QMOK01000236.1 GCA_003648195.1 Chloroflexota bacterium | reverse complement strand
GCGCGGACGGCGCACCGGCGCAGGCGTTGCTAGTAAAAGAATGAAATTTTCTACCCCCCCCAGGTGCAACGCACTTCCAAAGTGCGTCTCACCTCCTCGTTGCACTGTCTCCCCCTCAAAATTGTCGGCGCGGACGGCGCGGCGGCTATGCTATACTCAGAGTAGGCCAAAATCCCCTAATGGTAAAGGAGCGTAAATCGTGAACGACAATCTATCCAAAATCCAAAGCCAAATTGCCGAGCTTCAAGAGCAAATAGAGAGCTTGGGAAAATTGCGTCAGGTGCTAGGTGAAGATGTTGTAAATGAGAAACAAGCTGACTTGCAAGCTCAATTACGCCCACTATTGGAGACCGCTGGGGGTGCGGTAGTTGCCGGTAATGTCCAAACGCAAGGCGGAGATTTTGTTGGGCGCGACAAAAAAAACGGAGTCTTTGTTGAGCAAATCAATGTCACCTACCCCTTGCCCGCTGCCCAAAAACATTTACCGTACCCTGAAGCTCGAAAACAATACTTAGCGCATCTTATTGCCTCGCATCAACACCTGCGCCTGCAAGGAATTAGCGCAGGCAGCAGCCCTTTAAGCGTTTCATTAGAGAATGTCTATGTATCGCTGACAGCCATGGATCAACATTCAATCGGTAATGACAAAGCTAGTCGAAAAGGTGACTGGCAAGATGAGCAATCGCACAGCGGCGCACTGACAATTGCCTCTGCCTTACGGCGTTACCGCCGCTTGGTAGTGATAGGAGACCCTGGCTGTGGGAAAACCACACTGCTTTCTTACCTGGCCTTGACCTATGCCCGCCAGGATGCCGCCATGCTACGCGAACGCCTTGCACTCGCCACAGAAGATGAATATTTACCTGTGATTTTACCTTTGCGTAATTTGGGCCAGCATTTACGCGTAGAGCACCCAGACTCTGGTAAAGATGGCCCAGCGTTGCTCTTGCGTTTTTTATATGATTATTTCGCCGCCCAAGAAATAGCTTTACCAGATGATTTTTTTGATAAATCTCTGAAGAACGGCAAAGCGGTCATTTTGCTGGACGGCATGGATGAAGTAGCTGATAAAACCTTGCGCGAGCGCATCGCCCGCCTCATTGAAAAATTCACCGTGCGCTACCCAAAGCCGCGCTATGTGGTCACTAGCCGTATTGTAGGCTATGAAAAAGCAGCCCGCATTGGAGCTGAATTCGGTCTCGCAAAAGTGCGTGATTTTAGCCCCGCAGAAGTGCGCCAATTTGTGCTTGATTGGACACGAGTAGTGGAATCAACCTTGGCAGGAGATGATTCTGAAGAGATTTTGCGCCTGGCTGACGCTCAAGCCCAACGCCTGATTGACGCCATTGAGAGCAATCCCCGTGTGGCTGACTTGGCTGTCAATCCGCTTTTGCTGACTGTAATAGCCCTTGTACATCGCTATCGTGCCAATTTACCAGAACGCCGCTCTGAACTGTATGAAGAAGCAGTTGAGGTTTTGCTAGGAAACTGGGACGCTGCTAAATCTGGTATGCAAACCGAATTTAGCGTTGGTGAAATCAAGCTAGATAGTGGCGACCGCCGCAGCTTGCTTGAACCTGTAGCCTTTTGGATGCACGAGAGGGAGCAACGCGAAATTGAATTGGATGATTTGCGCTCCCTTTTGTTGCCAACTTTCAAAAATATGATTGCAAATGGCCCCAATGCGGCTAATAAGGCTGTTGATCGCTTTTTGGGCATTATTAATGAGCGCAGTGGCATGTTGATAGAGCGAGGTGTTGGCATTTATGGTTTTGCCCATTTGACTTTTCAGGAATATTTGGCAGCCCGCGCTTTAGCAGATAGAGCAGACGCACTAGCGTTTTCCATCGAAAAATTATCAGACCCGTGGTGGCGAGAGGTAATATTATTGCAGGCAGGTTATTTGAGCACACAAGGAAAACGGCGCGTGAGTGAATTAATTGCTGCTATTTTGAACGCAGACACAACCAATGAACCAGAACCACACCACCATTTGCTTGTGGCCGCTGAATGTCTCTTTGATGTTGGCCCGGCGCGAGTGGAAGGTAATTTACTAGACAAGGCGCGTTCGCGTCTGAAAGAACAGGCTGATGCTCCTTTAGAAAAAGGCAATAAAGAATCTGTTTTACAAAAAATAACTGCTACAAACGCCCTGGCTCGCATTGAAAGTGGACGGATTAGCTCCAGATTTTGGAAAAAACCTTGTGGCGAGCCAGAATGGGTTAGAATCCCGGCCGGAGAATTTTGGATGGGGAGCGAAAAAGGCAACAGCCGTGAAAAGCCAACCCACCGCTTGCATTTGCCAGATTTTCAAATATCCCGTGTACCAATAACCAATGCTCAGTATGGGGTGTATGTGAGCAGTGCTAAAGTAAACGCTCCTGAGCATTGGCGCGGTGGTGAAATTCCCAAGGGTTTAGAGAAACACCCCGTAGTGAATGTCAGTTGGCATGATGCTCTAGGCTATTGCCGCTGGTTGAGTGAACAAACGGGCAAAATAATTACTTTACCTAGCGAAGCCGAATGGGAAAAAGCCGCCCGTGGTTGCGAAGACCAGAGAGAGTATCCGTGGGGGGACGATTGGAAAGAACTTCATGTTAACAATGATGAACTTGGTTTGAGAGAAACTACGCCAGTGGGTTTGTTTTTGAATGGAGCTAGTCCCTATGGCGTATTGGATTTGAGCGGCAATGTATGGGAATGGACACGGAGCCTAATCAAAGATTATCCCTACAATCCCGACGATGGCCGCGAGAATTTAGATGCTGGGGATGATATTGACCGTGTGATGCGCGGTGGCTCTTTCTTCGATGATACCTGGTTCGTGCGCTGTGCCTACCGCTTCTGGCTCTACCCAAACTACGGGAACGTCAACATAGGGTTTCGGGTCGTGGCGTCCCCATTGCCCCCCGAAGGGGCTGCCTCTGGACTCTGAAAGCGCAGCGTAGCTGCGCCTCTGAACTCTGTAGCCCAGCAAAGCTGGGCCACTCTGATAGCGCGCGAAGCGCGCACTCTGTCCTCTGAATGGGGTGTCCAGAGGGGGAAAGCCCCCTCTGGGCGCGAAGCGCAAAAAATAATATTCAAAGGTGCAATGCACTTCCAAAGCGCGTTGCACTTGGTTCACTCGTAAGGAGAAAAATACATGCCTACATACCAATACGACGTCTTTCTATCTCATAACAGCCAAGATAAGCCGTCTGTAAAATGGCTGGCTGCCAAAATAGAAGACGAGGCCAAACTGGTCGTCTTTCTTGACGTCTGGAACCTCGTCCCCGGCGCGCCCTGGCAAGAAGATCTCGAAAACGCCCTCGAAGCATCGCAAACCGTAGCCGTCTTCCTTGGCCCGGCGGGCATTAGCGGCTGGCACAACGAAGAACTGCGAGACGCCCTCAACACCCGCGTGCGTGACCCCCAGCGGCGCGTCATTCCCGTCCTCCTTCCCGGAACCACCATGCCAGAAAATGACGAAATCCCCTCGTTCTTGCGGCGCCTCACCTGGGTAGATTTTCGCAAAGGGCTAGATGACGAAGAAGCTTTCCACCGCCTAGTAGCGGGGATAAAAGGCGAATCCCCGGGGCGGCGCGGGAGCCAAAGTAAGCACCTGCCACCCCCCAAACCTAAGACCCCAAACAAGGAGCAACCTGTGAGCCATACAAACATCAATACCGGCGGCGGAGCGTACGTAGGCGGGAACATCAACACTGGCGGGGGCGACTTCGTTGGGCGCGACAAAAACGTCACCGCCGGAGAGCGGGGTGTAGCCATCGGCGGGAACGTTAGCGGCAGCACCATTATCACCGGAGATAACAATATAGCAGGGGCAACCATCACACTGCAAAAAGAGTACATCCAGCAAATTTTCAATGAAATTGAAAAACACCCCGACCTTGACCAGCTTGACAAAGAAGACCTCAAATCGGAAGTCAAAGAACTTCAAAAAGAAGACAAAAAAGGCCCAGAAGCAGAAGAGAAGCAATTCTCCCGTCACCTGCGCAACATCAAGCGCATGGCGCCCGATATTTTGGAGGTGGTCTTGGCTGCAGTAACTAACCCTGTGGCTGGCTTCGGAGCCATAGCCAAAAAAGTAGCCGAGAAAATGAAAGCGGAGGCGGGGTAATGCAGTAGGTGCGTTGCATCTGCTCTTGGATGCGCCGCACCTGTAAGGCTAAGATGACGT
>QMOK01000235.1 GCA_003648195.1 Chloroflexota bacterium | reverse complement strand
TCTGTTAACACTGAAACTGTATCCTATAAGTGTTCCATTAAAAATTCAGAAAAACCTAGTAAATTGGAGGTATAAAAATGTCTAAAAAAATCACCCTTTCCACTATTATTGCTCTAATAATTGCCTTGTTAGTGAGCGGAGCCGTCTTCGCCGCGGAGAGGAATCCCGAACCTGAGCTAAAAGGTGCGCGGCGAGCCTATGGCGAAGTTGTCTCTGTGAGGGATGGACAGTTCACCGTTCAAAACCAAAAAGGCAAAGAAATCACATTCTCTGTGGATGAGAACACCCGCTTCCGCGTCCCAAACGAAGAAGAAACCGCCACATTTGCAGACCTGGAGATTGGGCAGAAAGTGGCGGTCGTAGCAGGCCCAAGCGAAGATGCCGCGGCCAAGCTGGTTATTCTATTGCCAGACGATTTCCAGCCCAAAGGCCGTTTTGCCGTTCGTAAATGTGGAGAAATCACCGCGGTAGACGTTGACGCGGAAACTTTCGCATTGCAAACCCCAAGCGGCGAGGAATTAACCTTCACCGTGGACGAAAACACCCGCTACAAAGGCCAACTCACAAACCTAGACGGGATGCAAGTCGGCTGGAGCGCGGGCGTAGCCGCCAAGGAGCAGGAAGACGGCACGCTTCTCGCCACAATCATCATCGCCGGGAAACGCCCAGAAATCACCAAGGCTCGCGGCGAAGTCGCCAGCGTAAACGCCGGGGCGGGCACGTTCACCATCACCACCAAAGACGGAGAATCCCTAACCTTCACCGTGGACGAAAACACCCGCTACAAAGGCCAACTCACAAACCTAGACGAGATGCAAGTCGGCTGGAGCGCGGGCGTAGCCGCCAAGGTACAGGAAGACGGCACGCTCTTAGCCGCAGTCGTCATCGCCGGGGATCGTTCCGCTCAACATTCCCCAGTTCAAAACCCGCATACGCCTTAGTGTAGCAGTCAGACTTCCGAAGTCGCGGATAAAATACATCCGTAGCAAACTTCGGAAGTCTGAGCCGCTTTCGGAGCTAAAAATGAGCATCCTCACCCCCACCCTAAACCGCAACGAACCCCAACGCTTCTTCCGGTTTTTAGTCGTTGGTCTCAGCGGAACCATCCTCGATTTTGGCGCTTTGATAACCTTAAAATGGCTGGGGATGGGAACCCTGCTGGCCGCTACGCTCTCTTTTTCTGTTGGGGTGGTCAACAATTTTACCTGGAATTATCATTGGACTTACGCAGACGCCCACAAAGGCCAACTTGGAGTACAGTTTGGGCAATTTGCCCTTGTGAGCGCTCTGGGTCTGGGTATCAATAACCTGTGCGTACTCTCCTTGGAATCTCTGGCCTCGGCCTGGATGCCAGACCCCAGCTTGGCCTACCTTCCGGCCAAAGTGGCGGCTACAGGCGTAGTCGTTTTCTGGAATTATTTCGCTAACCGTTATTGGACATTTGGAATGGAACACGGATGACACGGATTGGGCAGATTTGTACGGATTAACTTTTTTTAGTTTTTAATCTGCGAAAATCCGTAAAATCAGCGAGGACAGTGCATTTCTGGCACATCCGCGTTCTATTAAACCTGGATAAAACCATGAACTCAACTACCAAACTGCAAAACTATAAAACTAATAAACTAACCCCCAAAACCGCCTACATCATTTTGGCAGGCATCATCATCCTGGCCGGATTCCTGTACTTCTACGACATCTCCTCGCTGGGGAACGCCAACGAATACTACACCGCCGCCGTAGAGAGTATGCTCCAGTCCTGGCATAACTTCTTTTTCGTGGCCGCCGAGCCGGGAGGGAGTGTTACCGTTGACAAACCTCCTCTTGGATTATGGATAGAAGCCGCCTCCGCCTTTATTTTTGGCGTGAATGGTTTTGCCGTCATGCTGCCCAACATTATCGCCGGGCTGCTGACAATCCCGCTTTTATATCATTTGGTGAAAAAATATTTCAGCATTGAGGCCGGCCTCATAGCCTCTTTGGTTTGGGCCATCACGCCCGTAGTGGTGGCCACCGTGCGCAATAACACCATGGATGGCATGTTAGTATTTACCCTCATGTTGGCAGCGTGGATGTTCGTTTTAGCGACTGAAAAAGGGAAGTTCCGCTATCTCTTAGCCGGAGCCGTGCTAGTGGGACTGGGATTCAACATCAAAATGATGCAAGCCTTTTTGCCGCTCCCCGCCTTTTACGCTCTCTACTTTTTGGGCGCGAAAACCGGCTGGGGACGGAAGATTATCAACTTGACGCTTGCAACCATAATAATGCTCATCGTTTCTCTTTCTTGGGCGGCAGCCGTAGATTTAACTCCCGCCGACCAACGCCCATACATTGGCTCTAGCACCGATAACACGGTGATGGAATTGATTGTCGGGCACAATGGCTTAAACCGTCTCTTTGGCGGAAAAGGGAGAGCGACTCAGCGAACTCCTCCCAACGTTTCTCCAGATGGTCAACCGGGAGGCCAATCCCAGCCTTCGAACGTGCGCTTTAGCCAAGAGACCGGTCGCCAAGGCATCACACGCTTTTTTGAGCCGCCTTTGGCCAAAGAAATGAGCTGGCTTTTACCGTTCGCTTTATTGGGATTAGTTGTCACCACTATTTCGGTCAAAATGAACCTCCCGCTAACCTCTGGCGTGCATAAAGGCGTGGTGTTATGGGGGGGATGGCTGATGACGTGTTTGGTTTTCTTCAGCGTGGCGGCTTTTTTTCACGCTTATTACATGATCATGCTCGCCCCGGCTCTGGGCGCAGTGGTGGGGATGGGCGTGGATGCCCTCAAACGCCTGGGGGAGAGGCATCCCCAAGTGGCGGACGGATTGCTCCTGGCAGGGGGAGGCCTGACCCTGGTATTTCAGATTTATTTGGCGGTTCAGTTTGAGGCCTTGTCGTGGTGGATGGTTCTCCCCGTGGTGATGCTTTTAGTGGGCGGGGGGCTGCTCTTCTCGGATGTCCAAACCCGCCGGGCGGGCGGGATCGCGGCCCTGCTGGCGATTTTGCTTATCCCCTTGGCGTGGTCGGGGATGACGTCTATGAGCGATCAGAATATTCACCTCCCCTCGGCTTATGCGGGGAAAGGCAACGCCCGCGATGATAGGAATCTTCCCGATGGTTACGCTCGACCTGATGCTAACCCTCAGCATGATTTGCTGGTTTTCCTGGAGAAAAACACTCAGGATGTGACTTATTTAGTAGCTGTGCCCAGAGCGAATGCGGGAGCGGATTTTGTATTGGAGACGGGGCGACCAGTGTTGTATATGGGTGGTTTTAGCGGGAGCGACTCGGTGGTATCGGTGGAGGATTTGAGCGAGATGGTGGCCGCCGGCGAGTTGCGTTATGTTTTGGGTAGTTCAAACCACGAGATTGACGAGTGGCTGCGTGACGCCTGCAGGGTGGTTCCACGCTTTAGGGAAATGGGATCACCCTCCCCCCAGGGAAAAATGCCTCAAGGGGCAGTCCCCGCGCCTGGAAATGGGCAACTTCCTCCAGGGCAGAATCCCGCTGGGCGATCCCCCCAAAAAAACAACCAAAACCAATCTGTGGGGCCATTGTTTGTATGTGGGAACTGAGGTGTTATAATGGCGGAAATTTAAGTTGCTATTTATAAAGGAGTTTTTATGGCGAAACAATGGAAAAATCCCCCAGAGATGCAGATTGAGACGGATGCGGTGTATGCCGTGAAGATGGAGACGAGCAAGGGCACAATTGCGCTGGAGCTTTATGCCGAGCACGCGCCCAAGACGGTGAATAATTTTGTCTTTTTGGCAAAAGAAGGGTACTACGATGGCGTGAGTTTTCACCGCGTGATTAGTAATTTTATGATCCAAGGCGGAGACCCCACGGGCACGGGACGCGGCGGCCCTGGCTATAAATTTGAGGATGAGTTGGTGGGTAATCCGCTGAAGCATGAGGCCAAGGTGATCTCGATGGCGAACGCCGGTCCCAACACGAACGGGAGCCAATTTTTCATCACCCACGCCCCGCAGCCGCACCTGAATGGGAAGCATACTGTTTTCGGTAAGGTGACCGAGGGCGCGGATGTTGTAGACGCGATTCGGCAGGTGGATAAGATTGTTAAGGTGTATGTGGACTAGAAATCACGAGGAATTAGTTGTTGAAGCGTCCGGCGAATGTGCCGGACGCTTTTTGGTTGGGAGGGACACGGATGACACGAATTTAACG
>QMOK01000234.1 GCA_003648195.1 Chloroflexota bacterium | reverse complement strand
GGTACCCTGGGAATTGTGCAAACACTTCTTCAGAAATTGTATAAGAATATTTTTCTTGATTCATTTTACACCTTATATTCAAACAGCAAGAAAACTTCGGTTCATATTTTTGTTTGCCTTGTGGTTTGGCTCAGATTATAATATCAAAGCCCATACAAAACTACCCTTAAGGAAACTGCCCATACCCAGATAAATATCTACAAGGAGATAAATAATGACTATCCGCAAGACAAAATTACTCTGGCCGATTTTCTTGATCATCCTGTCCGTCTTGGCTTGTAATTTACCTGGGGAAATGGAACCCGAGACGTCAGAACCAACCCCGGCGGAGAACACAAAACTTGCGCCTACCAGCCCCGTGCCCGTAATTCCGCTCTCAGGTGAAGTTGTTTCCCCAGACGATTTGCAATACTTAGGCGCGTTTCGCTTGCCCGAAGCCTCTGGCGGCTCCAGTTGGGATTACAGCGGCCACGGGCTAAGTTTTTACCCCGGCGGGGACTCCAACAGCCCCGATGACGGTTTCCCCGGCTCGCTTTTTGGCGTGGGGCACGACCAGCAGCTCTACGTCTCAGAAATCAGCATCCCCGCTCCGGTGAACTCTAAAAACTTGGACGACCTGAACACAGCCGTCACCTTGCAGCCTTTTGCCGACATCACCGGCGGCACAATCACAGACGAGTTAGCCATCCCACGCTTGGGGATGGAATACCTCCCACCCCAGGGTGACCAAACCACAGGTAAACTGCACTTCGCTTGGGGTCAGCATATCCAAGACTTCGAGCCATCCCACGGGTGGAGCGAACTGGATTTATCTCATCCGCAGCCTGCTGGGACATGGGTTTTCGGCGGCTACACTAATTATGTGACCAATGACTACATCTTCGAGATTCCGGCGGAATGGGCGGCGGTCAACGCGCCGGGGATGTTGCTGGCCACAGGGCGGGCACGGGAAGGCCCTTGGAGCGGGCGCGGCCCAGCCCTCTTCGCTTACGCCCCCTGGGAGGATGGCAATCCCCCGGCCCCCAACGCAAAGCTAACCACCCTAACGCCGCTTTTGCTCTACGGTGAACAGGCAGATGGCCCCGACATCGTGAGCGATGAAAGCACGGCCATGAATGGCTATTTAGACCCCGATCATTGGTGGGGCGGGGCTTGGCTTACGGCGGGGGAAAAATCGGCCGTGATCTTTGTGGGAACCAAAGCACTGGGCACGGCCTGGTACGGATTTTCTAATGGCGTGGTTTGGGACTATGACTGCGCTGAGCAAGGCAATTGCCCCGAAGTGCCAGAATGGCCTTATGATGACCGTGGCTATTGGGCCGATGATTACCAGGCCCAAATCATCTTTTACGATCCGGCTGACCTGGGCGCGGTGGCGCGTGGTGAGATGGAAACCTGGGAGCCTCAGCCCTACGCGTCCCTAGACTTAACACCCTACCTCTTCGTCCCCGAACACGAATTTCCCGGCGATAACCTAACCCTAATAGGCGCGGCGGCCTTTGACCGCGAACATGGCTTACTCTACGTGATAGAGCGTCTGGCCGATGAATATAAATCGGTGGTGCATGTTTTTCGGGTCGGGCAGTAATTAGAACTTGGTTAAAAAAATTACACAGAGGCACGCAAAGAAAAAACTTGTTTTTGGTTTTCCTCTGTGCGTCTCTGT
Source organism: Chloroflexota bacterium (assembly GCA_003648195.1). Classification (GTDB taxonomy): domain Bacteria; phylum Chloroflexota; class Anaerolineae; order Anaerolineales; family UBA11858; genus B10-G9. The sequence goes on along the minus strand of QMOK01000234.1, from coordinate 2,542 downwards.
GTTATAAACAATTACCGCGTTATCTATTCCAATGTCCCCCAATCAAATTCGATAAACGGTACATTCTCTTCGATTTTTTCTTTGCAGCCAGCCATATAGCGGGCGCACCAAGGGTCATCGATATTTTCGACATCAAAACTGGGTGAATGATGGCGTAGAGGTCTATCTCACGTAGTTTGAGGAAATGCGGGATTTCCGGCAGCCATGGGGGGTCTAGCATGTTCTCTTGAGCATATCCCTGTAAAAAATCTCCCATGAAAGTTTTTGTGAAAGCCGCCATATCTTCTTTCCCCAGTGCGGCGTAAAACAAGACCATGGCAATATCGTAGATGAACCATCCGTACATACAGTCATCGAAATCGAAGAGAGTGATTGCCCCGTCTTTGATGAAGAAGTTTCCACCGTGGGCGTCCTGATGGATGAGGCCGTACCCCGCGCGGTCTTTGGGCAAGGTGTCTATGTAGGTTTTGAGTTCGTGGTCACGCGCTAAGGTTTTGGCTTCGTTTTTTGGCAGCCACTCCGCTATTTCGAGATTGTCAGGAGCATCCCATTCTGGGCGGCGTCAGGCAGGGTTTGCAGGGGCATAGTTTTCTTATTCACTCTCACCACGTGCGGAGTGAAGCACAAACGCTAATCCTTCGGAGCCACGCTCAACACGGATTGTGTCGCCGGGGCTGAATTTTCCGCTGAGGATGGCGAGTGCCAGGGGGTCTTGTAATTGGCGTTGGATGACACGTTTGAGCGGGCGTGCGCCGTAGGCCGGGTCGTAGCCTAAATCTGCCAGATATTTTTTCGCGCTTTTGGTAACATCCAAAGTATATCCCTGAATTTGTGCCAGTTCAGCTATGTGGGCTAGCTGAATATCTACGATTTCAATCAGGTTTTCTAAGGTTAGCACGTGGAAAGTCACAATTTCGTCAATGCGGTTTAGAAATTCGGGGCGAAAAGCAGATTGCAGGGCTTTTAGTGTGTATTCTTGGGCGTTTTCGTAATTCCAATTTTCTCCTTGGTTAGCCCAGATTTCGCTGCCGATATTGCTAGTCATGATGACCACAGTGTGGCGAAAATCTACGGTACGGCCCTGCCCATCTGTTAGACGTCCGTCATCTAGTAATTGCAGAAGGGTATTGAAGACTTCTTTATGAGCTTTCTCAATTTCGTCAAATAGAACTACGCTGTATGGACGGCGGCGAATTTTCTCTGTAAGCTGGCCGCCTTCGCCGTAGCCCACGTATCCGGGAGGGGCACCCAATAAACGGGAAACGGTGTGTTTTTCTTGATATTCGCTCATATCAATACGCACCATGGCGTCTTCGTCGTCAAACATGAATTCGGCCAAGGCGCGTGCTAGTTCTGTTTTACCAACTCCAGTGGGGCCGACAAAAATGAACGATCCGATGGGGCGGTTGGGGTCTTGCAGGCCGGCTCGGGAGCGGCGTACAGCGTTTGCCACAGCCTTGATTGCTTTTTCTTGGCCCACCACGCGAAGGTGCAGACGATCCTCCATGAGGAGCAGTTTTTGGGTTTCACTTTCCACCAAACGGGAAATGGGAATCCCTGTCCAACGGGAAACCACGCCGGCTATTTCTTCTGCATCCACTTCTTCTTTCAGCAACGCGCCTTCATCCTGCGCATTCTTAAGTTTTTGCCTCTGCTCGACTAATTGATCTTGCAGGTCGCGCAGAGTTCCATATTGCAAGCGAGCAGCCTTTTCCAAATCCGCTTTGCGTTCGGCGCGTTCAATTTCTATGCGAGTGTTTTCAATTTCTCCTTTTATGGTTTGCAATTTGCTGATTAATTCTTTTTCAGTCATCCAGCGAGTGTGCAAATGTTTAGATTCTTCATGCAGGTTAGCTAGCTCTTGTTTGATGAGTTTCAAACGTTCCTTGGAGGCTTTGTCTTTTTCTTTTTTAAGAGCTTCCCGCTCAATTTCAAGTTGCATGATTTGGCGGTCAACAATATCCAGGGCGCGAGGTTTGGAATCAATTTCGGTTCGCAAGCGGGCTGCGGCTTCGTCAATGAGGTCAATGGCTTTGTCGGGCAATTGTCTATCAGAGATGTAGCGGTCTGATAGAGTAGCGGCGGCAATTGTGGCGGGGTCGGTGATGCGCACTCCGTGGTGGATTTCGTAACGCTCTTTCAAACCTCTTAAGATGCTAATGGTGTCTTCTACGTTGGGTTCTTCTATAAATAAGGGTTGGAAACGGCGCTCTAGGGCGGCGTCTTTTTCGATGTGTTTGCGATATTCGTCCAGGGTGGTGGCCCCTATCATGTGTAATTCGCCTCGAGCCAACAGGGGTTTAAGCATGTTGCCCGCGTCCATGGCGCCTTCTGCCGCGCCCGCGCCCACGACCGTGTGCATCTCGTCTACGAAAAGCAAAATTTCGCCCGCTGATTCGGTGATTTCTTGTAGGACGGCTTTGAGGCGTTCTTCAAATTCGCCTCGGAATTTGGCTCCGGCGACTAAAGCGCCCATATCTAGCTCTATGAGGCGTTTGCGTTTCAGGCCACTGGGAACATCGCCGTTCACAATCCGCTGGGC
>QMOK01000233.1 GCA_003648195.1 Chloroflexota bacterium | reverse complement strand
TCCCAAGGAGATAAGTATAGCAATAATATCGTATCCTTGAGTATGAAGCTTTTGGAACAAGACTTCAAATGCCCCCACGGACGGTTGAGAAGTAGTAGGAAGATGCTCGCTTTTTTGGAGACGTTCATAAAACTCCTTGGGCATGATGTCCACTCCATCGAGAAATGTTGCCTCGCCCCAATTAACAAATAGCGGGACAATATGAATGGGATATTGATTAATTATTTCTTGTGGTAAATATGCCGTACTGTCAGTAACTATAGCTACTTTTCTCATTTTAGAACTCCTTTTAGGTGTATCCCTTTACACGGGGATGAATAGTAATTCGCCACACACTTAAGTTCAAGAGGAGGCAACTGCGTAACCCCTAACTATTAGCCAGTTGCCATTCCCTAACCTACTTTGCTATATACAATGTCTGAGTGGGGTAAGCAAATTCAATGCCTTCTTCCGCGAAGCGCTCATAGAGGGCTAGATTGATTTCCTGTTGAAAATCCAAGAAGAAATTAGCATCAGGGTCTTGGACGTAGTAGACAATGTCGTAATTGAGGGAAAAGTCTGCCATTGTGCTAAAGTGCGCCCGCTCAAAGCGGATATGTTCCAAGGGGGAAATAATCTCTTTTACAATGCTTGGAATTTGGGCCAGTTTCTCGGTTGGAGTGCCATACGTTACCCCTATCGAAAAAGCTATCCTGCGCTCATTATGCCATTTGTAATTGCGGATACGGCTGTTTAGTAGGTCAGTATTGGCAAAGATAATCTCTTCTCCCGATAAACTGCGTACACGGGTGCTTTTCAGGCCAATATCTTCTACTGTTCCTTCAAATCCGTTCAGGACAATGAAATCGCCAATCACAAAAGGTTTATCTAAAGCAATTGACAAAGAGGCGAATAAGTCCCCTAAAATATTTTGCAAGGCCAGGGCAATGGCAATACCGCCAATTCCCAAACTAGCAATAAGGGAATCTACTTTTACGCCCAAGTTATCTAAAACTAAAAGGCCAATAATAGTCCAAAGAGTTATCTTTGAAATCAAACCCAGCGCATCAATAGTCGTAGCGTCAGAGGCCTGATCCTCTTCTATTTTTTCTGACACTTGACAAGTGATAAAGTAAGCTATTAGAGCAGAACCCCACAATCCTATTTGAATGAAGAAAACAAGCCGGGTAATTTTGCCCACCCACACATGGATGTTCGTTGGCAAAAAGAGGTAAAGATTACCAACGTAAACACCTACGGTCAATAAGAAAAAAAATCGGGTTTGGCGCAACAAAGGCAGTAAATAATCATCTATCTTCGATTGAGATTTTTTGATTAGAGCTACAACTCGCTTCTCTAAGACGCGCTTGATGAATTGCAATACCAGCACTGTAAGAACAAAGGCAGCGAAAGCTATCAACCAAGATTGCACTGTGTTTTCATAAAAAGAGTATTCTAAAATATCCATTAGTTTCCTTATCGTAATAATCGTAACTACTCAGCCCACCTTTGAAATGTCGTTGCGAGGGGCATTTTTTGCCCCGAAGCAGTCTCCCAGACGCTCTAAGAGATTGCTTCAGCGGGAAAACACCGCTTCGCAATGACATGCCTGAGTAGTTACTAATAATCTAACTAAACTACTGGCTTGTCAAGCATGAATTGATAGTTTGTAGTGGCGAACGAGAGTTCACCCAGCCCCTAAAACAAGCACTCGCATGCTTTACTACGAACACATCAAATTACACTTGGCAGCCCACTACATTTTGCGTGCGTAAATAGTTAAAAACACTTACGGGCGTTTGCCCAGCAAGCTTTCCAATTGATTTAATCCATTCAGGGCTTGGGAGAGTTGCCCACGAGCCAGCATTGAGGTGATGCTGCTTATTTCAGCGGAACGATTCTGTAGAAGTGGGCCGCTAAATTGGGCAAAGTTGGCTTGGACGTTTGCGCCAAGTTGCCCAATGCTCTGCAGTTCGGCGAGCGTGAATGTCCCATCTTCTAATGCGGCGCGGACAGTATCAACATAGTTGAACGCACTAAGTACAGCTTCTCTTCGCGTTCCTGCCGCTTCGGTTGGAACCATATTCGTTATCATCTCAATTCTGTCTTCGGCTTCTATCTGGCGGGCTTCTACCCAGGCGTTTTTCGCTTCGGTTAGGCCTGTTACATCAACCTGAGAAACCACTTGCTCAAATTGAGCTATAACATCTTCGGCTACTAACAGTCCTTCGTCTAAGGCTTCTTCGGCTATGATGAGTAGTTCAACCATGTCTGTCGCGAATGCGGCCAGCTCGTCTAGGTCATCCTCTAATTCTGTGAGCAAGTAGAGCGTTTCTATAGCCAGTTCTCCATAAACGTCATCGTAAAGGTAGATCAAGTCTTCGGCTAGGGCAATGGCATAGGCTAGATCAGAAACTAGGGCTTCTATCTCGTCTGCTTCTTCTTGTGTTATAGAGCCATCGGCGGCGGCTTCATTGGTTGCTGTGCTAAGTTGCTCTGAAGCGTTTTCGGCGTCGTTCACGGCCTGGTCAATTTCTGCGGCCATTTCTTCTTCGCTCATGTCGCTGGAATTTTCTTCATCAAGGGCCGACATAGCGGTAATGGTGGCCTCAACAGCCTCGTTAACCGCGCCTTGAAACTCGTCTTCGGCGACTATTGTTTGAGTAAGGACAATATCAATTGTCGCTTGGGCGTCTGGAGTTGGTGTTTCAGTTAAGGCGTCTTCGGCTGGGGGTGGTTCCGTGGTTTTGTCGCAGCCTGTCATGGTGATAAGTGTCGTTAGAATAACAAGCAGGGATATGATGTTAAATAACGGATTATGTTTCATGGTTTTCTCCTTGGGTGTTGAAGATACACAATTTTTACGAAATTTCACGTGAGCGGCCAGGTGATGATGAATAAAATGGTAAAAGCACTGCTAATGAATAATTGTCTAAATCCAATTGAGGTTGGTTTTAGGCCTGCTGCCGGGCGAATAACGCCCCACAGGGTTTCTAGCCATTGGAGGAGGTAGGGGATAAATATCCACGGGGGAAGTATTTCTGCCCAAGAAATAATGCCTACGGCGACTAGATTAAACGTGGTATATAATAACGCTCTTTTTCCCATATGGAAACGCGCTTTGAGGCTGGGAATTTCTTGTAGTGGACGTTGTTCTAAGCGCAAGTACGCGTGGACTATGGATGCCGAGGATTGGAACCACGTCAGTGCCCAGAGCCACCATCCCCCCAGGGCGGAGCCTCCCACCCCCACCCAGTAAGCGGCGGGAGCGGCTAAGGCGAGGATTCCGCTGGCGACTAGTTCCACGCCTATTTGTCCCCGTTCGGCCCGTTTCCGCACTAGATAGAGGTGCATCACAAAAACGGGGATGGCGGGGAGTGCCAGGTATAGCACAAATCCAAACCCGCGCAGGATGAGGGCGAAGACCATGGTTATCCCTAGTAGGCCGTAGACGAGTATCCAGAAACGCGCGGCTGGGAGGTCGCTTCGGGAGCGGCGTCCGCTGTAAATTTTGACAGCGATGGTGATTGGCTGGCGAATGAGAAATCCGGCTAGGGCGGCGAGGGTGAGGTAGAGGGAATCGATGCTCCAGTGGCCCCCGGCGAAGAGGCCGATGAGGAGGGGGCTAAAGAGAAAAACCCAGGAGCCGTGTTCGTTGGTGAGGGCAATTTGCCGCCGGAAGTATTTTTTGAGTTTCATTGGTTTTTGGCCTGTGTGTTTAGGTGTGAATTTTAATAACGATACCAGATGACGGCATTTTTGAAAATGGGGTGTAGTTTTTGCTGGGTTGTGTGGGTGTGCTTAATGAAAAAACTCCCTTGCGGGAGTTTTTTTTAATGTAGCTTATTCTTTAGTCCTTTATCGCAGCACCCCTTTTGTGGAGTTGACGCTGTGATTCATCGGTGGGCACGCTCTCAATAACTTTATCAAGGCAAGTTTTCTAAATCGTTTAAATCTTTATATCTCCCACTATTTTTTTTTATTAATCTTCAAATGGTGACTTCGCTGCAAAAAGGTCAATTTCACCACAAAGGCACTAAGTTCACAAAGAATTCTCTCGAAGAACACAAAGAAAAACTTTGCGTTTTTTGAGATTTTGTAGTTTTTGCAGTAGACTCATCTATTCAACTCTTGTAATTGGTCACCGGCTTCTTTACGAAGCCAACCCAAACCAGGATCATCTTCAGTCCAAGCGAAGCAATGCGAGAAATCTGAAACAGCCTGATCGAGTTCATCTAGCG
>QMOK01000232.1 GCA_003648195.1 Chloroflexota bacterium | reverse complement strand
GTGCTTGCCACGAAAGTCTACGGTGAAATGGGGTACGGCCCGAATGATGTAGGTCTTTCGGCCTATCGCATCAAACAGTGTTGCGAAGCCAGTCTGAAGCGCCTCCAGACGGATCATATTGACCTTTATTATATGCATCGCATTGATAGGTCGGCGCCGTGGGAAGAGGTCTGGCAGGCGATGGAGCAATTGGTTCGGGAGGGGAAAGTTACCTACTTTGGCACCAGTAATTTTGCTGGATGGCATATAGCTACAGCCAACCAGGAAGCTAATAAACGAAACCTGATGGGGCCGGTCAGCGAGCAATGCGGCTACAGTCTTTTACGACGCTCTTTTGAGCTGGATGTTATCCCAGCATGTGAAAGCTATGGTATGAGTGTCATTCCCTGGGGGCCTTTGGCCGGTGGAATGCTTGGTGGAATCATCGAAAAAGCAAAGGAAGGTCGTCGCTCATTACCTCGTACACAAGAACCCATGCAAAAAATTCGCCCACAACTCGAAGCTTGGGAGAACTTTTGCAAAGAGCTTGGTGAACTTCCCGGCGAGACAGCGATTGCTTGGCTATTGAGCAGACCTATCGTTGCGGCTCCGTCTATCGGGCCTCGGACGGTTGCGCAACTCGAGTCATCCGTGCGTTCGCTTGAAATCGAGCTATCACAGGATGCTCTCGAAAAGATAGATGAGATTTTCCCCGGTCCGAGTAATGAATCCCCTGAGGCCTACTGGCCCATTGGCGACGATGCCGTGCGTTTCGGGAAAATATAAGTTATACAGCGGTGAGTTTTTTCGGCCTATTCTGTAGCAAAGATTATGCACGCAGTTGAATCTGGACAAAGGGAACTAACCCATCATGAAGCAGACCGGGCTACCGCCCGCGCGAATCGGTGCGATTTTTTGGGTTCGGTTATGAGCCAAGCTACTTCAGGGTCAAAAACGCCCGGCAGCTAAACAAACCGTTAGGCTTTTTTGAAACCCCCAACGTCTTCACCCGCGCCTTCATTTGTATCACCATCTATTCATGACTTTTTCTGCAAATCCCACCAAGTTTTCTACAATAATTTCCTCTCCGTTATCTAGGATAACTTTCCCTGAAAATCTCCCAAAAACTTGATGCTGCGTGGATTTAATCAATATTAGATTCGTGTTTGAGTATCTGTCAAGAATTGGCGTGAAATCCATTTGAAATCTGGAATCATTACTCGTAAATTTCCAGGGCTTTAAAAAATCATCATTGGGAATATGAAACTTAACTTTATCAAGTTTATGTGCTTTCCCTTCATAAAATACCATATTTTCGGTAGCTTTTGATGTATCTCCAAACCCGTACCCGATATTAAATCCAAATAGTTTCCCATCGATTTTCCCCGAAGCTGATCCCCAGTACCACGTATTTGAATATGTCCATACACCACGTCCCCAATCTAGAACACCAAAAGAATTATCAGGTGAAAATGTAATATTTCTATCTCCAAGGATTAATTCACCTTTTGCAGCCAGGCAATTTATTTTTTGATTATAATAAAATGCCAGCTTGTTTTTGGGAAATGGCGTTGCAATCACCATCGATTCTAATGCTTCTGGCTGTTGCAGTACTATTGTGCCAGTCAGATTTTCATTATTATAAAAATCAAGATAATCTATTTCAATAGTTCTTGATTCTTTTCCCCGAATATAGTTGAGGGAGATATTTTTGTTTTTAAAAATAATGTCCCCATTTTTTGAAGTTGGGGGCATATTTAATGAACCCATTGTGAACGGTAGTATTATGGAATTTGAAATCTCTTTAGCTTTGTCGAAGTCAAAAATTGTGACAGCAATAACCCCCAAATAACTATTGTCAGCGATTGTAAAAGCAACGCCTTGATTCTCCGTTAAAATACAATAATAATCCCATTCTTTAATTTTGAATTTTGATGCTCGAATATCTGCTCGGTTGTACTCAAGCAATAGATCTTTTGCCCACCCTGTGTTTTTGAGCATTCCTTTTTCATTAAGCAATTTATCTCTTTCAGTGATTATTTTTTGCATTTTTTTCCTCAATTTGTTGTTTCTCACAATCATACTGCTAGCCACAGAATTTGGTAAGGGAACAATTTAAACTCCAAATTCCCCATATCGTTAATTTTATAAACCTTCCCTGTGATGATGTCTTTAGGCGCGCCGGTTGTCTTCAATTCTAGCTCGCCCACGTCAAGCGTGACACTTTGTTCGGCGTTAGAAACATTGTGAACGCAGAGGATTTTCTCTTCCCCGGCGGGCGCGGTGCGGATGAGGATGAAGAGAGCCTTGTTTCCTGTTTGGCGGGGAGGCAGGATGGTTTGTGTCCCGTTGGGGTGGAAGCTAGCGTGCGCGGCGCGTTTTTTCAAGAGATCAAGATAAGGGAAGAAGACTTTGTGGCGGAGGGATTCTGGGTCGTGCAGTTCGCTTTCTAAGGCCGACCGCTGGAATTTTTCGCGGTTGATAGAGCGGTAGTGTCCGGTTTTTTCTACGCCCTGATGATAGTTTCGTGAGCCGAAGAGGCTGTGGACGTAGATACCCGGCACGCCCTGCAAGCTGAGCATAATGGCTTGCGAAGCGAGGAAGCGCCGGGCTTGGAACGCGAGGGGTTCGCCGCCGTTGGGGTCAGAGAGCGCGTCAAAATATGAGATGTTTAGTTCGTACACGCTCTCGCTCCCATCGGGATTGGTTTTGTGGGAGATGTGCCCTCCATGAGTGGCAACACGTTCAATGATGGCGTCCGTTTCCCCCTGGTTGAGAATCCCCTCCACTGGCCGCACGCCTATCCCGTCGTGGGAGGCCAAAAAGTTGAAGAACGTGGTTTCCTCCGAGGGGGCTTCCAAATCCGCCGCCCAATTTGAGAGATGAGTAGAATCCCCGGTGATGAAAGTGTGAAGCATGAGGGGCGGGAGCGGGAATTGGTACACCATTTGGGCTTCGTTGAAGCCGTCTCCAAAATAGGAGATATTTTCTTTGTGGGGGACGTTGGTCTCGGTGAGGATGATGGTGTTGGGTGCGACAAGGTTAAATATTAGGCGGAAAAGCTGGATTAAGCGGTGAACTTCTTCTAAGTGAATGCACGTTGTACCTAGCTTTTTCCAAGCGTAGGCAATAGCGTCTAGGCGGATGATGTCGGCGCCTTTTTCTGCGTAGAGGAGGAGGATTTTGATGATTTCCAAGAAGACTTCGGGGGCGCTGAGGTTGAGGTCAATTTGGTCGGGGCTGAATGTCGTCCAAACTAGCTTCTCGCCGGCGGACGTTTGAACTGGCGTGAGGAGGGGCTTGGCGCGGGGGCGGGTCACTTGCGATGTGTCTGTGCCGGGTTCTATGGTGATGAAGTAATTGGCGTAGTGCGGGTCATTGCGGAGATAGCCTTGAAACCATTGGCTGTGCTGCGAAATATGGTTGATGACGGCATCAAACATGAGGCGGAAATTTTTGCCTAAGCTCTCTACGTTTTCCCAGGAGCCTAGTTCTGGGTTGACCTGCGTATAGTCAATAATAGAGAAGCCATCATCAGATGAGTACGGGAAGAAAGGCAAAATGTGCACGCCGCTGAGAGCATTTTTGGCGTAGGTGTTCAGCACTTCTGTGAGCGATTGCAGCGGAGGGACGTTTTCTTCTAAGATTTGGTCTCCGTAGGTGATGAGAATGGCGTCTTTTTCGGTGACACGGTCAGCGGGGGTGTTTGTTCGCAGGTGAGGGTTGCGCTCTTGAAAATCCGCTAGAATTTCTTCAAGTGAGGGAATAATTTGCTTGGCGGCTTCTGCGCCGTATAGATAAGTTAGATGATCTTGAATTTTGGTTTCTAGTTTCATTGAGCGTTTTCCTTTTGCGCCTCATTGGCTGTGATTGAAATCACAGGCTGCCATGGGCGAAGTCGGTTGAAACCGACTCAAAGCGGTGGTTCTAGTCCGTTTTGCCATGGGCACGCAAAGCGAACGGACTTTGTTTATTAGCCTTGAATTTCAATTCAAGGAACTTACGGGGTAGATTTGCCAAGCCGCAAATTTTTCGCCGCTAACTAGCTCCCCCGACACTTTTAATAATTGGACACGGATGGACGCGGAAAACGCGGATTTTTTTTTGTTTCCCGTCCGCGCTCGTCCGTACTCGTCCGCGTCCTGCCTGCTGAAATTTTCTGGCGACTAGTTCTCGCAAAACTAGCTCCCCGACACTTTTAATAATTGGACACGGATGGACGCGGAAAACGCGGATTTTTTTT
>QMOK01000231.1 GCA_003648195.1 Chloroflexota bacterium | reverse complement strand
ATATGATCTAGACCCTAAACGAGTCGAAAAATTCATCGCCGAAATGGCAGGGCAAGGCCCCATCCCCCGCGACCTGCGAGCCGCCCAATCATCAGCCCAAGCCGTTTCACAAGCCGATATAATCTGCTCTGCCACCACCTCTCCAAAACCAGTCTTTGCCGATGCAGACCTCAAACCCGGTGTACACATCAACGGCGTGGGATCCTATACTCCCGCCATGCGCGAAATCCCACCCGAAACAGCGGGACGGGCTTCCATGTTCGTTGGCTCACGAGAAGGCGTGCTGGCCGAAGCCGGAGAAATCCTAGTTGCCATTGAGCGCGGACTCATCTCTCCCGCAGACCTTGTTGAGCTGGGAGAAGTCGTCCGTGGCAACGCGCCGGGACGCACCTCGCCAAATCAAATTACCTTTTTCAAATCCGTAGGCGTAGCCGTCCAAGACGCCGCCGCCGCGCGGTTAGCATTAGACAACGCCCAATCCCAGAATCTGGGGCAAAAGATTAATTGGTGAGATTTCCCGGCGAATCGCTACCTTATCTGCCAGCCCTCCAATTTACCAATCACTAGTTTACCAACTTCATAAGGAGACCCCATGTCTATCCCAAAAACAGCTAATATCATCGTCATCGGAGGCGGCGTCATGGGCGCCAGCACCGCCTATCACCTTGCCGAACGAGGCGTTAAAGACGTTGTTCTCATCGAAAAAGAGGAATTTTTTGGTCAGGGCGCTACCGGACGCTGTGCCGGAGGCGTGCGCTACCAATTTGCCACCGAAGTCAATATTCGCCTTTCCCTGGAAAGTCTCCCCATGCTAGAGCGTTTCCAAGAAGAATTTGGACAGGCCATTGACTATCATCAGGTTGGTTATCTCTTTTTGCTAACCCGCGAAGAAGATTTAGATGTCTTTCAGAAGAATGTTGAACTTCAGCATAGCCTAGGGGTGGAAACCGAATGGCTAACGGGAGACGAAGTCCGACAGCGTTTGCCGATGATGAACCTAGATGATGTGATTGCGGCCACAAATAACCGCAAAGATGGTGTTGTTGACCCCAACGGAGTGGTGATGGGCTACATTGGAGCCGCCCAACGCTTGGGAGTCAGGGCGATCTCTAGCGTTGAAGTGACAGGTATCCGCGTTGAAGAGGGGCAAATCGTTGGGGTAGAGACCACCGCCGGAACAATCTCGGCCCCTACCGTGGTTAACGCTGCCGGCCCCTGGGCGGGGCAACTCGGCCAGATGGCGGGCGTTTCCATCCCCATTGAACCCCTTCGCCGTCAATGGCTCACGACCACGCCGCTCCCTGACCTCCCCCCAGACTTTCCCTTTGTGATTGATTTCGCTAAATCGCTCTATTTTCATCCAGAAGGGAGAGGTTTGTTAACGGGTATGTCGAATCCCAACGAGAAAATCGGTTTCGGTCAGGGCATAGACCCCGATTGGGAAATTATTCACATGGAAGCCGCTATTAAACGCTTGCCCTTGCTCGAAAAAGCAGGCTTGGCCTCGCATTTGGCTGGTTTGTACGAAGTGACCCCAGACGCGCACCCCATTTATGGGGCAACGCCGGTGGAGGGCTTTTACGTAGTGGCCGGTTTTTCTGGGCATGGTTTTATGCACGGGCCTGTCTCTGGGAAGTTGATGACCGAGATCATTTTGGATGGCGAATATAAAACCATAGATGTTTCCATGCTCGATTTAGCGCGTTTTGAAGAAGGCCGCTTGATACACGAATATAACGTTGTTTAAGAGGAGACAAAGGAGCCAGAGGAAACAAAAGAGCCAAATTGCACCCTTTGTCACCTCTGCATCCTCTGAACCATTTGCTCCCTTTGTTTACCGCGGAGATAAATATGCCCACTGCTGAAATTATTACCATTGGAACCGAGCTTTTGTTAGGTGAAATTGTTGATACTAACACGCGCGTTATTGCCCGCGCCCTGCGTGATGTAGGCGTGGATATTTACCGCACTGCCACCGTGGGAGACAACGCCGAGCGCATCGCCGAGATTATGCGAGAGAGCCTATACCGCGCAGAGATTGTCATCACCACTGGCGGATTGGGGCCCACCGTGGATGATCCTACCCGTGAGGCGGCGGCTTTGGCCTTTGGCGTGGAAACCGAATTTCGGGCGGAGTTATGGGAGCAAATTAAAGACCGCTTTCGTCATCTTGGCCGCATCCCAACTGAGAATAACCGGCGACAAGCTTATGTCCCCCAAAACGCCCTCGCTTTAGAAAATCAGTGGGGCACAGCCCCCGCTTTTTTGGTGGAAAACGAAGGCCATGTTTTAATCTCTTTGCCCGGCGTTCCTTATGAGATGAAAAATTTACTCTCCGACAAAGTTATGCCATATCTTCGAGTCCATTTTGATCTCCAAGAGGTCATAAAAACGCGCAGTTTGCACACCGTGGGCATCACAGAATCCAGGATAGACGAGTTGATTGATGAATTGGAGCGTTTAGATAACCCCACTGTAGGCTTGGCCGCTCACCGAGATTCAATTAGTATTCGCATCACCGCCAAAGCTAGCAGCGAAGGAGAAGCCGAAGCCTTGATTGACGAGATGGAGGGGCTGTTGCGAGCCTTGCTTGAAGAGTGGATTATTGATCTTGAGTGAACTGTCACAACCTGTGAGGGGGGAGAGTATTTAACCAACAACTTTGTAGCACACCCAATATTAAGACTCCCCTTGACAAACCCAGAGAATTTCCTATAATTCCGCCCGATATGAGAGGACACATAATTATTTACTCCCCAAGAATACCAACGCCCCTGAGCGAAGCTGCTCCTGTGGGCGTTTTATTTTTTACAACCAAGTTTTCCTAGAGCCATTTATTGGCTCTTTTTTTTTGCTGCCGACTAGCAGACTAAAGACCACCCAACCACCAGGTGCAACGCACTTCGGACTACAAGTGCAGCGCACCTTACTGCCCAACCATCAGGTGCAACGCACTTCGGACTACAAGTGCAGCGCACCTTACTGCCCAACCACCAGGTGCAACGCACTTCGGACTACAAGTGCAGCGCACCTTACTACCCAACTATGCAACTACCCGGCCTCACCGACATCCACGTTCACCTGCGCGAACCCGGCGCAACCCATAAAGAAGATTTTGCTACTGGCACGGCTGCCGCGCTGGCGGGCGGCGTGACCACCGTTTTAGCCATGCCCAATACCCAGCCTCCCTTGGTGGACGCCGCGTCTTTTGCGCTGGCCCGGCAAGCCGCGGAAGCGAAAGCGCACTGCGATTACGGCCTTTACCTGGGAGCCACGCTTATCAACGCGCCGCAAATAGCGGCTTTGGCGTCCCAAGCGGCTGGCCTCAAACTCTATTTGGACGCCACTTACGGCCCGCTTTTGCTGGATGATATGGCCGCCTGGGCGGCGCATTTGGAGCATTGGCCTCGCTCGCGTCCCATTGTTGCCCACGCGGAGGGAAAAACCATGGCCGCGTTGCTCTTCTTCGCCGCGCTTCATGGCCGTCACGTCCACATCTGCCACGTCTCCCGGCGCGATGAGATTCTCCTCATCAAAGCCGCCAAAGAGAAAGGTTACCCCGTGACCTGTGAGGTGACGCCGCATCACCTTTTCCTCTCTACGGCGGATGTCCCCGCCATTGGCGCGGGGAGGGCAGAAGTGCGCCCCCGTTTGGCGTCCCCAGCGGATGTGCAAGCCTTGTGGGATAACCTGGACGTGATTGACTGTTTCGCCACCGACCACGCTCCCCACACGTTGGCCGAAAAAGACAGCGCGAACCCGCCTTCAGGGTTTCCCGGCCTAGAGACGGCTCTCCCACTTTTGCTGACCGCCGCTTACGAGGGGCGGCTGACCGTGGATGATATTATCACGCGCATGCACACTAACCCCCGGCGCATTTTCGGTTTGCCAGCCCAGCCGGAGACCTCGGTGGAGGTGGATGTGGGGGAGTGGCACCACATCCAAGCAGCGGATTGCCGCTCCCGCAGCGGCTGGACGCCCTTTGAAGGCCGGCCAGTCCGTGCTCGGGTGCGGCGTGTCATCCTCCGAGGCCAAGAAGTCTACCGGGACGGGCAAGTCCTATCCTCCCCCGGATTTGGAAAAAATATTCGTATAGGTATATAGTTACCCGACACTTATGCTGAAAGACTTTTTTCGGACACGGATAAACACGGAAAACGCGGATTTTTCTGTGAAAAAACAAAAAAGAATCCGTGAAAATCAGTGTCAATCCGTGTCCAAATTAAAACT